>CACYWT010000019.1 GCA_902778175.1 uncultured Ruminococcus sp. | reverse complement strand
CCATACAGCTCTTGCTCTGTGCGACAGAGAAGAACAGGCAGAGGAACACTTCAAGAAGTATGATATGTCAACCGTCCGCATCGCCGCCGAGGACGAGATCTACTACCTTCGCAGCAAGGGCTGTCCGGTTGTGGAACTTTGAGAGAACACAAGAAGGACTGCTCTGTTCTGCAGTCCTTGAATATTGTTATGTAAGTCAAATATTTTATTAGATATAATACCTATTTATCGTATACATGCTTCTCTACATAAGCCATCATTGAATTATATCTCCATATGTGTCCCAAAAGCAATAGGATAACAGAAGCCGAGCATAGAATTGGGTTATGAAAAATAATACCAGCAACCAATACTCCCAAAACACATATTCCTATCAGAATCATATAAAAAATATGGTCTTTCAACCATTTTTTCTTAAAGAAAATAATTTCATCCTTAATGGTGAAACTACTGCTTCTGATTACTTCCGTCAGATTTTTTTCAGCAGTTTGTTTGTATTCCTTATCTGTCAATCTTTGCCCTGTAAGCAGTTCATTGATGCTTACATCAAATAACTCACTCATTAAGAGAAGAACATCAGCGGGTGGAAGGTATTTTCCCGTTTCCCAACGAGATACTGTTTTATTGGTCACACCCATCTTATCTCCAAACTGTTCTTGTGTTAAGCCCTTTTCTTTTCTTAATTTTGCAATAAACTCTCCTGTTTTTACAATATTCATAGATCATCACCTCATACATATTATAACACTCTTGATAATAATTGTCATTACCATAAAAAGCGAATGATTGGACATTAATACATCTTTGAAAAATAACCGATTGGAGTGACATTCGTGCCACTGCCGGCACAGGTGGTTTTACAGTCTTGAATGGAACGGTTGCCGAAAAAGAAGGCGTTACCGAACAACTCAAAGCAGATAATCAAATGCTGTGGGGCGCGGGTCTCCGGTGGAGACCTCTGCCGCAGGCAGAAGCGCCGACCGAGCCGACAGGCGAGACAGCGAATGAACAATATTTACAACAGAGCACAGGAAATAGTGAACGCAGAATTGATTTACACATAAGAACAGCCTGATGATTTCAGATGAAGTCATCAGGCTGTTGTTGATTATATAAGATTCAATGACTTTGCCCATTCTCTGATGGAGCTCTTGTCATCGTTTTCGGGGAAGCGCATACCTTCCTGCCATGTGCCTGTTCCTGCCATCTGAGCAAGCTTGCTGCCGCTGTCGCCGATACCGTCGCTGGTAGATGTGCAGAACGGAATGATCGTTTTTCCGGAGAAGTCGTTGCCTTTGACAAAGCTGTTGACAGGCCACGCCGCCTCGCGCCACCAGAGAGGATAGCCGAAAAGGACTGTGTCATAGCTTTCCCAATCGGGAACAGTAGTTGATGTGAGTTCAATATTTTGAAGCGAAGGATCGTTATGCTCTTTCTGAACTCTGCTGTTCTCGTCGCGCCAGTTCAGATCGTCATCGGTGTAAGGGGTTGTCGGTACAAGCTCAAACAGCTCGGAGCCGGTTTCATTGGCGACCAGCTCTGCGACGCGCTTTGTGTTGCCCGAGCCGGAGAAATAGACGACGATCGCTTTTTTGCCACTTGCGGTATTTTCCTCAGCAGTTGCCGGATTTTCATTGGATGCTGTTGTAGCGCTCTGTGAAGAAGTCTGTGTTTGATCGGATGTGTTGTTATTTGCACAAGCTCCAAGTGAGAACAGGAGTACGAATACCAGTACGATGCCAAGCGTCCTTTTGAGTGTCATTATCATTACCTCCGATTAATCTTTTGATGTTATTCGGTTCGTATATCAGCCATACGCCATTAGACTGGACACGTTTTGCTTCTTTCAAAATGAATCCGACAGGAACACCGTCCGGCATAAAAGAGGATCGGTCAAAGGTGGTCGCAGTATCGCGCAGACCGTCTGTTGAAGGAGCAATCAAAAGGCTGAGTTCATCAATACAGCCTGCCTGTAAGAATGACCAGTTTATCGCACCGCCGCCCGAGAGCATGACGGTATTGATCGAGAACAAGTCTTTCAGCTTTTTCAGAGCAAGCGGAATATCCAGTGCGGCTTTGCCTGCGAAAATATAAGAAATACGATTCTCACGCAAGTGTGCGATATAATTATCGCCGACACTTTCCGTCAGCACCTGAATAACATGATAGCTTTCGCCCCCTCTTGTGACGGTATCAAAAAAATGTAACCTAAATCCACAGCCTGTGCCAAAAGCTCTGTCATTTCCTTTTTATCCGGTGCGCTGCCGTAGGCGTGGCTCATGCCCATACAGCCTAATCCGACGGCGCTGACTTCAAAATTCTTACCTAATAATCTGTGTTTCATAGCTATTCCTCATTCATGGATTTTCATGCTGTTAAGTGCTTTAGCAAAACCCGGATCATCGTGGTTGACAATCTCACTGTGACCGAGGTCTTTCGCCGCGACTGCCGCCATCTCTTCTTCGGTCAGTTCAAAATCCCAGATGTCAATGTTTTGCTCCATACGCTCGACCTTGACGGACTTCGGGATAATCGACACGCCGCGCTGAGCGTTCCAGCGGAGCACAATCTGTGCGTTCGATTTGCCGTATTTGTCGCCTATTGCCTTGATTTCGGGGTCGGTAAAGATACCGTGCTTACCCTCTGCGAGCGGTCCCCACGCTTGCGGCGCAACGCCGTATTCCTTCATCGTTTCAAGCGCATTAGCCTGTACAAAGAACGGGTGCAGCTCAACCTGATTGACGGCAGGGATCACCTCGACATTCTCACAGAAGTTGGCGAGAATTGCGGGATAGAAATTCGCCACGCCGATTGCCTTTGTCAAGCCCTCCTTGTAGGCTTTTGTGATTCCTCTGTAGGCGGCAAAGTAGTCACCCATCGGTTGGTGAAGAAGTACCAAATCGACATAGGTCAGATTCAGGTTTGCGAGAGATGTTTTGACCGCTTCATAGGCGGTTTCCACATTCTTCTGATCCTGTACCCAAACCTTGGTGGTGATGAACAGCTCGTCGCGGGTAACGATGCCGTCAGTGATAGCGCGCGCAACAGCTTTGCCGAGCGCTTCTTCATTCATATACGCTGCGGCGGTGTCGAGCAGGCGGTAGCCGGTCTTGATTGCGTTATAGACAACCTGTTCACATTCGATGGGATCGGGAATCTGAAAGACGCCGAAGCCTTCGAGAGGCATTTTTGTTCCGTTATTCAGTGTAATGTAATTCATAATCATTCTCCTTTTCTATTTGCATTCAATCAGAATGTTTAATAATTCTTCTTTAGTGAGCTTCTTGCAGCAGCCGCCGGTGATGATGGTGGAATCAGCGATCGATTTCCAGTCGGTATCGGTGATACCCATTTCGCTGAATGTGGTAGGCAAGCCCATTTCCTTGATAAAATCGGCGAGGGCGTTGATTCCCTCTATGGCGACTTCGTCTTCCGTTTTGCCGTCGGGTTTTACGCCCCAGACATTCACGGCGAACTTAGCGAATTGGCTGACTGCGCTTTTGTAGATATGTCTGTAGAGTACGGGGTGAATAACCGCCAAACCGAAGCCGTGATTGCAGTCGGTGTACGCGCCGAGCTGATGCTCCAGCATATGGCACTGGAAATCGGTGACCTTGCCGAGCTTCAAAATACCGTTTTCGCCCATCGCCGCCGCCCAAATCAGTTCGGAGCGGACGAATTTCTCATCGGGATTTTTGAGCGTTGCACGCATATTCTTAATGACGTTGCGCATAACCGCCTCGTTGATCTCATCGCTGAGGTTTGTTTCTCTCGGCGAGCCGAAGTAGGTTTCCATGCAGTGGCTGAGGGTGTCGAACGAGCCGGAGATGACCTGCTTTTGCGGCATGGTCATAGTGTAGCCGACGTCGAGGACAGCGAAGTCGTAAAACGCGCCCCATAAGGGAGATTTTTGCTTCAAGACTTCATTGGTGATGACTGCGCCGTTGTTCATCTCAGCGCCTGTGCCAAAGGCGCTAACGACCGCTCCCATGGGGATATATTCAGTCGGCAAGCCGTGTTGTTGGTATTCAAAATCCCAGATATCTTGATCGAGCTTTGCCTGCGCCGATACGATCTTACAGCAGTCAATGACCGAACCGCCGCCGACAGCGAGGATAAAATCAACCTTGTTATCTTTAGCGAGCCTTGCGCCCTCCTGCACCTTTGTGTAGGTCGGGTTGCTCATAATGCCCGAGAACTCGGTAACGACCTTTCCGCACTCATTCAGAACGGCGATGATCTCGTCATAAATGCCGACCCGTTTGATCGCTCCGCCGCCGTAGGCAAACAGGATATTCTTTCCGTATTTCTGCAGCTCCGCTTTGAGGCTGTCTTTGGCAACGCCATCGCCGAAACAGACCTTCACGGGATAACTGTAGGTAAAGTTATTCATGCGCTTCTCTCCTTTACTTTCAGACTGTTGAGCCATTTTTCTACCTTATCCGCACAACCGCGCTCGGCTTCGGACATCTCGATCGGCAAGCCTTTGAGGATCTTCGCGTTTGGTTCGAGCTCGGCTATCGTGCGGTAGGTGCCGCCGTCGGATGAGCCCATATGCGTGTTGAATGGGATGATCGTCTTACCCGAAAAATCGAGCTCGTCAAAGAGCGTGTAGATGATCATCGGGAAAGTGTACCACCACATCGGATAGCCGATGAAGATGTTGTCATAGCCGCTTATGTCGATTTTGTTCTTGATTGCCGGGCGCATATCCTCGTCATGCTCTTTTTTGGCGTAACGCGCGAGAGCGTTGTAGTGGCTGCGGTCGCCGTCATAAGGTTTGACCGGTTCGATCTCCACCAAATCCGCGTCTGTTTGCTTTGCGATCTCTGTTGCGACTGCTTTGGTGGTCTTGTAAACCGAAAAGTATAAAACCAAGTTTTTCATTTTGTTACCTCATTTATATTTATTGTTTTTGCTATGGTTATATTATATAGTAAATATCAGAGAAAGTAAAATGCCGTTTGTTTATATAAATATAACTTTTAGTTATATTTGCCTTTCCCAGAACGCAACAGCATTGTCAATCCACCCCTCGGCGACCGTGCCTGTGCCTAAGCCGAAGCCGTGCGGAAGTCCGCTGAATATCTCGATCTGAGCGTCCGTGCTGTTCGCTTTTATTCCGTTGATACGGTTCTGCATGGTGCGGTAATTGGCGATTCCGTCGCTTGTTCCGACACAGTTATAGGTCGGCGGCTCGTTGCCTGTCACTTCGCTCAGTCCCGTGTACTGCATGATGACTGCCGCGGGCTTGGGATAGGATTTTTCACCAAAGGCTGTTGTCCCGTATGTGCCGAGCCACGCCGCCATCCTCGCGCCTGCCGAATCGCCCCAGAGAGAGTAGTTCTCGGTACTGACTTCCAGCTCATCCGCGTGTTCATGGATGAACGCGATCGCTCTCGCTAAATCCTCGCAGGCTGTTTGTGAGCCGGGACGGTAGATCAGCGCAAAAGCGTTGTAGCCCATCTTGCTCAGCTCCAGCGCATGAGGAAAACTGTCGTGCATCGCGCCGACGTATGCGAAGCCGCCGCCTGCGTTACAGATGGCAAACGGCTTGTTTTTTTCGCCCTTGAAGAAAAACAGTCCGGTATTATTCTTAGCGGGATCGGCGGATTTCTCCGCGTCCGTATAGATGTCGTAGAAGATGGTGTCACCCTGTACCGCGCGGTTCTTCATGTAGTTTGCGATCTCTACGGTCTTATCGGGGTCGATATAATTATACCAAGTCAGCGACAGATCGCCGAGTGTCGAGCCGGAGTAATAACCGCTGTTGACAGGAAAGATCAACCGACCGTAATTGCCGAAGGCAGGGTCACTCTGCACCTCAGAGATCGCCGTATCCTTATTGAAGTATTCCTGATCAGCAGGAGCTGTGTTTTGTTTAGTGAAGAAATACGGCAGGGCATTATAGATAAACTCGCGCACGGCGTAGTGGTCGTGAACGCCGCCCTCTTTTTGATAGAACACATAGTGGTTCGGGGTGAAGATCTCACGGCTGAGCATTTCGTTCGCCATATCGATCGACTGGCTCTTGACCTGATCCTGTGTGCCGACGGCGTGATAGATGAAGTAACCGCGGCTGTCGAGGTCGTTGTCCTCCGCCAGCGATTCGATGAAATTGACATTTTTCTCAATCTGAAAATCACCGTAGGTGCCGTAGTACCAGCTTGAGCCGCTCATCGGCAGGAAGTAGCGGATATAGTCGTAATCATAGCAGAATTGCAGCCAGGTCGTGACCGAGCCGAGTGAGAAGCCGCCGAAAGCACGGTGGTCGCGCGAGGCTTTCATATCCTCGGCAGAGGTGGATTTTGCGTAGGTGTGGAACTGTCCTTCGACCGCAGGCATCAGGTGCTTTTCAAAGTCATTGTGGAAGGCTCTCAGCTCCCTCTCGGAGCTGCCGAAATCCCTGTCGCTGTTATCGTGATAGAAGGTCGCGGATACGACAATCAGCGGCTCGATATCTCCGTTTGCAATCATATTGTCAAAGATGTTTTTGATGTTGGCATACTCAAAGTATTCGCCTGCGTGACCGCCCCAGCCGTGCATTAAATAGAGAATGTTGTACCGGGTATCGCTGTCGCCATCATCATAGCCGTAGGGCAGATAGACAAACGCTTGCTTGGTGATGTCGCCGCCGTTTCCGGCGTAGTCTTTTGAATGATACTTTATCTCCCGAACCGTACCGCCCTGCGACGCCGCGCTTAAATAGGACGAGGGCACTTTATTTGTCATACCTGTTTGCTCCAAAGTGAAAGGTTCATCTCCTTGATTATTCCGAGCGCTGATCGGCTCGCCGAGTAATTTTTTATCATCTTGATTATCATTGTTATTTGCCGCCTCGGTCTGACAACCGCACAAGGTCAGCATCGTCAGCAGACAGCAGAGAAAGCAGGAAATCGCTTGTGTGAGCGGTTTCATTCGATTCACTCCTATCATAATAATTTATATGATTTACTACTTGCCTATGCTTAAATTATATGATAAAATAGAGGAAAAGTAAAATACCGATTGTTTATATAAATATAACTAATAATTATATTTGGGTGATAATATGATTGAGATTTATTTACTCGAACAGTTAGCGGCTTTCGCACAGTACGGCACACTGTCAAAGGCGGCGGAGGCGCTGCACATCAGCCAGCCTGCGCTTTCACGTTCGATGAAGAAGTTAGAGGACGATTTAGGCGTTAAGCTCTTTGTGCGCGAGAGCAAGAAAATCTCGCTGAGCGAAACAGGTCAGCTTGCCGCGGCATTGGCGCAGTCGCAGGTGAACCAGAATAAAGAAATGGTGAGCCGCGTGATTGCCTTTGACCGCAGCCTTCACAGTATCCGTATCGGCGCGTGCGCACCGCAGCCAATGACCGACCTTATGCCGATTTTGCAAGACCATTTCGGAGATATGACGATTTCCTCGGAACTTGTCTACGGCGAAAAGCTGCTGGATGGTATGCAAAACGGAACATATCAGATCGGCATCGTCCGCGCGCCTATTGAGAACAGCGGACTGTTCTTTCAGCGTTATACAACCGAACACCTTTATATCGTTGTACCTGAGAGCCATCGACTTGCCGAGAAAGAGAGCGTAAAATTCAGTGATCTTGCAGGAGAAAAATTCCTGCTTTATCAGCATATCGGCTTTTGGAAAAGCGTGTGCGAGGAATATATGGCTGACACTACTTTCCTGATACAGCCTGACCGCGAGACTTTTGCCGACCTGGTGATGAACACCGATTATCCTGCTTTTTCGTCTGATGTCATTCTCAAAGCAAGCGGCACGCCAAACAGACGAATTGCTATTCCAATCAACGAGGAAAAGGCACGCTACACCTTTTATATAGCTTGCCGTAATGAGGATAAGAAGAAGTACGCGGCGTTTTTCAACTCCGTTCGTTCCGAAATAATTAACAGATAGAGGTGCAAAATGATCATAAACTTTAATGGACTGAAGGAAATGACAATACCGGGAATGAACAACGGTACGGGTCAAATGACCGTGAGAATGTATAACGATGAAAAGTACCGGATTATATCGACAGTGATCCACGCCGGCGGAAGCATCGGCTTACATATGCAAAGCTCCGGCGATGATATGAATTATATTATATCGGGAACAGGCAAAGCGATTTGTGACGGTGCGGAAGAAAAGCTCTCGGCTGGAATTATGCATATCTGCCCGAAAGGATCAGAGCATACTATCATTAATACAGGTGATGATGATCTCGTAATGCTGACGATTGTAGTTGCAAGATAAGTCTATGTTATTTCAAAAAAGAGTAAAACTCCGACTCAGTGATCGAGCCGGAGTTCTCTTTATCTTATCATATATCTTTTCGCGCATTTATGTGGAATGATTTTTGAACAGCCAATTCATTATCGTTTCATCATGTGCAAAAGCCATGCCGCCGGTCTTTTACGTCGAGAACGAGGATTTTATCAATCTCTGTTTCGGTCAAGCCCTGTGATTCGTATATGCCGCGCAGCTTGTTGTAAGCGTTTTTCAGCGGTTGAGAGCCGTAGTAGCTGTCGTTTTTGCCTGTTGCTAAATAGACGGGCGTTTTTGCATTTGCAAGCACTTCCAAATCGCCGTCCCACTGTGATGACGTCATCAGAAAGGCTGTGTATATGCTGTTATAATCGTCCGATATTTCAGGATAATCGTAAGAAGCCGAAAGCAGAGTTTCAGTCAGTGTTCCCGTATCAATATCGGTATTCATCAGAAATTCCTGAAAATGAATATCTGTCGGTATCGTATTGATGAGCTGAGTATATTTCTTGTAGATCTCCTGCTTTTCTTCATCACGGAACAGCGAATAGTCGATATTCTCAAAGCTGAAAATCAGCGAATAACTGCCGTCATAGTTCACTGCCGTCATAGTTCAGGAACAGCCCGTTTTCATAAGCCTCCTGAAAGGGTATTGTTTTCTGTGCGGTTTTCGGGACATCGACTGTTTTTGCACCGAGATACTTTTTATTTATCTTATTTTTCTTCCAAAAGAACATTGTCAAATTCTTCCTCCTCCCGACAATAGTATCTTGTGTCCGGTTTTAGTGATGACAGCAGGAAAGAAAAAAGGTTTTTCCCACCCGGACGCACCACGCCAAGACCGATAATAACAGTCATTTCGATAAAGACTATCCAACCGATAACAGTCAGACCGCCGACCACAACGGCAACTGCCGCAAAGACCAACTGTATCGGCTTCAATCCGAACAGACCGCCGCCACGCTGATTGAATATATTTTTTGTCAGCTCAACTTTAATCAATTTACATCAACTCCTTGTGGGACTTGAAGCCCCCGGATTTTTTTTAAAAAGATATGGTTTTTTATGTTTGTGTGTGCTATAATCAAACTATCGTTAGTGCGATAAATCGGAATTTATAGGTGATAGTATGGAGAATAATATAATTGGAACTTGTGTAGAATGCGGCAGTGAGTTTCTAAAATCAAAGTCTAAAATGGAAGAATTATGTCCAGAATGCGCTTATTGGTTATATGGATATGAAAATTGTAAGCATATTTTCAAAGACGGGAAATGCACAATATGTCTTTGGAACGGAAACAAAAGTGATTATATAAAATCTTTATCAGATAAATTCTGATTTTTCTTAGTACCTACGTCTTTCAGGACTGTCAAACGGCAGTCCTTTTTTGTTAAAAGCACCCCTGATACTTACCCATCAAGTAAACCTGAACAGCCATAGCAACAATAACAATCAGAAGAACGGAAACAGCAATCAGCTTTCTGTTCTTCTTTTTTTCATTCATTTTCCAACTGTATCCGCATTTACTGCTTAGTGCGTAGGTAACAGGCACAGGCTTTCGCTTTTCGGTGAACATTGCAAAAAGCAATACCCAACCCAAAACAGGTATGAATAGCAAAAGCAACCATCACGATGTAGCTCAGAAAACTGCCTTCGCCTGCACCACGATATTCTCTTACAGATGAAATGCTGTATGAATGTCCTGAAAACTGTGAGCATACAAGAATGGAACTTGTACTCAGACAGTTTCGGCACATCTCGTTTCATACAGGTATGCTTAACGGACAGACTGCTGCGACAACAGGAAAATTTCCAATGTGGGTTTCCCAGTCTGACAAATATGTTGATGACGGGATTCTTTTTGGCAGATACCGAAAGGGACAAGTGACAAAATAAGTTATGATAATGTAAATTCTGATATATCTTAATATCTGTATCTTTCAGGACTGTCAGACGGCAGTCCTTTTTTCCGCCGCCCGGAACTTGAAGTAAAATATATTATTGACACACAATCGTTTTAAGTATTTTCTTAATTTACTTGTAATTTTGATAAGATTAAAGTATAATTAAATATATATGCCATTATGCATTATGCATTATGAATTATGCATTAATGAACGTATGGGAGGAGATCTTTGGTATGATAAAAAGATTCGGCGCATTTCTTGCTGCCGTTGTTATAGCAATGACCGTATCAGCGACAGTTTCAGCCGTTCCCGATGAGGAAAGCGGCGCACAGACATCGCAGACTCAGCAAGCCTCTGCACAAAGCCAGGAAAAAGAACAAAGCAAACAGGAATCATCACAGGCTTCCGCAAAGGAAGAAACAGATCCCGATAAAATTACCTTTACCGAATGTGAGATCCCGGAGATCGGTATGCATATTGATCTGCCGGATAATATGTATATCCTTACTGCGGATATATCTCCGGACGATCCTGCGCTCACAGCAGTCAAGCTGACAAAGCAGGAGGTCGAAAAGACTTTCTCGGAGAATGATACCGTGATAAAGGCTTTTGCAAAGGATTTCAGCTACGATATTACCGTTACAACACTGAAAACCGACAGGACAAAGGCAATAGGCAACCTTTCCTCGCTTGCGGAAAAGGAACTGCAGAACGTGATCGATGAACTGATGAAAAACGATTACGCCAAGGGAAATTCAATAAATACATATAATAATGTATTGTTCCTTACCCTCGATATGGAATATACCTCCGGTGATACCAATATTTACGGCAAACAGGAATATACTATCGTAAACGGAACGAATGTTATAATAACATTCCAGTCGCATAACGGCAAGCTCAGCGAGCAGCAGCTTGCTTTGCTTGACAAGATCATGAATTCCGTTGAATTCAACGGCGTGAGCACCGCTGCGGAGGTTTCGGATATTACCACCGCGACAGTAAATGAACTTGATATCCGCTATATACTGATATTCGCCTTCGTGCTTATTGCGCTCATCACATTTGCGATAATGATAATCGTTGCAGCGCGCTACCGCCATTCCGCGCTTGAAAATTCAGATGATGACGAGGTTTCGGATCTTGGCGAGGCCGGAAAAATGATAATAAAGACGCCAAAGAACGCTATTCTCGTCGATGATGAGCCTGATTCTGTAAAACCTGCTCCCGAGAAAAAGCCGTATGATCCGTCATTGTTTGAAAAGGCGGACGAAAATGTTATATTCAAAAATGAAAAGCTTGCCGAGGAAAAGAAAAAGAAAGAAGAAACACGGGTCATTCCAAGACTTGATTCCACGATGGAGATCACGATCCCCGATAATCCTTATACACCCGTAGGCAAGGCGGAGCCTGTTCAGCAGCCTGCGCTTTCCGTGACCTCGGAGATCGCCAAGCTCTCCACGATCAGTGCGGAAGCTGCTAAGGCTGAAAAGGAAAAGGAAAAGGAAAACGAAAACGATGATTCCGACAATGACGAGATAGTATTTGCCGAAAGCGCACCCAAGGCAAAGACGGATATCGAGCAGATAGGCGAGAATGTGTTTGAAAAGCCTGCAAAAACTGACATCTTTAAAACGGAGGAAAAACCCGAAGAGGAGCTTTCCGAATATGAAAAGCGTTTCGGCAGAAACAGAACTGCCGCCGCTGTTACCGAAAGCGCGGCTACAATAGTGCCGATCGACGAGGACGAAAAGCGTCAGTCGAAATTTGAAAAGCATTTCGGCAAGGTGCAGCCTGCTCAGGCTCCTGCAAAGCCGGAAAATGATACGATTTCCGCAGTTGACGAGATAATCCGTCAGGAGGAAAAGAAAAACCAGTCCGGATCATCTCCGGAGATCACTGTTACCGTAAAACCGCCGCAGGATACTCAGACAAGGCTTGCCGACGATAAGCCGCTTGTGCGCATAACGAAATCGGCACTTCCGAAAACCGGTGAGATAAAGACCGAAACCAAGGCAGAGGAAACAAAGCCCGAGGAAGTCAAGACTGAAACCAAGGCTGAAAAAACAAATCCTGAAGAAGTCAAGACCGAAACCAAGGCTGAGGAAACAAAGTCCGAAGAAGTCAAGACTGAAACCAAGGCTGAGGAAACAAAGCCTGAAGAAGTCAAGACTGAAACCAAGGCTGAGGAAACAAAGCCCGAGGAAGTAAAGACCGAAACCAAGGCTGAGGAAACAAAGTCTGAAGAAGTCAAGACTGAAACCAAGGCTGAGGAAACAAAGCCCGAGGAAGTAAAGACCGAAACCAAGGCTGAGGAAACAAAGCCCGAGGAAGTCAAGACTGAAACCAAGGCTGAGGAAACAAAGCCCGAGGAAGTAAAGACCGAAACCAAGGCAGAGGAAACAAAGTCCGAAGAAGTCAAGACTGAAACCAAGGCAGAAGAAGTAAAGCAGACAGAAAAAACAGAACCTGTTCGGGAGCCTAAGCCTGAAAAGAAGAAAAAGCGCGGATTCTTTGCAATTTTCAGAGAGAAACTTTTTGAAGGCGAGGACGAGGAAGAGGAAGAGGAAAATGAAATTCCGATCGCTCATGATGCAGATGAAGAAAAAACTCCTGCCGTGAACGGGCTGACCTATGCCGCAGTTACCGCAAAAGAGGGCGCAGGAAACGGAAATGAGGGCGTCGAGATCTACCGTTCGCCTGATGTTGACAAGAATCCCAAGGTCGAGCTTTCTTTCGGAAAGGACGAGGACGGAAATCTCATCATAGATTCCATCAGCGACAGCACCGGAAAGCCCGTCAAGGTATCGCTCAAGGACGGAAATGCAGGTATCAGGGCCAAGGCAGAGGCTGAAAAGAAGGCTGAAACCAAGCCGGAGGAAAAGACAGAATCCGGAACAAAGACCGAGCCTGAGATCAAGCCGGAGGAAAAGACAGAATCCGGAACCAACACCGAGCCTGAGATCAAGCCGGAGGAAAAGACAGAATCCGGAACCAAGACCGAGCCTGAGATCAAGCCGGAGGAAAAGACAGAGTCCGAAAACAAGACCGAGCCGGAAGAAAAGTCTGCTGATAAGCCTGCTGCGGAAGATAAAGCAGCTAAAACGGACGAGCAAGCCAGAGCAAGAGCCGAGAAGAAAAAGAAGGACGAAGAGGCAAAGGCAAAAGCAATGGAAGAACGTTTCAGCTATGAAAAGCTCTTCGAGAAAAAAGACAAGCCTGCCGATACCGATAAAGCTGAAGAAAAGACAGAGGAATCCGTTGAGGAAAAGAGTCTTTCCGCATATGAGAAGAAATTCGGGTTCAAGCCGTCAGATACCGCAGAAGAAAAAGAAAGCAACGCTTCTGCTGATAAGGACGAAAAGAGTTCCGGAGAACTTTCAGCATTCGAGAAGAAATTCGGCATAGATAATGCAGCCTCAAAAACTGCCGCAGTTATTTCCGCAGCCGACAGCACAGCAAAAGCAGCAGCAGCGGCTACAGCGGCAGCTTCCGTTACAGCAACAGCCGTTACAGCAGCCGCAGCAGCAGGATCCGCCGCATCTGATGCAAAGCCGGATAAGCCTGAAACCAAGCCGGAAGAAAAGATCGCAGCGACAAAGCAGGAGGATATCACAGCAGAGGAAACAAAGCAGGAAGAAAAACAGCCGGAAACTGAAAAGACAGCCGACGTTCCTGCTGCGGAGGAAACTTCGTATGAAACCGGAACTGCCGGTGAGAACGAAACGGAGATCACTCCCGAAGAAAAACAGGAGATCACTGAAACACCTGAACCGGTATTTGTATTTGAACGCGATGCAGGTATCATATTTGAATATTCATCAGATACATATGAACCGTATGAGCCTAAGATCTCTCCGCTTACCGCAATACCGCGCCTTGAAAGCGTAAATGCATCTGAATATAATAAGATGATCGAGCAGCTACATAAGGAACAGTATCTGCCCAAGCCTCAGCCGAAGCCGGAGCCGGCGCCGCAGCCCGAACCGGAAAAGACGGATTTCTATGACGGTGTAAATTCTGACGATACACTCGATCCCTTTGCGCCGGGCAGCGGAGAAATGACATATGACGAGCTGGAGAAGAAAACCTCCGTCAGCTTCGGACAAAGACTGAAACGATCCTTCGGCAAGATATTCAAGCCTGCCGACGGAGAGGACGAATAATCTGATATCATCGGAGGACGATATGAAAGATATACTCATCAGAAACGTGCATATCCTCGACCCCGTGAATAACAGGGACGAAACAGGGGATATCCTTATCCGTGACGGACGCTTTGCGTCCTCCGCTCTTGCGGACGATACGGCGCAGATAATTGACGGAACCGGTCTTACCGCCGCTCCGGGACTTGTGGATCTTCATGTCCATCTGCGCGATCCGGGTCAGACGCATAAGGAGGATATCCTCAGCGGATGCCGCGCTGCAGCTGCAGGAGGGGTAACGAGCCTTCTCGCTATGCCGAATACCGACCCGACAATTGATACTCCCGAAACCGTAAGCTATATTCTCGACAAGGCAAAGAAAGCCGACGCCCATGTATATGTAGTCGGTTCGATAACCAAGGGACTTGAAGGACATGAGGCAACGGATATCGACGCGCTTTATAAAGCAGGTATCAGCGCGCTGTCAGATGACGGCAGACCGGTGCTTGATACGGCAATTATGGTCGATGCCATGAAAAAGGCGGCAAAGCTCGGTATTCCGGTGACAGCCCACTGTGAGGATCCTTACCTTGCAGGGGGAAAGGTGAACGAGGGAGAGATCTCGGAAATGCTCGGCGTAAAGGGTATGCCAGCCGCAGCCGAGGACGCCGGAACAGCAAGAGAGCTTGCTCTTGCCGCAGCATACGGGGTACCAGTTCATATATGCCATGTCAGCACAAGGACATCTGCCGGAATGATAAGGGATTTCAGAAAAAGAGGAGTAAAGGTCACTGCTGAAACTGCGCCCCATTATCTTATGCTTACGGAAAAGGAACTTCTGAAAAGAGATGCCGATTACCGTATGAATCCTCCGCTTCGCAGGGAAGAGGACAGACTTGCAATGATAGAGGCTCTCCTCGACGGAACGATAGACGCAATCGCTACGGATCATGCTCCGCACAGTCCGGAGGAAAAATCGGATTTCGTAAAGGCGCCAAACGGCTCGATAGGAATGGAAACATCATTCGCCGCAGCCTATACAGTGCTTGTCGGAAGCGGCATAATGACAGAATCGGATCTTATCCGTAAAATGTCATGCAATCCTGCGGAGATACTTCGTATTCCGGCAGGCGATATGGGAACGGGTAAGCCTGCCGATCTGTTCATGTATAAAAAGGAAGGCTGGACGGTCGATCCCGGAAAGCTCCACGGTAAATCAAAAAATACTCCCTTCAAGGGACTTGAACTCGCTGCAAGGGTGAAGCTTACAGTTTGCGGCGGAAGAATAGTATATAACGAATTAACGGAGGAATGAACCATGTCTTTTGACAGACTTATTGCAAATATCAAGGAAAAACAGAATCCTACAGTAGCAGGTCTTGACCCTAAGCTGGATTATATCCCGGATCATATCAGATCTGCTGCCTTTGAAAAATACGGAAAGAATCTTGAGGGCGCTGCTGCCGCTCTGCTGGAATTCAATAAGGGACTTATCGACGCGCTTTGCGATATCGTTCCTGCTGTAAAGCCGCAGGCTGCTTATTATGAGATGTACGGCTGGTACGGCGTCCGCACACTTGCAGAAACTATCGCTTATGCAAAGGAAAAGGGTATGTTCGTCATTACCGATGCAAAGAGAAACGATATAGGCACTACAATGGAGGCATACGCCAAGGCTCATATCGGCTGCACCGATATCGAGGGCGAAAAAGTACAGGCGTTTTCTTCCGATGCGCTGACTGTCAACGGATATCTCGGAACGGACGGCATCAAGCCGCTGCTTGAAATATGTAAAAATGATGACAAGGGCATTTTCGTTCTGGTAAAAACCTCTAATCCTTCTTCCGGAGAGCTTCAGGACAGAGTCCTCGACGACGGTATGACCGTTTACCGCACAATGGGAACTATGTGCGAAAAGTGGGGCAGCGACGCAATGGGAGATTTCGGCTATTCGGCAGTCGGCGCGGTTGTCGGCGCAACCTATACCGAACAGCTCGCAGAGCTGAGGAAGGCGCTTCCGCATACATTCTTCCTTGTTCCCGGCTACGGCGCACAGGGCGGCGGAGCAAAAGATGTTGCTCCTGCTTTTGATGAAAACGGACGCGGCGCAGTTATCAATTCCTCACGCGGCATTATGTGCGCATGGAAAAAGGAAGGCTGCGATGAAAAGGAATATGCTCAGGCTGCAAGAAGAGAAGCTCTGCGCATGAGAGATGAGATCGTTTCATATATCGGAACAATAAAGTAAATCCCGGATAATGTCTACGGAGGAAATTATGGCAAAGACAGCGATACTTACCGATACAAACAGCGGTATACTGCAAAGAGAAGCGAAAAAGGCAGGGATATTTCTGCTGCCGATGATGTTTACGGTAAACGGAAGGGATCACCGTGAGGGAATTGATCTCAGGCAGGAGGATTTCTATAAAATGCTTGCCGATCCGCAGACCACGGTATCAACGACACAGCCCTCGCCCGGAGAACTTGAAGATATCTGGGACAGGATACTTACGGAGCATGACGAGATAGTGTATATCCCTATGTCATCAGGACTGAGCAGCTCGTGCATGACGGCAAAGATGCTCTCCCAGGAAGAAAAATATGACGGCAGGGTATTTGTGGTCGATAACAGGAGAATTTCTGTAACACAGTATCAGTCGGTAATTGACGCAAAGAAGATGGCTGCGGAAGAGGTCCCTGCCGCTGAGATCAGGGATATTCTCGAACGTGACGCCGCTTTGTCGAGTATCTATATAATGGTCAATCGTCTGACATATCTTAAACGCGGCGGCAGAGTGACCGCAGCAGGCGCTCTGATAGCAAATGTAATGAACCTGAAACCCGTTTTGCAGATACAGGGAGAAAAGCTTGACGCATATGCAAAATGCCGCGGCACCAAGGCTGCAAGACAGAAAATGATCCAGGCTATGAGATCTGACCTTGACGGACGTTTCAAGAAATATGTCGATAAGGGCGAAATGACGCTTCATCTTTCCTATTGTGATATGACAGTATTTGACGTAGAAAGCTGGAAAGCCGAGATCAAGGAGGCTTTCCCCGATTTCGAGATAAACGCAGCGCCTTTGTCGCTTAGTATCGGCTGCCATATTGGTCCCGGTGCTCTTGCAATAGCCTGCGCTAAAAGATCCTGTAAATAATCATAATAATCGGAAAGCGGAGTGTGATAGAGTTCACATTCCGCTTTTTTGGAGGAATCAGTATGAAAATCAGAAAAATAATCTGCGCGGTTCTGTCTGCGGTATTGCTTGTTTCCGGAGCTTTATATGCTTTGCCGGATCTGATTGGCAGTGCGTCTGTTGTACTTGCAGCCGAAAATACGATAAGCTTTGAAAAAACATCACTCAGCATCGGTCTGAGGGAAAGTATCCGCCTGAATATAAAAACAAATTCAAGCGAAAAAATAGAATGGACAAGTTCGGATAACAATACGGTTATCGTGAATAACGGAAAAATAACCGGTACGGCAAAGGGGACTGCAATCATAACCGCGAAGCTGGAATCGGGAAAAATGGCAAAATGCTTTATCACAGTAAAGCCTTCACCGAGTAAAGTTACGATAACAAAGAGTGAAATAACCCTCGGAGTAGGGGAAAGCTACAGTGTCGGTTCGGGGATAAATGACGGAGCTGCCTGTAAGACAAGGACATACAGCTCTGCCGACAGCAGTATCGTTCAGATGAATACTACAAACTGGGTCGGGAAATTCACCGCAAAGAAACCGGGAACGACCTATGTGACAGTGCGGACATATAACGGAAAGACAGCAAGCTGCAAGGTGACGGTTAAAAAAGCTCCGACAAAGATTACGCTGACAAAGAGTCTGCTTACAATGGGCATAGGAGAAACCTATACGCTCGGTTCAGGATTGAACAGCGGAGAAGCGTCTGCTGACAGGACATACCGCAGCAGCAACAATAATATTGTAAAGATGACCAATACGAAATGGACAGGCATATTCACTGCTCAGAAGGTAGGTACGGCATATGTGACTGTGCGGACATATAACGGAAAGGAAGCAAGCTGCAAGGTCGTAGTGAAATCAGCTCCGCAGAAAGTTGCTCTCACAAGGGGAATAATTACGCTTACGCCCGGAATGGAATCGAATGTCAGCGCGATAATCGCGGCAGGAACTGCAAGCGAACATATCAGCTACCGCGTGAGCAGCAATATCATAAAGATATTAAAGACGGAAAATAATAAATGCATTTTCAAGGCAGTAAAAAAAGGTACTGCATATATAACGGTGCGTACATATAACGGAAAAGAAGCAAGCTGTAAGGTCGAAGTAAAATCTTCGCCGGAAAAGGTAACGCTCGATAAGACCAAACGCACACTTTCTGTCGGGGGAAGCGCTGTGATCAGCGCTAATGTTCCTGCGGGTTC
Organism: uncultured Ruminococcus sp.; assembly: GCA_902778175.1. Taxonomy (GTDB): domain Bacteria; phylum Bacillota; class Clostridia; order Oscillospirales; family Acutalibacteraceae; genus UBA1213. Next base: position 62,673 of record CACYWT010000019.1, on the reverse strand, counting down.
ATACTGTTCGGAGTATAAGTTCAGCTGCAGCAATAGTGCTGTTGTCAAGATCACTCCGAGCGGAAGCAAATGTGTTGTAAAGGCGCTCAAAAAGGGGAGTGCAACGGTAACTGTCAGGACTTTCAACGGAAAGACGGCGAGCTGCACGGTAACGGTAAAATAATGCAAGGCAATGTTAAGGTCAAAATAAGGTTATAAAATAAGGTTATAAAATAAGGTTAAAAATAAGGTTATAAAACAAGGTTAAAAACAAGGTTAAAAATAAGGTTAAAAATAAGGTTAAAAATAAGGTTAAAAATAAGGTTAAAAATAAGGTTAAAAATAAGGTTAAAAATAAGGTTAAATAATAAGGTTAAATAATAAGGTTAAATAATAAGGTAAGGTAAGGTAAAAAAACAGCTGTCGCATAAATACTGTGCGACAGCCGATTTTTTTGAGTTGTAAACAATCACCCTGTACCCGAAATAGTATAATAACGGTCAGCAGCAGCCAAAAATTGGGTGCAGGGAGCTTGCTTCCTGCCGAGGTCCGGGCGAGGAGCCCGGGCAGGGTTTGGGGCGGCAGCCCCAACAGGGTCAGACGAGGTCTGAGCCAAAGGAAACAGGATTGTTTTCTTCGATTTCGACATCTCTGTAGCGAGGCATACCTGTACCAGCCGGTACGAGCTTGCCGATGAGGACGTTTTCTTTAAGACCCATGAGGGGATCGACTTTGCCCTTGATAGCAGCATCGGTCAGTACTCTTGTTGTTTCCTGGAAGGAAGCAGCCGAAAGGAATGAATCTGTTGCAAGAGATGCTTTTGTGATACCGAGAAGAGTCGGTGAATATGTTGCGAGAGAAAGACCTTCTTCGCCGTTTGCGATGCGTTTTTCGATCTCTTCGTTTGCAGCATAGAAATTGCCCTTGTCTACAAGAGAGCCGGGGAGAAGATCGGTCGAGCCTGCATCTTCGATGCGGACTTTCTTCATCATCTGACGAACGATAACTTCAATGTGCTTGTCGTTGATATCAACACCCTGTAAACGGTAAGCACTCTGTACCTCTTCTATAAGATAATCCTGTACTGCGGCAGAACCTTTGATCTTGAGTATTTCGTGCGGGTCAACAGATCCTTCTGTGAGAAGATCTCCTGCCTCTACCATCTGACCGTTCTTTACCTTGGTCCTTGCGCCGAAGGGAATGAGATATGTCTTGCTGGTAACTCCCGGTTTGCCGTCAACAGTTTCAGTCGGATCGGTCCCTGTGATGACAGCGTTTCTGTCTTCAAGCTTGACCTGACCGCTGATTTCGGTAATTATGGCAATATGCTTGGGCTTTCTTGCCTCGAAAAGTTCTTCTACTCGGGGAAGACCCTGTGTGATGTCTTCGCCGCCTGCGACACCGCCTGTATGGAATGTACGCATGGTGAGCTGTGTACCGGGTTCACCGATTGACTGAGCAGCGATAATACCGACTGCTTCACCGATGGTAACGGGCATTCCATTTGCAAGGTTGGAGCCGTAGCACTTTCTGCAGACGCCATGCTTAGCGCGGCAGTCAAGGATCGAACGAAGCTTGACCTGAGTTGCGCCGGAGTTTACGATAAGGTCAGCGTCATGCTCGTCCATGATCTTGTCACTGGAAACAAGCAGCTCGCCGGACTGCGGATCGTAATAATCTTCGCAGAGGTAACGACCCTGAAGTCTTTCGTGCATGGATTCGATGATCGAATCGCCGTCATTGGAATGGATAACCTTAACTGTTTCAACACCGGCATCCGAAATAATGCGTATGTCGTTTTCGTTGAGGAGCTTTCTTGCAGGAATGAGGACATTGCCGCTTTCATCGCAGAAATTATCCATAAGCCTTCTGCCCTTGAGAGTCTGGGCAAAGGAAGTATAAGTTTCTGTTGTTTCTTCACCGTTGTCACCTGTCATTCTGATGGTAACACTCTTGATGCCGGCATTGATAATATTGCGCGCATCGTTTTCGGTGATGGGCTGATCCTTTACTGCGAGAGCGTCCCCTGTTACAGGATCGGTGATATCCTCTGTGGGATAATGACCGATGATGGCAGCGCGCATAGAACTGAACTGCTCATACGGACGGATACGAATATCATTGATACCGAGAGCTTTGATGGAATCAACATCACGCTTATCCATAATCTTGGTTGTCGGGATAAGCAGTGTTCCGCTGCCCGGATCATAGAAGTTTTCAAAGAGATGATTGCCGACGAGGTTTTCATAGCTTACGCTGACCTCTTCGCCTGTATCAGCGCTTGTCTGACGGATATCGTATACAATAATGCCTTCCTTGGTGCCGCAGTCCTCTTCGCGGATAATAACGTCCTGAGAAACGTCAACAAGTCGTCTTGTAAGATAACCTGAGTCGGCAGTACGAAGCGCCGTATCTGCAAGACCCTTTCTTGCGCCACGGGAGGAAATGAAGTATTCAAGAATATTCAGACCCTCACGATAGTTAGCTCTGATCGGGATCTCGATTGTTTTACCTGATGTATTCGCAATAAGTCCGCGCATACCTGCAAGCTGTCTGATCTGGCTCATGGAACCACGGGCGCCGGAGTCAGCCATCATGTAGATCGGGTTATAACGGTCAAGATTCTTCTTCAATGCGTCGGTAACGTCATTCGTAGCCTTTTCCCAGATCTCAATGACCTTGGTATAACGCTCCTGATCTGACATGAAACCGCGCTTGTACATTTTTGTAACCTGGTCGATCTCGTTTTCTGCAACAGCAATGATCTCTTTTTTCTTGGGAGGAATGGTTGCGTCGCAAACTGCAACGGTGATCGCGCCCTTGGTGGAATATTTGTAGCCCTGCGCCTTTACGTCATCAAGCACACGGGAGGTGATCTGTGTGCCGTGCTTTCTGATACATTTATCAATGATCTTGCCGAGCTGCTTTTTGCCGACAAGGAAGTCGATCTCGTATTTCAGGAAGTTTTCTTCCTTGGTTCTGTCAACATAGCCGAGATCCTGCGGTATCGGTCTGTTGAAGATGATCCTGCCGACGGTGGTGTCGATAAGACGGGAGATCTTCTTTCCGTTGAAAACACCCTCGCGGCGAACCTTGATCTTTGCATGGAGAGCGATAACGCCTGTCTGATAAGCCATAATGACCTCATCAGTATCGCGGAATATCTTGCCCTCGCCCATTTCGCCGTCCTTGTCAAGCGTCAGATAGTATGAACCGAGTACCATATCCTGAGTCGGAACGGTTACGGGCTTACCGTCTGAGGGCTTGAGCAGGTTATTTGCGGCAAGCATGAGGAAACGAGCCTCTGCCTGAGCCTCTGCCGAAAGCGGAACGTGTACAGCCATCTGGTCACCGTCGAAGTCGGCGTTGAATGCGGTACAGGAAAGCGGGTGGAGCTTGAGAGCCTTACCCTCGACAAGAACAGGCTCAAATGCCTGGATACCGAGTCTGTGAAGCGTCGGAGCACGGTTGAGCATTACGGGGTGACCCTTGATAACTCTTTCAAGTGCGTCCCATACTTCGGGCTGCGCTCTTTCGACAGCCTTTCTTGCTGCCTTTATATTTGCAACGGAATTGCTTTCTACAAGGATCTTCATTACGAAGGGCTTGAACAGTTCAAGAGCCATTTCCTTCGGAAGACCGCATTGATACATTTTCAGCTCAGGACCTACAACGATAACGGAACGTCCGGAATAGTCAACACGCTTTCCGAGAAGGTTCTGACGGAAACGTCCCTGCTTGCCTTTGAGCATATCTGAAAGCGATTTCAGCGAACGGTTGCTCGGACCCGTTACGGGCTTTCCGCGGCGGCCGTTGTCGATGATAGCGTCAACAGCCTCCTGGAGCATACGCTTTTCGTTGCGGATAATCATTTTCGGAGCATGAAGCTCGTTAAGTCTTTTCAGACGGTTATTTCTGTTGATAACGCGGCGGTAAAGGTCGTTAAGATCGCTTGTTGCAAAGCGTCCGCCGTCGAGCTGTACCATAGGACGGATATCCGGGGGGATTACCGGGAGTACGTTCAGGATCATCCATTCGGGTCTGTTTCCCGAAAGGCGGAAGGATTCAACTACTTCAAGACGTTTGAGAAGCTTGATCTTTTTCTGACCCGTAGCGTTTTCAAGCTCAGATTTGAGCTTATTTGACTGTTCGTCAAGGTCGATCTCCGCAAGAAGCTTCTGTATAGCCTCGGCGCCCATCATTGCCTCAAAGTCACTGCCGTATTTCTTTTCCAGCTCTCTGTATTCCGTTTCGGAAAGGATCTGCTGTTTTTTGATCTCTCTTTCTGCAAGAGAGTCAGCCTTTACGTCTGTTACGATATATTTTGCGAAGTAAAGAACCTGTTCAAGATTACGGGGAGTGATATCATCAAGCATGAGAGCCATTCTTGAAGGGATACCCTTGAAATACCAGATATGGGAAACGGGAGCGGCAAGCTCGATATGACCCATACGTTCTCTTCTTACCTTTGCCTTGGTTATTTCAACATGGCACTTTTCGCATATCCTGCCCTTGTAGTGGACCTTTTTGTATTTACCGCAGTGACATTCCCAGTCCTTTGTAGGACCGAAGATCGCCTCGCAGAAAAGACCGTCCTTTTCGGGCTTCAGGGTACGATAGTTTATCGTTTCGGGCTTGGTTACCTCGCCGTATGACCAGCCCTTGATTATTACTTCTTCCTCTTCGCCGTTTTCGTTAATGATGGTTTTCTTTGTTTCCTTACGCATCATTTCGGGAGAGGCAAGTCCGATTTTTATAGAACTGAATTCATTAAATTCCATGCGTCAGCGATTCCCCTTTCAATTAAAAATTGTCATCGTTGTTTACGTCGATATCAGCGAAATCCTCACCGAAGCTGAGATCCTCGGCAGTAAATTCGTCATTGATGAAATCGTCCTCTTCTATCAGTTCATCTTCGCCGTTTTCGTCCTTATACTGATAGCCCTCGTCCTCAGCGTCGTCATCGGACATTACGCTCTTTTCATCGAGGATAGAGTTATCAACAGGAATATCGTCGTCGGGATCAACAGAAAGATCGATCTCGTTGTTATCTCTGTCATATACTTTGATATCAAGGGCAAGTGACTGGAATTCCTTGATAAGCACCTTGAAGGATTCGGGAATACCCGGCTTGGGGATATTCTGACCCTTTACGATAGCTTCGTAGGTCTTTACACGACCCACAACATCGTCTGATTTTACGGTGAGTATTTCCTGGAGAGTATAAGCTGCGCCGTAAGCCTCAAGAGCCCATACTTCCATTTCACCGAAACGCTGTCCGCCGAACTGAGCCTTACCGCCGAGGGGCTGCTGGGTGATGAGTGAGTAGGGACCTGTGGAACGGGCGTGGATCTTATCGTCAACAAGGTGGTGCAGCTTGAGGTAGTACATATAGCCTACCGTTACGGGGTTGTCGAAATATTCGCCGGTACGTCCGTCTTTGAGGCGGATCTTACCGTCCTCGCTTATGCCGGCGTCGCGGAGGCACTGGAAAATATCCTGTTCATGAGCGCCGTCGAATACCGGCGTCATGATCTTCCAGCCGAGAGCCTTTGCCGCATAGCCGAGGTGAACCTCAAGCACCTGTCCGATATTCATTCGGGAAGGAACGCCGAGGGGGTTGAGCACGATATCGAGCGGTCTGCCGTCGGGGAGGAAGGGCATATCCTCTTCAGGGAGGATCCTTGAAACGACGCCCTTGTTGCCGTGACGGCCTGCCATCTTGTCACCGACCTGGATTTTTCTCTTCTGGGCGATATAGCAGCGGACTACCTTGTTTACGCCCGGAGCAAGCTCGCTGTCGGGATCTTCCTTGTTGAAGATCTTTACGTCTACGATAATACCGTATTCGCCGTGGGGAACACGCAGGGAGGTATCTCTTACCTCTCTTGATTTTTCACCGAAGATTGCGCGCAGAAGTCTTTCTTCTGCGGTAAGCTCGGTTTCTCCCTTGGGAGTTACCTTACCTACGAGGATATCGCCTGAGTGAACCTCAGCGCCTATATGGATGATACCGTTTTCGTCCAGATCACGCAGCTGATCCTCACCGATATTCGGTATCTCTCTTGTGATCTCTTCGGGACCGAGCTTTGTATCTCTTGCTTCGGTTTCGTATTCTTCTATATGGATAGATGTGTAAACATCATCGCGGACGATCTTTTCATTGAGCAGTACTGCGTCCTCGTAGTTGTAGCCTTCCCATGTCATGAAGCCTATAAGCGCATTCTTTCCGAGGGAGATCTCGCCGTTGTGGGTAGCGGGGCCGTCGGCAAGGACTTCGCCCTTTACTACTCTCTGACCTACATCTACTATCGGGATCTGGTTGATACAGGTACCCTGGTTGGAGCGCATGAACTTTGTTACCTCGAAGGTCTGTACCCTGCCTGAATCATACTGTACGCGGATCTCGTTCGCGCTGACGTATCTGACTACGCCGTCCTCTTCCGAGAGGATACATACGCCCGAGTCAACGCCTGCCTTATATTCCATACCCGTGCCGACAATCGGTGATTCGGTAACAAGGAGCGGAACAGCCTGACGCTGCATATTTGATCCCATGAGAGCGCGGTTTGCGTCATCGTTTTCGAGGAAGGGGATCATAGCCGTAGCTACTGATACGACCATCTTAGGAGATACGTCCATATAATCAGCCATGGAGCGTTCAACTTCAACAAATTCCTCGCGGTGTCTGCCGACGATCTTCTGGTTTATGAAATGACCTTCTTCATCGAGGGGTTCGTTAGCCTGCGCAACGATATAGTTATCCTCGATATCCGCGGTCATGTAGTCAACATGATTGGTTACGATACCCTTTTCCTTATCGACCTTGCGGTAGGGAGCTTCGATAAGACCGTATTCGTTTATCTTTGCGAAGGTCGCAAGGTAGGAGATAAGACCGATGTTAGGACCTTCAGGAGTTTCGATAGGACACATTCTGCCGTAGTGGGTGTAGTGTACGTCACGGACCTCAAATCCTGCACGATCTCTTGAAAGACCGCCGGGACCGAGCGCGGAAAGACGGCGCTTGTGTGTAAGCTCTGCAAGGGGGTTGTTCTGATCCATGAACTGTGACAGCGGCGAGGAACCGAAGAATTCCTTGATAGCCGCGGTAACGGGACGGATATTGATAAGCGATTTGGGGTCGATATGCTCATAATCCTGAGCCTGGCTTGTCATACGCTCGGTAATGACGCGCTGGAGTCTTGTGAAACCTATTCTGAACTGATTCTGGAGAAGCTCTCCGACAGAACGGATCCTTCTGTTGCCGAGGTGGTCGATATCATCTGTATTGCCGACTCCGTGTGACAGTGTGAGCATATAGCTGATAGTAGCATAGATATCGTCTGTGATGATATGCTTGGGGATAAGCAGATCCTTGTTTTTCTTTATTTCAAGCTTGAGCTGATCCTCAGGGAGATCCTGAGCGAGGATATCCTTCAGCACGATCCAGCGGACTTTCTCGTTTATGCCGCATTCCTCTTTAGCGTCGAATGAAACATATTTCGAGATATTTACCATACCGTTTGAAATGATCTTTACCTCTGGCGAAGCCTCGTCTGAAACCGTGGGCTGGGGCTTGATATATGCAACGGTGATACCGAGATCCTCGATCTCCATAGCTCTTTCAGCGGAAATAAACTGACCTGCCTCTGCGATAAGCTCGCCTTCGTCGCTGATGATATCCCTTGAAAGCACCTGATTTGCAAGGCGGTTAGCCATGCCGAGTTTTTTGTTGTATTTATATCTTCCGACTCTGGACATATCATAGCGTCTGGGGTCGAAGAAGAGGTTGTTAAGATGCGTCTGAGCTGCGTCCTTTGTAGCAGGCTCGCTGGGGCGGAGTTTCTTGTAGACCTCTTTGAGAGCGTCCTCGCCGTTTTTGGTATTATCCTTTTCTATGGTAGCTGTGATAAGCTTGTCTGCGCCGAAGAAATCAATTATCTCGGAATCTGTTTCGAGATTTTTCTCATAGCCAAGCGCGCGGATAAAGGTTGTTACGGGGAGCTTTCTGTTTTTATCTATACGGACATAGAATACGTTGTTTGCGTCGTTTTCATATTCAAGCCATGCGCCCCTGTTCGGGATAACGGTCGCACTGAAAAGCTTGTTGCCGTATTTATCGTGATCCATCTTATAGTAAACGCCGGGGGAACGCACAAGCTGTGAAACGATGACACGCTCAGCACCGTTGATTACGAAGGTGCCGCTCGGCGTCATAAGGGGAAAATCGCCCATGAAAATATTATCATGATAATGCACTTCGCCGTCCGGCATTGTAAGCTGAACCGTAACCTTGAGAGGCGCGGAATATGTAGCGTCCCTTTCCTTACATTCGGCAATGGTGTAGTTCGGCTTTGTGGTGTCGAGCTTATAATCCACAAAATCCAGTACGAGGTTGCCGGAGAAGTCAGTTATTCCCGAAACATCCTCAAAAACCTCCCTGAGTCCCTTGTCAAGAAACCACTGGTAGGAGTCCTTCTGAATTTCGATAAGGTTCGGCATTTCCAGAACCTCGTCAATGTGGGAAAAGCTCATTCGTTCTGTCTTGCCGAGACGAACGGGTTTGACATTTACCATACGATCACTCCATTCAAAATTCTTCTTTTGGAAAAAGCATCCGTTTTTTATGCGGATAGCTGCACCGTGAAAGCTGTAAAAAAAGTACTTGATTTTTTTCGGAATTTATGCTAATATGCATATAAGTTTTCAGGAAAAATACTGCCCGAAGGTCAAAAAGGGCATACTTTTCTATAATGGTGCATTTTAAGATTATATAATAAAAAAAATCCGCTGTCAAGAGCAAGACGGCGGATTTATTTAATTTTACGGAAAAAAATCAACAATTCCGCGATATGCACAAAAATTGCTGCCGTGCATTGTATACGAAACACACGGCAGCGTGGGCTGAAATATTATTTATATCCTTTGACAAACCGGAACGGTATCTTCCTGTACCACGGCGAGCTGTCATAAAGCTCATCCATTGCACAGCGGCAGATACGGTATACATTTTCCCTGTCCTGTTCGGTTATCGGATCAGGAGAATAATGCAGCTGCTGCATTATCCCGACGAGAAGCTCAGCTTCTTCCGGCGATACCGTAATCAGGGAGTCTGAAAGCGATTTTGCAAAATCCTCTTCGGAGCCGTTATATTCTTTAAGCCTGCGGCAGTAATGCAGACATCGTATCAGTCTGCCGTAAAGCTTTTCACAGGTCATATCCTTTTCTTTTCGCATTATTACAGCGCGGCGGACGGGGAAGAATAACAGTACGGCGGCAGCGGCTGCACCCAGAAGGATAAATATTGCGCTGTCTGCGGAAAAGAAGTTGTTTTCTCCGCCTGCATTTGCAGCGGCGCCGGAACGTGATGAAGAAGATGAGGAGAATTTCCAGCCGTATTTCTGCATGATCTTGTTCATTTCCGTATAGCCGTATCCAGGATATGATGCAGCCATTGTTCCCATGATCGTCGGAGTGACCTCTACCGGGACCCAGCCGTAGTCCTTGAGAAATATCTCCGCCCATGCGTGGGCATTGTGGTCGGTCACATCTGCCCTGTATCTGTAATCTGCGGCGTTTTTGATCTCTGCTCCGGCATCGCCGGTTTCCGTGAACATGGTATCATTTAATACATATCCCGTAGCATATCTTGCCGGGATACCGAAAAGACGGTACATCAGCACTGCTGCGGTTGCGAAATGAACGCAGTAGCCCTTGTGGTTTTCAAAGAGAAAATACTCGATCGTATCCTTGTTATTAGGTACGGAACCGGGCGTGGTGGAATATGATGCATGATTCTGCAGAGTATAGAGAATAAAGGTAGTTATTTCATTTATATCGGTCAGGTTCATCTCTGCGCAGAGCTTGGTAAGCCTCGGCATATTCTCATACGGGACATAGGTGTATTTGTCAAGACATTCATTATAATAATCATCAATGAAACTGCGGTAGGGGGCAAGTGCCGTCTGTGCGCTCCCGTCTTTATATGATTCCTCCATAGTCGTCTGATATTTGAAGTAGTCGTAATATGAATAATTTACGGGACCGCCGTACATATATTCTTCTTCGGAAGAGGAGGTGTGTCTTGCATAGTACGGCGATAACCGTTCGACATTTTTGTTTTCCTCCGGGGTGATATTTATGGTATTGCCCTTTCCGGAGGTCGTCAGATCGCCGCCTACGTCCCATGTATAGATATCCGAAACGGGGTCGCTTGACGATGACGCTGAAAAAAGCTTTTCGGGATATTCCGGCAGAGGTTCACATTTATATCTGAAAGGAGAGTCTTCTGTCTGATTGTTGCTGTATTCAGGGAGAGATACCGTCAGAAGTCCGTCTGCGGTGATGTTCATGTAAGAACCGTTATCGGTATTGAAATAGATCGTTTTGTTTTCTGGATCATACATTGCTTTTGTCATTGTAAAGCCGGCAGTATCCTTGACGTTCTTAGCGACCTTTTCAAAGTAATCACGTTTTTGCTTTTTTATGATATCGTTTACAAATTCTTCGCGGTAGTAGGAGATCTCCTGTGACCCTTCCTCATAATCCGATTCTTCTTCCGTTTTTGAAAGATCAATAAAGTTATTGCCGAGGGAAGCGTCATCACCTATTATCCAATAGGCTGAATCCCAGTTGGTTCCGTTGTAATAGCTGCCTGTGAAGGATTTCACATAGATCGGCTGCTGCGGCTGGTTGACGATTTCAGCGGTGAACATTTTTTCGCCGGTCTGGTGGAGGTTTCCCCGGCTGACAGAACCGTCTGTTACTCCTATATCCAAATTATTGGATAGTTTTATTATCAGGTCCTGGATCTGCCCGTCAGCGATATATATGCGCGAAAGGATATCATAGTGATACTTGTTTTCGACGAGCAGCGCCGGAATGAATGCCGCAGCGATCACAGCCGCCGCCGTTATGCAGCTTATTGCTGCAGTGCGAGCGCTCCGCGTTGAGGAAAGAAGCTTTTTCAGGGAATTTCCCGAAGGGTTCAGTACGACAAAGCCGAACATATATATCAGTATCATTATTGCCGTCAAAGGAGTTACGGCGATACCGATAAAAGTTCCCAGGACCAGTACCGCGCCGCATAAAAGGAACATTATGGAATGGTTTCTCGAAATAAATTCGAGAGTGAATATCAGCAGCAGAGTTGTCGCTGACAATAATATCACCATAGGTACCGATGAAGACGGGATCCCCTGTGAGGTTACTATGGAATAATATCCGCGCATCAGGCTTTGCGACTGCGTAAGACAGTACAGGACGGCAATCAGGCAGAAGAACATCACGATCGTGCGGAAATGACGTGTTCTGTGCGTATATATGTACCACAGTATGCTGCTGAATAAACAGGAGAGGAATATTACCGTATACAGCTGAGGAGAACTGAGGTGCATCAGATCGTTCAGGGCAAAAAGCAGTCCCGTTATGCCGATGAGATATATCACAAGCAGGATCGGAGAGCTGTCCGGCATTTTTCTGATGCGCTCGTTTTCGCGCTTTTCCTTCAGACTTGTATATTTTTTGTTGGTTTGCATTTTTATTTTTTTTATGACAGCTCACCTCCTCAGATCAAAGACGTTTCCGAGCAGTTCGTTTTCTACGTTTCCGGGGTTGAATGTAAAGATATGACGGTCAAGGAAATACCATTCCAATCGGGCATTGACCGTCATTCCTTTTTCGGAAAGACCTGCCGCTGCGCCCGAAAATTCATCTTTTGTGCAGGAAAGGTCTGATCTGTATATCAAAGCGGCAGCCTCGCTGAGCTGAGCGGTATTCCTTACGAAAAAGCTGCGAATGGCTTTTGTGTTTTTGTCATACCAGTTGAGCTTTATTATAGCGTTATTTTCTATGATCGTGCCTGCCGCGGAGAAGAGTATCTCGATCATTGCGTCAAGCAACTCGACGGTCAGCACCGTGCCTGACGTATCCGCTGTGAAATCAAAAATGTGGTCGTTTTCCTTATTGTATTCCTTGATCCAGAGCTTTTCTGTCCTTGCGCTGTAATTGCGGTGGATATGTTTTGTCAGGTCGCCGTCGCGGTATTCGCGCACAAGACGGATCTCGCTGTGATCCTCGCCGCTTTTGTCCGAGGAGGATTCCGTTATTGAGTTAGCAGTATACGCTCCGAATTCCGGCAGAATGATCCTGAGCTTTTTAGGCTTTGGCAGGACAAAGATCTCGTTTTTGCTGCTTTGCTTTTTTGAGCAGGAAAAAAAATAAAGATAATCATAAACCCTTATCCTTTTTATTTCCGCATTTATTATGCCGCAGTAGGGCGCAGTAAAATATATTTCCGATTCGCAGCTTCCTCCCGGAGCCGGAGAGCGGTATTTCTTTTTCGATTCAGTTTTGCTGCCTTTATATTTCATACTGACCGTTATTGCTGTGCGGCTGACCGGTACGCGGCTTTTATTATGTATGCGTATCGTCATCGGGGATTCGGTATTTTTGTATACCGTAGCGGTCGGATGCGGCAGCTCCGCGCTGATGAAGCGTTTCATTACCCTTGAGAATATCAGGGATATCAGGAAAACTATAAGCAGACATATGACGCATACGATGACCGGAGTGCGGTCGTTCATACCGCCGACATACAGCGCTGCCGCAAGGACGATCAGAAACAGAAGTTTTTTCATTGTTTATCTCCCATATAAGGCAGGGGAACTGTCTGGACGACGCTTTTGATTATATCGTTTTTTGCAATGCTTCCGAGCTTTGCCGAGGAATTAGCCGTTATTCTGTGTGAAAGTACATAGGGCAGCTGGAACTGTACGTCTGCCGGAACAACGAATTTTCTTCCGCGCAGCCAAGCGGACGCCTTCGCCATGCGTACAAGGGCGATAGTTGCGCGCGGACTTGCTCCGCGCTCTATATAAGGATGATTTCTTGTTGCGCTTATCAGATTGATTATATATTTGTATACATTATCATTTATAAATATATTATGTATATCGTTCTGCATTTCCAGAAGGATATCCGTGCTGAGTACAGGCGATACAAGAGATGTCCTTGACTGTGCGCCCGTGGAACGCGCGATCTCCAGTTCGCTTTCGGGATCGGGATAGCCGAGGGAAAGATTTATCATGAATCGGTCTATCTGGGCTTCGGGCAGGAATTGTGTACCGCTTGTGCCGGACGGATTCTGAGTCGCTATTACAAGGAAGGGAGAGGGTACGGGACGTGTTTCGCCCTCTACGGAAACCTTTCTTTCCTCCATTACCTCCAGAAGCGCCGACTGGGTTTTCGGAGAAGTACGGTTTATCTCGTCCGCAAGCAGAAGGTTACAGAATACGCTGCCGGGCTGATATACGAATTTATCCTTGTCCCTGCGGTATACGGAAAAGCCGGTCAGATCAGACGGCATTACATCGGGAGTGAACTGCACTCTGTTACATTCCATTCCCATCGCGGTCGAAAAAGCGACGGCAAGCGTAGTTTTGCCTACTCCGGGGATATCTTCAAGCAGAACGTGTCCGTTCGCAAGGAAGGCGGTCATTATCTCGAATATTTCGGTTTGTTTGCCGAGAACGGCTTTGTTGACTTCGGTAAGGACTGCATGAGCCTTTTCCAGATGCTCCAGCATATTACGTCAGCTCCTTTTATTTAATTATTTCTTTGAATTCAAAAGTAATGGCTTTTGCCAGAGAATTTGTCGTCAGCTCGATCTGAAAGCCTATCCTGCCGCCGCTGCAGAAAATGGTATCACATTCTGCGGCAGAGGAATGTATTGTTGTGCGGAAGAATTTTTTCATTCCTATAGGAGAACAGCCGCCGTGGACATATCCGGTCAGCCCGAGCAGATCCTTTGCCTTCAGCATTTCTATTGATTTTTCACCGACTGCCGCGGCAGCTTTTTTCAGATCCAGCTCCTCTGCAACGGGAACCATAAAAACATAGTGTTCTCCGCTTTTGCCGGTGGTGACAAGCGTTTTGAATACCTGCGCCGGATCCTCACCGAGAGCCTTTGCGGTATCTATGCCGGAAACTGCGCCGCTGTCGGTATAATAATGCTTTTTGTACTCTATTTTCAGGCTGTCAAGCCTGCGCATAGCGTTGGTTTTGGTTTCTTTTGCCATAAAGTTCACCCTTGATCTCAAATCCCTACATTATAATACATAATATTATTGTATGTTGATATTAAAAAATTATCTGATAAGATTATAACACAAAAGAATGTCATATAAAATAGTATTTTTTAAAAAGTACTGATTTTTACACTTTATAACCGCAAAGTATGTCCCCCGAGTCTCGCCTGCCTTTCAGAGGTGTCCACTGGACACCCGCACCCTCTAAGGCGGCGGGTGCCATATATCCGTTCAGTGGGAGTAAAAATCTCCCACTGAACGACAGCAAGCTTACGGCTTGCCTTTGCTTGTTGAAAGCAAAGCTTTTAAACTGGTGAGATTCTTTCCTGCGCTTAAAAACGATGTATGATATATATGTTTAAATGAAACTATATGCATAGTAATATTCTTTAAAAGAATATTACTTAATAACGAGAGTTACTTGATTGTAAGATTTATACAAATAATCTTATAGTTATTAGACATTTTGCAATCAATTACACCAAAATAATAATTGTAAAAAATTGGTGATTGACAAATTGTAAAGAAAATATTATAATTGTAGCAGATTGGATATCTGGTTGTATTGATTTTCAGTACGATCGGTTGTCGTAAAGACAATAAACTGTGATAAAGCTTTATATTATGGTTTGTGATATATCCAATTCATAATATAGAAAGGAAGTAATACCCATGAAAAAAGTACTCAAGGTTCTTTCTGCGGCTATGCTTACTGCAGTTGTTGCAGCTTCAGCAGTTACCGTAGCTTCTGCTGCAGGTCTTAATGCAGACGAGCAGCGCGTTATGGACGAGCTGAACACAACAGTTACAATGGCTGGCGTAGAAAAGGCTCTTCCGGATTCATACAAGAATCAGGCTGAGAACTATCTCCTTCAGGATGATGTAGACCTTACTGCTGCTGAGGCCGACAGTGTAATCGCTAAGGTTGAAGAGACCAAGGATTATATCGAGAGCACAGGCGTTGCACACATTTCCGAGATGTCTGACGCTGAGTTCAATCAGCTCGCAGCTCTTGTAAAGGATGCAGCTGCAGCTGCTGGTGCTGAGGTTAATATTTCAAGAACCGACTCTGCAACTCTTCCCGCTGATATCGCTATTGTTAAGAAGAGCGATACTGAGCCCGACAGTGGTAAAAAGCCGAGCGACAACAAGGCTCATGTTGACAACAACCCGATCAAGACCACAGGTTTTGATGTTCCTTCTGTAACAGCAGTTGCAGGTGTAGGCGTTCTGATGGTTGCTGCTGCAGGCATCTATCTCATGAAGACTTCTAAGAAGGAGTCTGCTGATGCGTAAGCATCACTCTTCACATCGTTCGATAAATGGGAAGAATTTTATAATTCTTCCCATTATCTTTTGTGTACTTATTCTGGGTATTTGTACGCTGATCGTATATCCGCCGATATCGGGCTTCGTTTCTATGTCCACACTCTTTTTCTCGGACGGCGATAAAACATTTTCAACGGATTTCAAAAATGTTTTTGTGCCTGTTCCTGAGGACGAGGAGGAAAGCGGTTCGGATCCTGAAAACCAGAAAACCGTTCCCATGTCATCTGTTCATTACCCGTATTACGGCGAACAGTTCGGGGAGCTGATAATTGATGATTGTCAGATCAATGACAGACTGTTTTTCGGTGACGGCAATGTACAGTTAAATAACGGTGTGGGGATATACTCGGGAAGTTTTATCCCCGGCTACGGAAGAACTATTCTCGTTGCCGGTCATAACAATACCTTCTTTAACGGACTGAAATATGCGAAAAAGGGTCAGAAGGTAAAGCTTCGTACCAGTTACGGCAACTATACCTATGAGATAACAGATGTTCAGGTCAGGGATCATAATGACAGAAAGGCATATGATCTGACGGCGAACTATGAAAATCTTATAATGTATACCTGCTATCCCTTTGACGAGCTTGGTCTTACGCCTGACAGGTGCTTTGTATATGCAAAGTTTGTTTCGGGACCCGTTCTGGATAAAAACAGCTGAGTGAGGTGTTGGTATGTCAGATAAACATGAACATAAACATATGCACAAACCCATGCTTGAAGAAGGTCAGGAGCTCGATTTAGGGCATATGAAAAACTTTACAGAAGAAAATGAGCATGAGCATGAGCATAAACATGAGAAGAAGCCTATATCCGAAGAAGGACAGGAATTAGTGTTTAATCACGGAAACAGTCATGAGCATGAACATGAGCATGGACATGAGCATACGCATAAGCACAGACATAAACGTAAAAAAGGATCAAAGATAAGATCCGCAGTATATATATTCCTTTCATTTATGCTGGCGTTTTCGCTTTTCCTGCTGTCAATATGTCTTACGCTGAGATTCACTGTATTTTCAAAGGATTTCATGTTGAACAGTATGGCTGATACAGGCTATTATGATATGGTCAAGGACGAAATGAAGGAAAAATTCAAGAACGTCGGACACGCGAGCGGATTAAGCGATGAATTCATAGATAGTTTTGTAGGCAGCATGGATATTCTTGAAATAGAGAGGGATTATATTTCCTCGTTCTATTCAGGCGGAAAGACGCTTGTTGATACAATGAAATTCAAGCAGGATCTTCTTGCAGCCATTGACAAATACATAGAAGATAATGATATTGACAGGAGCAAGGCAAGCGAATCGAGTATCAGTTACCTTGTGGATCATATGTCAAAGATATATGTAAACATGATCTCGATACCGTTTTTCTCGGTTATCGGAAATTACATAAATAAGCTGAATACTCCGCTGAGGATCGCAGAGATAGGACTGGGCGTGTTTGCGCTGGTTATTGCCGCAATAATCATTTTCACGAATGAATACACGCACCGCCGTTTCCGTTATCTTTGTTACGGATTCACGGGAGCCTGCCTTACTGTGGCGGTATTACCGTCTGTCGTATTGATCTCGGGCATCATTCCCAAGATAAATCTTGGTGACAGATCACTTTACAGTTTATTTGTCAATTATACAACATCTGCGATAAATCATTTCTGGATCTATGTAGGAATACTTGCTTTTTTTGCAGCAATGTCATTTGCGGTATTCATGATCAAATACAAAAAAGCGCGCGGAAAATAAATCTGCGTTATAAGCACTTCCGACAGCTGAAATGCTGAATGGAAGTGCTTTTTCTATTTATAATTTTGCTGTTGTCGTAATTAATATGTATGTCAGTTTGTATTAAGGCAACACCGCACAAAGAACGCCTTACGGCTTAGCACCACATCTGCTTGCTCTTTTTCCGTCATTCTGCACAAAACTCGTTTGATAACCGTCAGGTTAACTGCGCTCGTTTTGCACATTCTGACGAAAAAATTGGCGGCGCATCTGCGGCACTATCTTTGTGCGGTATTGCCTTAAGGCAAGTATTATTTCTTATTTACAATTCATATTCAGTGTTATATAATATAAGGTACACAGGGATAGGAAATGTAAGGATAAGAAATGTAAGTATAGTTATATAAGGAAAAATTATATAAGGTAAAAATTATAGATAGAAGGAAAAATCAGATTTCCGAAAGAATCAGCGGACGGAAAAAAAAGCGGGTGCAGGGCGGTCGACCGCCCTGCCGAGGGTCCGGGCGGCAGCCCGGGAAGCGGGTTCGGGCGGCAGCCCGGGAGAAGGAGGATAATATGAAGTTGTTTGAAAAGACATTGGAGTCGAAAAGTATTTTTGAGGGAAAGGTTATTCATGTGATGCATGATAAGGTGGAGCTGGAAAACGGCGAAACGGCTATGCGCGAGATAGTCGCCCATCCGGGCGGAGTCTGCGTTGCAGCTCTTACACCCGAAAATGAATTGCTGTTCGTAAGACAGTTCAGATATCCCTATAAGGAAGTAACGCTGGAGCTGCCAGCAGGTAAGCTCGAAAAAGGACAGAATCCTCTCGAAAACGGCAAGCGTGAGCTGCTTGAGGAGACCGGCGCGATAGGACGGGAATATATGACTCTCGGAAAGCTCTATCCCAGCCCGGGCTACTGCGGAGAAATAATCCACCTTTATTTCTGCAAGATAGACCACTTTGAAAAACAACAGCTCGATGAAGATGAATTCGTCAGCGTCGAACGTATTCCTCTCGAAAAGGCAGAGGAAATGGTGATGAATAACGAAATCCCGGATTCAAAAACTCAGGTCGCTATCCTTAAAACAGCGGCTATAGTCAGAAAACTGAACGGACAGTGATGATATGGTCAACCCGATAATAATAATCGTTTCGCTTGCACTTGTGCTTTCGGCACTGGTGATAGCTTTTCTGAATAAACCGCCTTTCCCGATAGTGGCAAGCGTGTTTATATGCCTGCTGATCTTCTTCGTTATTACAACTTACCTTATCGACAGCGCAATAGCCAATGTATCGGTATCGGATTCGCTTAACGGCTTTGTGTGCTTTGCTATCACTCATTCCAGCCCGACATATGATGACCTTGCGGCGGCGTTCGAGGTCTATAAATATACCGATCTCGGTCTTTTTGCGATCTGCCTGATAACAATGTTTACCGAGGTGCTTATGATACTTCATAAGAATTCAGAAAAATGAAAAATATAGGCGTATATATCCATGTGCCGTTCTGCAGCTCAAAATGCCCTTACTGCGATTTCTATTCCCACCCTGCAGGAGAAGAGGAGCTTGACCGTTATACCGAGGCGGTGCGATGCAGTCTGAAAACTTTTTCTTCTACGGAAAAACTTATGGCTGATACCCTTTATTTCGGCGGAGGTACACCGGGACTAATCGGCACAGAAAGAATAAAAAGCATCGTTTCCGCCGCAGATGAACGCTTCGGCTTTGCCCCCGGCTGCGAGATTACGGCAGAGCTTAATCCGTCTGCCGCAGATACCGACTTTTTCCGGCTTGCCGACGCAGGAGTGAACCGCATTTCAGTGGGACTGCAATCGGCAAATGATGACGAGCTTGCTTTCCTCGGAAGAAAACACCGCAGCGATCAGGCGAAAAGCTTTATTCAAGGCGCAAAAACTGTATTTGATAATATTTCACTTGATCTGATGATAGCTCTGCCGGGACAGACAAAGGAAAAACTGCGCCGCAGCGTACAATTCTGCATTGATTCGGGAGCAGCGCATATCTCCGCTTACATACTAAAGATAGAACCGGGGACTGTTTTCTACCGTAAAAAGGACAGCCTTGATCTGCCCGGTGAGGACGAAACTGCGGAGCTTTATGAATATCTTTGCGATATTTTGAAGAAAAACGGCTATGATCATTATGAAATATCGAATTTCTGCCGTAAGGGATATGAAAGCCGCCATAATCTTAAATACTGGCATGATGAGGAATATCTCGGCTTCGGACCGTCGGCACATTCGTTTTACCTCGGGAAAAGATATTATATTCCGGGGAATATGGAGAAATTCTTCCGCGGAGAGATAGTACCGGACGGTGACGGCGGCAGCAGCGATGAATTTATCATGCTTGCACTGCGGCTTTCCGAGGGACTTACGGAAGAAAGATACTCTGACGTATTCGGTACAGGCATACCGGAAAAAATCCGCGCACGGGCAAGAAAATATATCGCTCCGGGACTTGTCAGAGTTACACCGGAGGGTATTTCTCTTACCGAAAAAGGATTTATGGTATCAAATGCGATCATTGCGGAACTGCTTATGTAAATTAAAAATTATGAAAGGATAAAGGGTCATGGGAACATGGAAAACGGCAGCAATGCCGCTAAAGGAAAAACCGCCGAAACGCTATAGTCTTGGTGAGGAAATCTTCAATTCCGTTTCACACGGCGCAGGCGCGTTGCTTTCCGTTGCGGGGACGGTAATACTTATAGTCGTTTCGGCAATATACAATGACGCATGGGCGGTCGTGGCTTCGGCAATTTATGGGGCGTCGCTGATAATACTCTATACCATGTCCACCCTTTATCATGCGATAACCAACAAAAAGGCAAAGGCTTTCTTCCGTATAATGGATCATAATACGATATTTTTCCTGATCGCCGGAACATATACCCCGATAACCCTCGTTCCGCTCCGCGGCGCGCTGGGGTGGGTGCTTTTCGGTATCGTCTGGGGCGCGGCGGCGGTAGGTATCGTATTCAATTCGATAGATCTTGAAAAATTCCGCAAGCCTTCAATAGTATGCTATGTCATGATGGGCTGGGTAATAGTGATCGCGGTCAAGCCTATGCTTGAAACGGTGAATCAGCTTTCTTTGCTGTACCTGCTGATAGGCGGTGTCCTGTATACAGTCGGAATTATATTCTATGCCATAAAAAAAGTAAAATATTTCCATTCTGTATGGCATCTCTTTACTGTGGCAGGAAGTGTATTCCATTATTTTTCGATCTTGTTTATCATACTTCAATAAGAAAGGGATTTTTCATGGACGGGTCATCTCCGCTTTATGACAGACTTATACAGCATGAGGCACTTAACCGTGCCTCTTTTCATACTCCGGGGCATAAGGGCAGGTTTTTTGACCCGTCGCTGCTCCGCCTTGATTATACCGAGCTTCCCGATACGGACGCACTGTATGAAGCAAATGATGTGATACTCCGTACAGAACAGCGCGCTGCTGAGCTTTTCGGCGCAGGAAGAAGCCTTATCTCGGCAGGCGGGTGCAGTCTTGCGATACAGACAATGCTGCGGCTTGCGGCAATGCGCGGCGGCAGAATATTATGCGCAAGGAACGCCCACCGCAGCGCAGTCAACGCAATGGCTTTGCTGGGGCTTGATCCCGTATGGCTTATTCCCGACGGAGGAAACGGCTATACCGGACGGATCGATCCCGCTTCTGTCAGAGATGCATTGGAAAAATATCCGGGTATCACTTCATGCTATATTACATCACCGAGCTATTACGGAGAGCTTTGCGATATAAGAACGATATCTGAAATATGTCATGAGCATGGAGTATGGCTGCTTGTGGATAATGCGCATGGATCGCACCTTGCCTTTCTCGGAGAAAACAGACATCCGCTGGCTCTCGGCGCGGATATGACCGCCTGCTCTCTGCATAAGACGCTGCCTGTGCTGACGGGGGGCGCACTGCTGAATATCGCAAAGGGGATACCCTTTGATGAAGCAAAGCAGGCAATGGCTCTTTTCGGTTCTACAAGTCCCTCGTACCTGATAATGAGTTCGATAGATCTGTGTATTACATATATGAACGGCAGGGGACGGGAGGATTACCGCCGCTGTGAGGAAACAGTTTCGCAGATGAGAGATCTGGCAGACAGGCGCGGTATACCGCATCCCCGGGGAGAATGTGATCCGCTGAGGCTTACTCTTGATACGGCGGCTGTGGGGCTTATCGGTCAGGCACAGCAGGAGTATTTTGAATCCTGCGGAATAGACTGCGAATTCTGTGACGGAGAAAATGCAGTGCTGATAATAACGCCGTTCAATACGGAAGACGATATCGGGCGCGTAAGAAAAGCGGTGGTCAATATGCCGGTATCAGAGCCGGTATCTGCTGAAAGGGAAAAAATAATTCTTCCGGAAAAGAAAATGACGATAAGAGAAGCAATGCTTTCGCCGTCGGAGGAGATCGGCACAGCCTGCGCTGCAGGCAGGATCGCTGCAGATACAGCCTGTCCCTGTCCGCCGGGAGTTCCGGTGATAATGCCGGGAGAAGTGATATCCTCTTATGTGGAGGATCGTCTTTTGCAAAACGGTATAAACAGGATCAGATGTCTGAAGGATCGGTGCTGAGTGCGCGGTTGTTTATCAGCTGCGCCCGGTGTGTTTTGGTGGAGAAGATATGGAGAAAAACAAGCCAAAGAAAAGAGATATTTTTCTTATTGCGGCAATGCTGCTTGCCGGAGTGATAATACTTCTTTTTGCGTTTATCGGCGGACAGGGCGGAAGCAGCGTTATTGTCAGGGTGAACGGGGAAAAGAAGGCGGTCTATCCTCTCGGAGAGGATAGAAGGGTCGAACTCGGCGGCTCCGGAGGGAAGAATATCCTTGTTATCGAGGACGGAAGTGCGCGTATCGAGGACGCCGACTGTCCGGATAAGCTGTGCGTAAAACAGGGAAGGATAAGTTTGAAGGGACAGTCTGTGATTTGTCTGCCGCATAAGCTCGTTATTGAAATTACGGACGGCGAAGCTGCTCCGGCGGACAGCGGTGCAGATGTGATAGTGAGATAAGAATGAAAAAGAAAACTGATTCCGGAAGGATAAATATACAGAAAACGGCTGTATACGGTGTGCTTGCAGCGCTTGCTCTGGCGCTGAGCTATCTTGAATCGCAGCTGCCGGCTTTTTTTCCGATACCGGGAATGAAGCTCGGACTGACAAATATAATAGTCGTGCTGGCGCTGTATAAAACAGGGGGCAAAAGCGCAATGGCGATGAATGTTCTCAGGATAGTTATGGCGTCGGTGCTTTTCGGAGGACCGTCGGCTCTGCTGTACAGTCTTGCAGGAGGTATGCTTTCAACT
This sequence comes from uncultured Ruminococcus sp., assembly GCA_902778175.1. GTDB lineage: Bacteria > Bacillota > Clostridia > Oscillospirales > Acutalibacteraceae > UBA1213. The sequence goes on along the minus strand of CACYWT010000019.1, from coordinate 40,193 downwards.
GCGGTGATGATAATACTGAAACGCACGGGAGCTTTCAGGGTGGTCACGGTAAGCATTGCAGGAGGCGTTGCGCATAATATCGGGCAGATAATAGTTGCGGTGCTTGTTACAAATACAGTGTCGGTCGCCTGGTATCTTGCCTTGCTGTGGTTTACGGGCATGGCGTCGGGCGCGCTCATAGGCATTATCGGCAGCGAGCTGATACGCAGGCTGCCCGACAGTTTATTTGAAGGGAAAAAGAAAGAATGAAAAAATATTTATGCCTGCTTATTGCGGCAATGTGTATATTTTCGGCAGCAGGCTGCGCGGCGGCAGATGCGGATGATCCTTCATCTGCTCAAAGCGCGGACTCCGTAAAGGACGCAAATAACAGGGAAATTTTCGCAATGGACACATATATGACCCTTACGGCTTACGGGGAAAGATCCTCTCAGGCTCTTGACGCTGCCGAGGACGAGATCAGGCGGCTGGATAAGCTTTTGTCCACGGGCGATGAAAACAGCGAGGTTTCAAGGATAAACAGCAGCGGCGGCGGTACGGTATCTGAGGATACTGCGGCGCTGCTCGGATATTCAAAACGTATCTTTGAGGAAACGGAGGGTTCGTTCGATATAACCGTTTATCCGCTGATGAAGCTCTGGGGCTTTACGGAGGAGAAACAGTCCGTCCCCGATGAAGAAAAAATAAAGTCGGCGCTTGCGGATACGGGCTTTGACAAGCTGGATTACAGCGGCGGAAGGCTTACTCTCGGGAAAGGACAGGGTATAGATTTCGGCGGCATAGCAAAGGGCTATACCAGCGGACGCGTTATGAAAATATTTGAGGAATACGGTATAGGCTCCGGGATAATTTCGCTCGGAGGAAATGTACAGTGCTGCGGCAAAAAGCAGGACGGTTCTCTCTGGCGCTGCGGAATTACCGATCCCGACAATCCCGGGGACAGCAGTATGCTTGCCGGGATAGTTTCAGTCAGCGATAAGGCGGTAATAACCTCCGGCGGATATGAAAGATTCTTCACCGAGAACGGGAAAACCTATCATCATATAATGGATCCTGCTACGGGCTATCCGTCGGACAGCGATCTTGTGTCTGTGACCATCGTCAGCAGCGACGCGACGCTTGCTGACGGATTGTCAACCGCCTGCTTTGTGATGGGCATGGAAAATGCCTGCGCATACTGGCGCGCGCACAGCGGCGAATTTGATATGGTGCTTATTGACAGGGATAAAAAGCTGTATATCACGTCCGGACTTGAAGGAAGCTTTGAAAGCAGCTGGAAATACGATATGATAAATGCATAACTGAGCGGAAGTAAAATAATCGACAGGGTATCTTAAAAAATCAACATATCAATTTTAAACCTACAAACTGTGTTATGGGAAATTTCATAAAATGTATTGTAATCCTGTGAGGAATGTGTTAAAATAAAATAAATGCGGAGGTGGAATATATGCGCAAGGACGTAACAGATAAGACGATCGTATTCAAAATTCCCGATAACCGTGATTCTACGGTCAAGGAGATCCTTACAACGGTGTATAAGGCTCTTGAGGAAAAGGGCTATAATCCGGTCAACCAGATCGTAGGATATATTTTGTCCGAGGATCCCACCTATATCACCACAAATAATAATGCCAGAAGCCTTATCAGAAAAATTGACAGAGATGACCTTCTTGAGATACTTCTCAAGAATTATCTCGGCATCTGATAAACCACTGATCATATCAGAAAGTACGGTTCAGTGCTTTTGCGGCTTCACTGCAGGGGGACAGGATCGTTTATGCTTATCCCCCGGAATAAGATTGGAGGAAAGATAATGTCAGACACAAAGACGAAATTCCCGATGTATAAAGGGAAACCGCTTGTACGCAGCGGAGATCTTCTTTATTACGGGGATATGCGCGACAATTATGTTGTCAGAATACAGGTCAGATCAAAGAAAAAGATATCTCCTGCCGACGGCGCGGACGCTCAGGCTCTTGAGCTTGCGGATAAGACGTTTATTCAGCTTATGAATACCGATATAAATGTCAGCCCCCAGAAGGCAGTTGAAAAAACAAGCGAGCAGCCCGATCTTTTTTCAGCAATAGATACGGCTTATGTATGGCTGCAGCAGGCGCTCAGATCAAAATAATCAGTTTCATGCAGCAGGCTTTGGTCTGCTGCTTTTTTTCTTGCATAATTATTATGACGGCAAGCATCTTATTAAGGCAACACCGCACAAAGACCGCCTTACGGCTTAGCACCACATCTGCTCTTTTTCCGTCATTCTGCACAAAACTCGCTTGATAACCGTCAGGTTAACTACGCTCGTTTTGCACATTCTGACGAAAAAATTGACGGCGCATCTGTGACACTATCTTTGTGCGGTATTGCCTTAAATTGAATAAATATTATTGCAATAATAAAATTTTTTTGTTATAATGGTAGAGTAATCATAAAAACCGGTGTGTTTTTCGCCGGTATGGAAGAATTTAAGGCAAGACCGCTCAAATATGGTGCCGCGGCTGCGCCGCTCAGCGCTCAGACGGTCTTTGCGAGGTATTGTCTAAAAATAATCAAAGAAAAATTATTCTCAGGTGATTGACGTGAGCGATAAGAAAAAAGACGAAGTAAAAGAAAAAAAAGACGGAAAATCAAAGGTGAAAACAAAATCCTATGCTAGACTGAAACCTGCAAAGCTTTATTCGCCGCCCGATTTTCCTTATCACAACCGTGAACTGAGCTGGATGGATTTTAACAGCCGTGTTCTGGAGGAGGCTTTTGAAAAGGAAAACCCCGTTCTGGAAAGAGCTAATTTCCTGGCGATAACCGCTTCTAATCTGGACGAGTTTTTCATGGTGCGCGTTGCCGGAGTGATGGATAAGCTCCATTCCACCAAAAGCAACAGACCCGATGAATCGGGAATGACCGCGCAGCAGCAGTTCGAGGCTCTGACCGATAAGATACATGAATTTGTAAAAAAACAGTATTCTTGTCTGAATCGTTCTCTGCTTCCTGCGCTGAAAAAAAGCGGACTGTTCTTTCTCAGGGTGAGCGATCTTTCAAAAAGCCAGAGGCAGAAGGTCGATGAGTATTTCGAGAAATTCATTTTCCCGGTGCTGACTCCCCTTGCCGTCGATACGTCCCGTCCGTTTCCGCTTCTTGCGAATAAAAGCCTGAATATCGCAGTAAGGCTTTCCCGTGACGGAGAGGATATCTTCGCTGTTGTCCAGGTTCCGTCCATTCTACAGAGGTATTTTGAGGTGCCTGCTTCCGACGGAGGAAGATGCTTCGTTCTGCTGGAGGATATTATTACGGAAAAGCTTTCCCAGCTTTTTGAATTGTATAAGATAAAGGCATTCTGCCCGTTCCGCATTACAAGGGACGGAGATCTTGATATAGACGAAGAGGCTGATGATCTTCTTGTCGAGATCAAGCACTCGCTGAAAAAACGTCAGAGAGGCGATCCGGTCAGACTGGAGATCACCGCAAAATCTGATGATGCGCTGAAAAACTTCCTTGTTGATATGCTCGGCGTTGCCGATAAGGAAATTTATGAGGTGACGGGACCGCTCGATCTTACCTTCTTCTCGAAATTCTGCCGGCTTGACGGACTTGACGAGCTTCGGTTCAAGCCTATCACTCCGGTGACTCCGCCTGCGGAATTATACGGCTATGACGATATTTTCAGCGCCATAAGGGAAAAGGACAGAATGGTGCATCATCCCTTTGAAAGCTTTGACGCGGTAACAAGCTTTATAAATCAGGCGGCAAAGGATCCCGATGTTCTTGCGATAAAACAGACGCTTTACCGCGTAAGCGGACATTCTCCGATAATAGCGGCTCTTATCAAGGCTGCCGAAAACGGAAAGCAGGTCACGGTGCTTGTGGAGCTTAAAGCCCGTTTTGATGAGGAAAACAATATCGGCTGGGCAAAAAAGCTCGAAAAGGCGGGCTGTCATGTAATATACGGTCTTCAGGGACTGAAAACACACTGCAAGATAGTGCTTGTCGTCCGCCGCGAGGCAGACGGAATAAGAAGATATCTGCATATGGGTACAGGAAACTATAACGACAGTACGGCGCGTTTCTATACGGATATCGGTATGTTTACCTGCTCGGAGCAGTTCGGTGAAGATGCTTCGTCGCTGTTCAATGTTCTGACAGGATACAGCACTCCGCCGGTGTATAATAAGATGAAGGTCGCTCCTACGGGGCTGAGGGATTTCTTCGAGGAAATGATCCGCCACGAAACGGATAATGCGCTTGCAGGACTGCCCTCTGGAATAGTCGCAAAGATCAATTCCCTTGTTGATCCTTCTATAATAAGACTTCTGTACAAGGCTTCGCAGGCAGGCGTGAAGATAACGCTGATAATCAGAGGAATATGCTGTCTTGTTCCCGGAGTAAAGGGAATAAGCGATAATATAACAGTCCGCAGCATAGTCGGACAGCTTCTTGAACACAGCCGTATCTTTATATTTGAAAACGGCGGCAACAGAAAGATCTATATGGGTTCGGCGGACTGGATGCAGAGGAATCTCGACAAGAGAGTGGAGCTTGTGTTCCCGATAGAGGATCCCGATCTTATGAACCGCTCGTTTACAATAATAGAAACAATGCTCAAGGATGTGCTCAATACAAGGATACAGCTTCCCGATACGAGCTATGAGCTTATCGACAGACGCGGCAAAAAGCTGCATAACTGTCAGAGAGAATTTTCCGAAATGGCAAAAAAGGCGCTGGCATCAAAGCGGATAGTTGAAAAGGAAGAAAACCGTTTCAAGCCGCTTATGGCAGCAGTACCGCCAAAGCCGGAAAAGCCATGAAAAATCATATCCGTCCCGAAGGACGGTCGGATAGAATTACAAATAATCATAAGGAGTGAATTCTAATGAAAAGAGTAGGCGTACTTACAAGCGGCGGTGACTGCCAGGGTCTGAATTCAGCTATCAGAGGCATGGCAAAGGGTCTTTACGAGCATTACGGCAAAAAGGTAGAGATCTATGGTATTATTGACGGTTACAGGGGTCTTATCAACGGGGAATACCGTCTGATGAAGCCGGAGGATTTTTCGGGTATACTTACAAGAGGCGGAACGATCCTCGGAACCTCGCGTCAGCCGTTCAAGCAGATGCGCGTGATCGACGAGGAAACAAATGTCGATAAGGTAGCTGCAATGAAAAAGACATATAACGATCTCAAGCTTGACTGTCTTGTTGTTCTCGGCGGAAACGGAACCCACAAGAGCGCGAATATGCTTTCGGAAGAGGGTCTGAATGTTGTTTCCATGCCCAAGACTATAGATAACGATATCTGGGGAACGGACGTTACATTCGGTTTCCAGAGCGCTGTTGATATCGCAACACAGGTAATTGACTGTATCCATACAACAGCTACCTCACACGGACGCGTATTTATCATAGAATGTATGGGACATAAGGCAGGCTGGCTGACGCTTCATGCAGGTATCGCGGGCGGAGCTGACGTTATCCTTATCCCGGAGATCCCGTATGATATCAATAAGGTCATAGATACAGTCAAATCAAGGACCAAGGAAGGCAAGACATTCTCTATCCTTGCAGTAGCCGAGGGCGCTATATCAAAGGAGATCGCCGCTCTGCCGAAAAAGAAGAAGAAGGAAGCAATGGCAAATCTGATGTATCCGTCGATTTCCTATAAGATAGCTCATGAGATAGAAGAAGCTACCGGTCAGGAAACAAGAGTTACCGTTCCGGGACATTTCCAGAGAGGCGGCAGCCCCGACGCATACGACAGATTTATCACCACCCGTTTCGGAGCAGCCTGCGCTCAGCTTATTATCAATGAAAAATACGGTTTCATGACTGGTATGGTAAACGGAGAGGTCGTTCCCGTTCCGCTTAGTGAGGTTGCCGGCAAGCTCAAGGGCGTTCCGGTAGACTGCCCAGTTATCCGTGATGCAAAGAATATCGGCATCTGCTTCGGAGATTGATCTGTAAATTAAAGTCAATACCGCACAAAGTCCGTCTTAATGCTTAGCACCACATCTTTGTGCGGTATTGCCTGAAATTCAGTTATGGCGCCAAAACCGTCATAGCTGAATTTTGTACATCAGGAGGAATTGCATATGTCAGAAGAAACAAACTTGAAAATAGGCGTGAATAATGAACTGATGCGTGAAAGAAAGCGCTGGGGATTTTTCGGTATACCGTGGACATTCACAAAATATATACTTACCGAAAAAAAGATCATCATTCAGAAAGGACTGCTGAGAAGTACGGAAAACGAGATCCTTATGTACAGGGTAACGGATATGGAACTGAGCCGCACTCTGTTCCAGAAAATGTTTGGTATAGGAACTCTTACGGTCTATTCCCATGACAAGACCAATCCGACGCTCGAGATCAAGAATATAAAGCACGTCCGTGAATTTAAAGATACGTTATCCGATGCTGTCGAAAAGGACAGGATACGCATGAAAATGCGCCAGAGCGAGATCGTTGACGGCGCATATGATTTCAACGACCATCACGGAGATGATATGGACTTCTGATAAAAAAGCGCCGTGCTTTCGCCAGCGCGGAGCGTGACCGTCAGATTTTAGCGGAGGTGACGGATATGGCTGGAAAAACAGGAAAGGGAAGACTTTTTCTGAGGGAGCTGCGCAAGATAGTATGTGTCGTTCTTGCGGCGGCAATGTACGGCTTTTCGATCAGGAATTTTCTGCGCAGCGCCGGACTTCTTGCAGGCGGCTTTACCGGAGTATCGCTGCTTTCACAGCAGGTATTGCTGAAATTCTGCGGAATTGCTCTTCCGCTCAGTGTGATATACATTCCGCTGAATGCTTTTCCGGCGCTTATAAGCTTTAAATTCATAGGCAGGCGTTTCACGGTGTATTCGCTTATAATGATAGTGCTGTCCTCGTCCTTCGCGGATATCATGCCCGATCTGCACATGACTGACGATATACTTCTTTGTTCGGTTTTCGGAGGAATAATCAACGGAACGGCTATCGCAATATGCCTGCTGAATAATGCGACCAGCGGAGGAACGGATTTCATTTCGATATTCATATCCGAGCATTACGGCAAGGATGCGTGGAATTACATATTTGCAGGGAATATAGTTGTGCTTGCTCTTTCCGGAATGTTGTTCAACTGGACGAGCGCGATGTATTCGATCATACTGCAGTTCTGTTCTACAATGATAATACAGCTGCTCTACCGCAGATATCAGAAGCAGACGCTGCTTATTATCACTGAAAAGCCTGACGAGGTATATACCGTGATAAGGGACTGCACCAACCATGACGGTACTTTATTCAGGGGTACGGGATTATATAAAGGCGTTGAGCGAAGAATGATCTATTCCGTAGTATCGTCCGACGAGATACGCCGCGTGATCGCCCTGATAAAGACTACGGATCCCGGCGCATTTATTAATGTAATAAAATCGGAGGAGGTCAGGGGCAACTTCTACCGCCGCCCGAATAACTGACGAACCGATAATGAATGGACGCGGCAAAGACCGGAGATTCATTTATTCTCCGGTCATATGCTTGTTCCGGCTGAATGTGTTGTCATCAGACGGCTACTTTGTTTTAGGCTTTCTGAATAAGGACATGGTATAGGCGAAAAAAATCGCTGCGGCTATTCCTGCGGAACACGCGCTCAGCCCTCCGCTGAGGATACCTGTATATCCGTCGCGGCTGATGCTTTCTTCCACTCCCTTTGCAAGAGAATATCCGAAACCCGTCAGCGGTACGGTCGCTCCTGCTCCTGCAAGGTTTACGAGCGGTTCGTAAAGACCGGCGGCAGTCAGAACTACTCCTGCCGTAACATAGATCACAAGAATACGCGCAGGTGTAAGACCGGTTTTGTCGATGAGGATCTGAGCGATCACGCACAGTATACCTCCGATAAGAAATGCATATAAAAACTGCATATTATCCCTCCCTGAATAATAGCATTGTCAGGGATCGGATTTTTATTCATATTACAGCAGGAAATCCCGGAAGAACCAATTCAGGCAACAATAATGATCCAGGCGGAGATACCAGATGAAAATACGGAATATAATTGCGGCTGCGGTATCTGCTGTTATGTTTTTTACAGCGGCAGGCTGCGCAGCCCGGACACCGGATAAAACAAGCAGACAGGAGGAGAGCAGCGTGAGCAGTATTTCTTCCGCGGCGGCGGAAAGCAAAGAGGAAATAACAGCGTCAAAAAGCAGCAGTAAGATCTCAAAGACGGATTGCTCCATGTTCCGCAGGGTTTGCTGCATAGGGGACAGCTTTACCGCAGGCTATACTCTCGACAGCAGCGGATTTGCGACAGAAACAAATGAAGATCTTGCGTGGCCGCATTATATGAGCGAAATGACAGGCTGCGAATATATCAACTGCGGCAAAAGCGGAGCTACGGCTGAGAGCTGGCTCTATACGCCGAGGGGACTTCCCAAGGCAAAGGAAACCGGAAAGGTGGACGCATATATTATCGGTCTGGGACTGAACGACGCCTCCGACAGCCCCGGAATGCATCTTGATGTCGGTACTGCCGATGATATCGGCAGCGATAAAACAAGCTTTTACGGATGTATGTCAAGGATCGTCCGTGAGGTCCATGATATCAGTCCGGATTCCTGTATTTTCATGCAGACTATGCCGGACGGTGAAAACGGCGGATATGATGCCGAGCGCTATGATCCGTATAATGATGCGATAAGAGATATCTGCGCAGAGTACGAAAAGGATTATAATACAAGACTTCTTGATCTTGAAAAATATAAGGACAGATACCTTAATGATAAGGTGCTGCTTGACAATGCTGTGGCAGGACATTATTATCCGGAGGGCTACCGTGAATTTGCGGTGCTGCTCTATGATATATGGAACGAATACCTGCGTGAGCATAGCGATGAATCTGATGATAGTGAATTATCATAAATATTAATTAAGAAAGGTGATCAAATTGAAGAAAACAAGAAAACTGTTCCGCAGGATAGCGGCAATAGGTATTAGCGCCGCTATGCTTTTCGGCGGAGGGATAACTGTACTTCCTCAGATAGCTGATACGGCTGTTGCCGTTAATGCAGCTGCTGCGGGGATAAAGCTCGACAAGACGTCTTTTTCCCTCGGGATCGGAGAAAGCTTCCGTATAAATGTTACCTCCGGCAAGGCTGTGAATTGGACAAGCACGAAAAACAGCATTGCCTCTGTAAACGGCGGACTTGTTACCGGAAAGAAAACGGGTACTGTCGTTATCACAGCAAAGACTGCTGACGGCAGGACTGCAAAATGTACCGTTACAGTAAAGAACCGTCCGTCGAAGGTAACTCTTACAAAGGGAGTTCTTACCCTCGGCGTAGGGGAGAGCTTCACTCTCGGCTCAGGCGTGAATGACGGAGCGGCTTCCGCAAACAGGAATTACCGCACAAGCAACAGCAGCATCGTAAAAATGACGAATACAAAATGGACAGGCAGCTTTACCGCAATGAAGACAGGTGTGGCTTATGTGACTGTCCGTATCTATAACGGCAAGGAAAGCACCTGCAAGGTAACAGTCAAGGCTGCTCCGACAAAAGTGACTCTCAGCAGAGGACTGATTAATCTCAAGGTGGGTCAGAGTGCATCCCTGAGTGCATCTGTTCCGTCAAATTCAGGCTGTGCAACACGTAACTACCGCACAAGCAATGCAAAGATAGTAAAAATGACAAAGACCGACTGGACAGGTAACTTTACTGCAGTTGCGCCGGGTACGGCATATGTTACCGTGCGCACCTATAACGGCAAGGAAGCAAGCTGCAAGGTAGTTGTTGCATCCAATACACCGGCTCAGAGCGGATATGCTAAGCTTGTCTCAAAGATGAAGGCGGACAAGGCTCATTACGACAGTGAATCCGGTCAGGTTATGGTAATGGTTGGAAATCTTGATCAGGATGCCCGGAAGGGAAGCGGTTACGGAATATCGTATGATATAGAAAACGATATTTTACAATTCGTAGGCACAGAGGCAAGACTTGACGGAGATAATGTGTATATGCTTGTTATGGCAATGGATGATAAGGAAAAAAAGTACGGTATGCTCTTTTCGTGGATGGTTGTTACCGAAGAGGGCGGAGAAACCAACAACGGTGTAATGATGACTGCCGAGGGCAAATCTGCGAGTCTTACAAAATCGGCTGTTATTCCGTTTGAGGCAACTGATTTAGTTATGGGTACAGACCTTACTGAAACATATGATAAGGATATGCTCTCAAAGGGCAAGAGCGTCGGCAATACCAAGGCAAAGGCATATATGGCGAAGTGGGACAGTATGCTTTATAAATACTGCGGTATGCATATGAAAGACATAGGCTTTACGAACTGGAAATAATTTTTTCAGCCTCACGGTTTTTCCGTGGGGTTGTTTTTCTTATCCGAACAATCCGAGAATACTCTGGAAAATCTCCACCGCCTTGAAACGTATCTCGTAGCGGTCGCTGCCGCGGACTATATCTGATTCTTCGCTGCTGAGAACGTCGTCTATATTTCCGCTTGCCGACGGTACGCATACGGCAGGGAAGAGTACGCACCACCAGTTATGTCCCCGGCCTTCACCGATAACTATGCGCAGGGCGTCATATTCTCCTGCGGGAAGGGTGAAATCCTTATATACCCTTGTATCGAACCTCATTTTTGTTATATATGCATCGACTTTGGCATTGCAGCCGTGATCTCTGAGTACGGCCCGGCTTCTTGAAATGATTTCGCTTTTATGCTCTGCTGCTGCGTTCATTGCCTCCTCCTTGCTTTTGCAGCCGGCAAAAAGAGAGTCCGTATATTCGGTGATCTCGTTCCGTACAAGGAGTTTGAGCTGCTGATCGTATTTACTGTCGGAATTGGCGATTATATGCAGGCGGAATACCCGGCTGCCGATATCGTCGCAGGCGCCGCAGAATCCGGTAAGCGACAGCAGACAGGAGATTATCACCGCACAGCAGAATGATCTGAAAAGAAGCTTCATAATTATCCCTCCGTTGTTTTGTCATGCAGAGTATTGACCAGACAGGAAGGGAATATACGGTTCTGTAATAAATTTGAAAAATAATCGCCTGCGGCGATTGAATAAGGTTCAAATTTATGATATAATAAAGAAAATCACCGTTTTCGGTGGAAATAAAAAGAATAATAACTGAAAGAGGTATGTACCAATGTATAATGATCTTATGGACAGTATCGGTTTCGTCGGCAAATACGACAGCGAGCTTGCTGCCGCTATGGGCGACGAGCTTAAAAGACAGCAGCAGAATCTTGAACTTATCGCTTCCGAGAATATCGTTTCTCCTGCGGTGATGGCGGCAATGGGTTCGGTTCTGACAAACAAGTATGCAGAGGGCTATCCCGGAAAGAGATATTACGGCGGCTGCCAGTATGTTGACGTGGCAGAGCAGATCGCTATCGACCGCGCTTGCAAACTCTTCGGCGCAAAATTTGCCAATGTCCAGCCCCATTCCGGCGCACAGGCAAATACAGCCGTTTATTTCGCAATGCTCAAGCCCGGCGATACCGTTATGGGTATGACGCTTTCTGAGGGCGGACACCTTACCCACGGTTCACCTGTAAATATTTCCGGTAAATATTATAACTTCGTTTCCTACGGTGTTGATCCCGTTACCCACAGAATAGATTATGACAAGGTTTACGAAACTGCTATGCAGGTCAAGCCGAAAATGATCGTCTGCGGCGCGTCGGCTTATCCGAGGATCATCGACTTCCCCCGTTTCCGTGAGATCGCAGACGCCTGCGGCGCATACCTTATGGTGGATATGGCTCATATCGCAGGACTTGTTGCTGCCGGAGTACATCCCAGCCCGGTCCCCTATGCGCACTTCACAACAACGACAACTCACAAGACTCTCAGAGGTCCGCGCGGCGGCATGATCCTGACAAATGACGAGGAGCTTGCAAAGGCAGTCAATAAGTCAGTATTCCCCGGCACACAGGGCGGTCCGCTCATGCACGTTATCGCTGCAAAGGCTGTATGCTTCGGTGAGGCTCTCAAACCGGAATTCAAGACCTACGGCGAAAATATAGTAAAGAATGCAAAGGCTCTGGCTGATGGTCTGACAAGCAGAGGCTGCAAGCTCGTTTCCGGCGGTACGGATAACCATGTAATGCTGCTCGACCTAACCGACAGTGAGGTAACGGGCAAGGAGCTTGAACACAGACTTGATGAGGTACGCATAACTGCGAATAAGAATACCGTTCCGAATGAAAAGAGAAGTCCCTTCGTGACCAGCGGCGTCCGTCTGGGAACAGCGGCTGTTACCACAAGAGGTCTTGGCGTTGAAGAAATGGATAAGATCGCGGAGTATATCACCCTTGCGCTTAATGATTTCGAGAATAACGCAGAGGCTATCAAGGCAGGAGTTGCAGAGATCTGCGAAAAATTCCCTCTCTACAAATAATAATTGTAAATCATCTCTCCGGAGCTTTTCCGGGGAGATTTTTTTCGGAATGATCGTTCCGGCTGAAATGATTTTTTGTAAAAAACGGGATCGGATTTCCGGAAATTATGAATTTTTATTCCGAAAAAGAAAAATAATCATAATTTATTCAAAAGTTTTTTAATAATTTTTTAAAATTATGAACTGAATATTAATAAAAAGTCTTTTTGTTCATAATTCAATATGACAGATATGTAGTAAAAATATACAAAAGCCCCATGCTTCGGGAATAAAATATAAATAAAAATCGCACAAGAAAACAAAAATAAAATCCAACTTATACAATATGCACAAAAATTCTCCCCGTATTTTGACAGAAAAAATTTAAATTTTTGTAAAAAACCTATTGACATTTTGTTCATAAAGAGTTAATATATATTCAACAAAGAACAAACGCCCACCCCTTCAGGGCGAGAGTTCAAAGTAAAAAAATTTTTATTAAGAAAGAGGTAATCTATCATGACACTCCAGCAGAAATTGCTCGCTAAGCAGAGCAAAAAAGGTTTCACACTCGTTGAGCTCGTAGTTGTAATTGCAATCCTTGCAATTCTCGCAGCTATCGCAATCCCGGCAGTTATCGGTATCATCAACAGCGCTACTACTTCCGGCGGCCAGAGCGATGCTTCTACCCTTAACAACGCTTGTAAAGAGTTCTATGCAGGCGTAACATCAGGTACGATCAATGATAACAACAAGGGCGATGTAAAAACATCTCTTCCTAAGCCCTCAGCATCTACAACCGAAAGAAAAGATGCTGCTTGTGATCTTACAGTAGCTGATGCTCAGGCTTATTCCGGTCTTGCAATCAAGGTTCAAGATATGGTTTATGTAACGACAGCTTTTGATAAATATACTGTAGGTACTATCCTCTTCAAGGAAGACCCTGTTCTCCAAGGTGATAATGCAGCAGGTGCAGGTAAAACTGCAGATATGAAATATGGCGAAGGCGATGCAGCTTATGGTACAGATACTTTCTCAACTCTCTACGGCGTTTCTAAGTCTACTAATAGTGGATCATAAGAGTACTGAACCCTGATTGATTTATCAAACGTGATTAATTAAACTGATCAAAAGCTCGGAACGTAAGTTTCGGGCTTTTGTCATAAGAGGTATACTTGACATTTGGCGTGAATGGTGATAATATATCGTTGATGACTCATCGGGAGGTGCCGTTTTATGAAAAAAAAGATAAAACGCAGGAGAGGCTTTACGCTTGTGGAGCTTGTCGTTGTCATAGCGATACTTGCCGTGCTTGCAGGAATAGCGATACCTGCAGTCATAAGTGTCATTAATTCTGCAACTGCGTCACGCGGCGCGACCGATGGTGCATCTATGGATCAGGCGTGCAAGACCTATTATATGGGAATCAAGACCGGTACGATAACAAAATCCACTTTTGATCCCAAATTGTCGAAGGATCCCGTTCCGGAATTTATCGCATCCCCGACTATGCGCTTACAGATCGCGAGAACCTGTACCGTTGCAGGCGCGCTTGAATACAGCGGAATGTACGGGATAGTTTATGATATTGACCAGTTCGGCTATGATGAAGTCGGAAATATCTTCTATATACCCGGCAAAGAGCGGCACTCCCGTGACGCGCTTTAAAATGGAGGACAAGGGAAAGGTGACGTTTGAAGATATGCATTATTCCCACTGATCCCGTCCTGAAAAGAATTATTAAAAATGTGATCCCCGGCGTTTGTCCGGGGATCTTTCTTGTGTATATTACAGGCACTTCGTGCCCGAAATATACAAATATGATACATATTGATCAAAAATACAGTGTGTATAAATGTTTGTCAGAGATGGATAGTACAATATGACAAAAATAGGCAGGTAAAATCAATCAATATGCATAAAATATAGTATTTTATAAAAAACCCATTGAATTATACTATTTTTTGTGATAAAATAACAAAAAGGATATTGTAACTTAGGAGTGTTTGTACAATTAACCCGCGGTGATAGATCCTGCCGCCGGGTTATCTTTTGTTACGCTCTGCGTTGATCCGTAAAGTCTGAAAAAATTTTAAAGAGTGTGGTGTATTTATGAAAACAGTAGCTACAGTACTGCAGATCACCCGTGGTCTTCTGATCCTTACTCCTGCCGAGTATGATAAGCCCGAGGGCGGTTTTGCCGTTAAGAACAAAAAGTCTAATGTGCCTACTAATTTTAACATTCCCCAGATCTTCGAGCTGAATGAATCGCTCAAGGATCATCCCTATGAAAAGGGAGAGGAACTGGCTGCGTTTGTCAAGCGCTGCGCTGAAAGCGTCAGCATGGAGCTTGGCGATGTGTTCTTCTGTATAGAAGATGAAGATGTACTTATCACAAAGGAATATAAGCATGCTCCTGCAAAGGAAAAACTCCTTCCGACATTTGCGCGCGTTGAGGCTGAAAATGTTCTTCATCAGGAAGTAGAAAAGTATACCATCCTGAACTATGAATACGGTCAGCAGTATGGTAAAAGCAATAAGAGCGATGAGATCTCTGCTTCTCTCTTCGCAATGAATACCGGTATGCTTACCGATCTTCGCGCTGCCTTTGAAAACGAGGGTATCCGTCTTGTTAAGGTCACACCGCCTATCGCAGGTATGCTCCATACCTGTAAGGATGATGTAAACTCCGCAACAAGAGCTATCGCCGTTATCAGTATGGACTTTGCCGCAACAAGACTTGTTGTTCTCCATAACGGCGCTCCCGTATTCCAGCAGTCATTCTCCAGCGTTCTTGAGGATATCGCAGAGATGTTCTCTCTTGAATTCGGTATGAGTAAAATGGGCGCTATCGACCTTATCCGTCAGGAGGGTCTCGGCGTATGTAATAAATGTAAATCTGCTTCCACCAGAAAGCAGACTATGACCATGCTTGATAATGCCGCAGGCGAGATCCTGAGAAATCTGCGAATGGTCATCTCTACAAAGCGTCTTGATATCGACGAGATCGTTCTTATCGACGCTCTTGCAAAGCTTCCGAATATTTCGGGCTACTGCCGTCAGGTCGGTCTTACCGCCCCGATGGAAAATATCACTCGTCTTTTCTCCGGCGGTTCACAGCCTCCGCAGGCTACTGCTTCCGCAAATGAAAAGGGCTATGATACTACGTCATTTATTACCCTCAACGGCGTACTTACAATGCCCCCCGCAGAAGCTAACCTGCTCATGGGCGAAACGAATGTCCTTTCTGCAATGGCTGAACAGGGCAGCTCGAAGATCGGCAAGATGATCACTGCCGGTGTCGGCGTTGCTGCGGCTATCTGGATGATCGCGGTCCTCGGCTGGTGGGGCGCGCTTGCTATGCGTGAAAACAGCGATAATTCACAGCTTGTTGATCCGCGCTATACTCCGGCTAAGCAGCTTATTGAGGACGAGGCTCACTGGACCAAGGAACTTGATAATATGACAAAGAATATGTCGATGCTTCCGTCTTCGGCTCTCAAATCCGGTGACGTGGTTACCGAGCTGTTCGCTCAGATACGCGATAAGGTCTATGAATGTACTCAGTTTGATACGAATTTTGATACAGGTATTATCGGTACAAGCGTTGACGTTACAAGCTGGGACGAATTTGTAGCCTTTAAAGATGAAACAAATGATAACGGTTACTTCAAACTGGGCGATGCTTATCAGATGAACCTTGTTTCCGAAAGCGGAAAAGGCGGAACGAACCCCGTTCAGCGTCACAGATATAAGATCACACTCAGTATAACCGATGAAACAAAGGCAAAGGCTGAGGAAGAGGCAGCTAAGGAAAAGGAAAACGCAAAGGCTGCTGACGGTAATACCGATACAAAGACCGATAACCAGTCATCTGCTCCGGAAAGCTCTGCCGCCGGCAGCGAAGAATCCAAGGCAGGCTGAGAGAACAGGACGGAGGTAAATAATAATGGATAAGAAACAATCGATAACAATACCTAAGTTTTTGTGGGTGCTTGCGGGCATACTGGTTGTATGTATAATCTTCCTTATTGCCGTTCAGATCCCTTTCTCCGGCAAGATCGACAAATATAACAAGGCTCATGAATCCGCTACATCACAGATAGAGCAGTGGAAGGATTACCTTGCACGCGCAGAAGAGGTAACAAAGAAAATTGAGGATATGAAAGCTGAATGTTCAAAGCTGAATGATAACCTGACTGTAGACGTCGGCAAGACAGCTGATGATATCCGTGATATGCTCAAGAATGTTGACTATGATGCAGACAGCTTCTCTGTCAGCGAAGGTAAGGCAGATAAGAAGGGCGGTACATCCGCAACAGGCGATCCGCTTTATGTTACAAACATTAAATTCAAATTCACTGCTACCGAAAAGAAACTTATTGAAACACTCAATTATTTTGAGGTTCAGTCCAAGGGTTCATATTATGTAAGCCAGATCAAGATCACTGAAGTGACTGCAAATAATGAACTGAATAGCGCTAACGGTGAGTCTTCGGCAGCTGCGTCCAAGACAAAGGTAGATTCTGCAAACAGAATTTACACAGCTGATGTTCAGATGTCACTGTATTACTTTGATCCCTCCAAGAATAAGGCTAACAAAACTTCCTCCGGCGCAGTAAGCGGAACATCATCTGCATCATCTGCTGCAAGCGCATAATTGACCGGGAGATAATTTTCTATGCAGCCTTTAAACTATCTGACTACACCTGCCGGACTTATCTGGGTAATAATCTGTATCCCGGCAGGTATTCTCCTGACGGCTCTGGGGTATCTTATCATAAACCGCGTCCCTGCAAAATGGCTCTGCGATTATGGTGAGACTCCCTCCGGGGAGCTGCTTTCAGGGAAAAGAGTAAGTTTTTTGCCGACAGGGATACCGGCGTCATTGGTGACGGCACTATGTCTGGTTTTGTGCAGACTGCAGTTCAACAAGGGCTATGATATATATTTTTGTATTATGGCGCTGATATTGTTTGACTGCCTGCTGATCGCCATTGCGGATATAAAATATCAGATAATTCCCGATCAGTTTACCATAGCTTTCGGAATACTTGCGCTGCTGCTTTCGGTTTATGATATCGTCCGCGGCTACAATATATTCCACTGCGCGTGGTGGTCTCCGCTTGCCGGCGCAGGCATCGGAGCTGCTGCAATGCTTCTGATCGACTTTATAGGTATGCTTGTGTATAAACGTGACGGTATGGGCTTCGGTGATGTCAAGCTGTTTCTGGCAGTCGGCATACTGACAGGCTTCCCCGGAACAATATATGCTTTTCTGATCTCGATAATAACTGCAACGGTATTCTTTGTGGTTATCATCGTGATCTCAAAAATCAGGTATTCCGGTACCGGAAATGATGAACAGCAGCCTGATGAAAAGATCCAGGCTGAACAGACGGAGGAAGCTGTGACGGAAGAAAAATCCGAAGAAGAACTTCCCTCCGATGAAAAAGATGAAAGCAAACAGGACGAGGAGGAAGCTGTGGGCTTCGGTTCATATCTTGCCTTCGGACCGTATATTGTTGCGGCAGCGGCAATATATATCGTGCTTTTTGACTTTATCGGTTATCTGGCACGGTTGTATATCAATCTATTTTAAATTAACCGGGAGCTGACGAAATGAAAGCGGGAAACTTGAGAATAGGACAAATTCTTATCAATTCGGGAGATATTACCGAGGAACAGCTTGATGAGGTGCTCTCAAAACAGAAAACGAGCAAAAAGCGTGTTGCGGATATCCTGATAGAAGACGGAATCGTTACCGAACAGCAGGTTTGCAAGGCACTTGAAAAGCAGCTCTTTATTCCTTATATCGACCTTGATACGGTCACGATCCCCGAAGAACTCGGCGGAATAATCCCCGAGGATATGGCTCAGAAAAATATGGTTATTCCTATCGAACAGGAAGGCCGTTTTCTGACAGTTGCGATCGCCGATCCTCTTAACTATCAGGGTCTGAAGGATATTTCGATTGCAACAAAAATGAAGATCAAGCCGGTAATCGGTGAGGCTTCAAAAATATCTGTTAAACTTCGTGAGCTATATGCGGCTCAGAAGGCTATCGATGATGCAAAGGAATTCCTTGAGTCAAAGGGCGGCGGAAAATCCAAAGCGCAGATCGAGGCGGAGGAAGCAGCTGCACAGGATGCATCGGCAAACGATCAGCCTATTATCCGTTTTGTTAATAATATGATTGAAGAGGCTATTTTTACAAAGACCTCCGATATCCATATAGAGCCGATGGAAAAATGTCTGAGGATCCGCTTCCGTATCGACGGTAAGCTCCAGACTTATATGGAAACGGCTCCCGAGCTGATACCCTCGGTAACATCGCGTATCAAGTTTATCGGCAATATGAATATCGCCGAAAAACGTATCCCTCAGGACGGTCGTATAAATTACCGCGTTGCAGGTAAGGATATCGACTTCCGTATTTCCGTTCTCCCGAGTATTTTCGGTGAGAAGATAGTTATGCGTATTACGACTTCTCTGGGTATGGAACTGAAAAAACAGAATATCGGTTTCCTTCCGGAGAATCTTGAAAAATTCGACCATCTTGTAAAGAGCCACAGAGGTATCATCCTTGTAACAGGTGCTACAGGTTCCGGTAAATCAACAACACTTTATACCGCTTTGCATGAGGTTATGGGTGAGGATATCAACATTATCACGGTTGAAGACCCTGTCGAGCAGATCCAGCCCGGTATTACTCAGGTACAGACAAACGAAAAGGCCGGACTTACATTCGCGGCGGCACTCCGAAGCATTCTTCGTCAGGACCCGGATATCATCATGCTCGGTGAGATCCGTGACGGCGAAACCGCAGGTATCGCTGTTCAGGCTGCTATCACAGGTCATCTTGTGCTTTCGACACTGCATACATATGATGCGCCCAGCTCGGTCGCGCGTCTTATAGATATGGGTATAGAAGGTTACATGGTTTCTTCCGCACTTTTAGGTATCATAGCTCAGAAACTTGCAAGACGTCTGTGTAATTCCTGTAAGGAAGCATATGAGCCGGATAATAATGAACGTATCGGCCTTATGCTCAAGCCCGATGAGCATCCGACTCTGTACCGTCCCGTCGGCTGCGATAAATGCAACAAAAAGGGCTATAAGGGACGTATCGCTGTGCATGAGGTAATGCTCCTTACTACAAGACTCAAAAGAGCGATTACCGACGGCGTAAGTACAGATGAACTCAGGGATATGGCTATAGAAGAGGGTATGATACCCATGAAGGAAAATGTCCGCAGGGACGTACTTCAGGGACTCACCTCCTATGAGGAGTATATTGACATGACGATCTCCAATGACTAATTGGGATCTGAATAATACGTGCCGCGGCACAAATTCTATAAAAAGAATGGGGTAGATTATTAATGGATTTTTATAGCCTTGTAAAAGAAGCTGTTACAAAGGGCGCCTCCGATATACATATCGCATCGGGCAACCATCCGGCATATCGTCTGCACGGCAACGTGTTCTTTACGAATGATCCGGCACTTAACGAGGCGGAAGTAACCGCTATTATCAAAGCCGTACTTAATCAGTCAAGATTTGAAACATTCCTTTCGACCGGTGAAGCCGATGCGGCTGTTGAGATCGGTGAATGCGGACGTTTCAGAGCAAATGCTTTCAGACAGCGTAACGGTACATCACTGGTACTTCGTGTAATCAACAGTGTTGTTCCTGAGCTTTCCACACTGAGCCTGCCTAACTCCATCAGAAAGACACTTGACCTTAACTCGGGTCTGGTACTTGTATGCGGACCTACCGGTTCCGGTAAATCCACAACTCTGGCAGCTCTTATCAATGAGATCAATAAATATAAAAGTAAACATATAGTTACTATCGAGGACCCTGTTGAGTTTCTGCATACGCCTAAGCGCTGTATCGTAAACCAGAGAGAAATCGGACTCGACAGCCGCAGCTATCCTATGGCTCTGAGAGCAGCAATGCGTGAAGACCCGGATATCATTCTCGTCGGCGAAATGCGTGACCGTGAGTCCATTCAGATCGCACTTACCGCAACAGAAACAGGTCACTTGGTATTCTCGACAGTACATACCGAGGGTGCTGCAAAGACGATCGACCGTCTTGTAGATATCTTCCCGCCGGATCAGCAGCAGCAGATCCGTGTACAGCTTTCCACCTCACTGAAGGCGGTTATCTCGCAAAGACTTCTTCCGAAGGCAACAGGCGGACGAATCGCTGCATTTGAGATCATGTTCTGTACAAGCGCTATCAGCAACCTTATCCGTGAAAACAAAGTAGCAAATATTCAGCAGTCTATTCAGCTTGGTCAGCAGTATGGTATGATCACTATGAACAAGAGTATTGATAACCTTCTTGCACAGGGACTTATTACAGAACAGGTTGCTAAGGCTTGGAACTTTGATATCGGCGATACAGATGCCAGAAGATAAGAGGTGAGCTGATTTGAAGTTTAAATATGTGGCGATGAACGCCAGAAATCAGAAAAAAGAAGGTCAGATCGAGGCTGAGACCCAGAATCAGGCTGTAAGCATACTCCGTGAAAAGGGTCTTATAGTTCAGGATATCAGTCAGATAAGCGGCGATTCAGATGCCGGTAAAAGTATCTGGCAGATGGATATGACCGGTGACGTTCATAACAAAAAAATAAAAAAGAAAACACTTCTTATGCTCTTCAACCAGCTCGGTATGATGATGAAGGCAGGTATTAACCTTTCGATGTCCATGCAGATCATGATCGACTCCGAAAAGGATCCTGCTATGAAAAAGATACTCCAGGAAATCAATGAGAACCTGTATAACGGTTTTACTCTTTCTCAGGCAATGAAAAACTTTGCAGGTTTTCCCGGCGTATACCTCAGCATTATCGAAGCCGGTGAGGCAAACGGTCGTCTTGATAACGCTTTCCAGCAGTGTGCTCTTATCTGCCGTAAGGATATTGCTCTTTCCGGTAAGCTGAGAAGCGCATTTACATACCCGATATTCCTTATCGTGCTCGTTATAGCCCTTATTGTAATCCTCTGCGGCTTCGTTCTTCCGACCTTTAAGGATACATACGGATCAATGGGCGCAGAACTCCCCGGCCTTACACTGGCACTTATGGCATTCTCCGATATCCTTCTTGGTTATTGGTGGCTTATCATTATCGTATTCGCTGTTTTAGCGTTTGCATTTGTAACACTGAAGAAAAACAATCCGGATTTCCAGATGCTTCTTGCAAAAGTATCGCTGAAGATCCCGCTTGTAGGACCTATCGTCCGTCAGGGCGCACTTGCACGTTTCTGCCGTCTTATGTCTACCCTTACCGATGCGGGTATTCCGATCCATAAGGCTATGGCGCTTGCAAGAGATGCCGTTCCGAATCTGTATGTTAAAGAACAGGTCCAGCACGTTCTTGATGATGTACAGATCGGTGTTACCATTAATGAAGCAATGGCTAAGCACCCTGTATTTGATGCGATCCTCGTTTCAATGGTTCGCGTCGGTGAGGAATCCGGTATGCTTGGTGACTCACTTTTCAAAATGGCTGAGCTCTTCGAGGAACAGAGCGATGAATCGACCCAGAAGCTTACAGACGCTATGACACCTATTATGACAGTTGTAATCGGTGTAGTTGTAGGTACGGTCGTTGTTGCTATGATCCTTCCGATGTTCGGTATCTACACTGTTATTGATAATAATACATAAAATAAAAAAGATCAATGAAAAACGGTGCATCGTTATACGATGTACCGTTTACTTTATATGTTAAAAAAATGTTCGGCAATATTAATAAAATTATCGAAATACACTTGAAAATGGGAAAAAATATAGTATAATAATTGTATATGTGAGAGTTTTTTGAAGGGGATAACTCTGTCGAATTAAGGAGAGTGATCATAATGCTCAAAAAGAAAAAGATGATCCGTAAGTGCAGATCAAAAAAAGGTATGACACTTATAGAATTGCTTGTCGGCGTTACAATAGTTGTAATCGTGTTTGCATCTTGTCTTGGCGCACTGGTAAACGGATATACAACGACAATGTATAATTCGGATGAAAACCGCGCAGCGTCTTTGAATGAATCTGTTAATGAACTGATCGGTAATATGGTCAGTAAAATGAAAATCTCAAATTCGGAAGAAGCTGCTGACTTTATTGATGAACTTTCCGGATTGTCTGATCCGGATGAAATTGATCCTTCGGATTATGATGATTCCAATGGTCAGGCGTTGATTTTTGCTGTATCAAGACAGATTCCGGATGTAGTGTATGTTCCTGCAACACTGAAATCAGGTTCAACGAACGAATATACATATGAATTTAATAACAATGTAAGCTATCAGTATACGATCATTCCTGATACTGAAACCACACTTAATCCCATTGCAGGCAGTGGTAATGACCCTTATACAGTAAGTGGTTTTACTATCAAGACCTGCTTTCAATCAGCAGCTGGTCCTATAACGTATGAAAGCTTTATAGCATATGCGAAATAATGAAAGGAGACGTTGATTTATGAATTGGCTCAGATCCAAAAAGGCATACACGCTTGTTGAGCTTGTAGTAACAGTAGCGATCCTTTCGATAACAGCAACTATAGGCGTAGGTATTTTTGCGTCAGCACTTCGTACATATTCCTCAGCTTCGGTTACTTCAAAGGAACAGCAGAGCGCAACTGAAATAGAAGACTTCATTACAAAATATGCAAGAAAATGCACGTCGTTCTACTATATCAAAAAAGGCAGCTCTTATTCTACATTAGAAGAAGATAAGCATGAGGTTGATGAAGTGGCGACTCTTGTTGCTGATGAAAACAATACCCGTTATCTGACTCTTGATCCTAAGACTCATATCGTAACATATAAGCTTAATGACAGGGATGAAGATGGTAATCTTATCGAAATGCCTGCGATGAGTGTAAATGGTGTTGATAAGATCGAGTTCAGCATTACAAAGCAGAAACTTACAACCGAAAATACAGACAAAAAAGTATTTTATTATCTTAACTACAAGATCGTAATGATGGAGGGTTATTCTCTCAAGGCTTCGGTAATTCTTTATAATGTAAAGAATATCTCCACTGATACAAGTGAGGGCGGTTATTCTGCAACTTATTCTGAAGATGTTGATGCTTCTCCGTTTATTATAGGAGGAGAATCAACCGATATCAATGGTATAGGATTTATTGAGAAGAAATAATGAAACAGGCTGTCGCAATAAAATGCGGCAGCCGTTTTTCTTATAATGGATCGTTTACATTCCGATCAGGCTCTTTATCCAGCCTGTGAGAGCGTCCGTCGCAAAGGCTACGCCGGCAAGAACTATCAGGAATGCGATAATGCTGAGTATACGGATAAGTCTTGCTTTGTCTTCGGGCAGTTCTTCTTCCTTTGCTTTTTTGGTATCGTCTTTCAGCTTATTGATATCCTGTTCGCTCAGCTCCACGGGAACATCATTCAATGCGCCTATGCCTATGAGAATATCGACCGCGTCACGATATGCGTTCAGCGGAACAAATATGTCGCAGTTCTCCGGAGGAGCGGAATTGAGTATCTGGATCCCGGTGTCGTTTTTTGCCTCCTGATATGAATATGGTATTTCTGCGCTGTCGATAGCGGCGCGGATACGCTCAAATTCAAAACCGTTGGCAGTGACAAGCCTGACTGGCGATGAATAGTGCGGGTCAGAGATCAGCCTGCGCGAACAGTCGGCGCAGTGGGTCAGGGTATCATTATTGTAAAGCTTTTTGCATTTTGAGCAGTATTTCATTTTATTACTCCTTGTAAACATTATTGATGTATCTGATATATCTATCATTATATAACAAAATGTATAAAAGTCAATCATTTTACAGCCCGGATATCAACAAAAGACCGTAAAAATGTTGAAAACAAGCCGTTTTCCAAGTATGATATGTAAAAAAATTGATAAAATTGTAACAAAGTGAAAAGTCAAAACTTACAATAATTAATATGGTTATTTGTAGGAAATAAACAATAAAAAATATCTGACAAAGATTTCAAATAATAAATAGTTAACAAAAACTGTCAAAATGCACAAAAAGTGAGTTAATTGGAAAATAAATAAATTAAAATACGATACTTTTTGCTTGCAATTTTGTTTTTTTGGTTGTATAATCAAGAAAGATAAAGCAGTAGGGGTAAATTGCCCTTTATGCTTTACGAACAAATTTTTAATCAGGAGGAAGATTATTATGCAGGTAAAGAAGATTATCGGTATAGCTCTTTGCGCTACACTTCTCAGCTCTATGACTGCTGTAACAGCTTTCGCTGGCAGAGATAAAATCAAGACAGAAGAAGAAGCTCTCAGCTATACACAGAATCACAAGCTCGGCGTAGTCGGCAGCATTACAGGCTGGGGCGATATGGAAGATATCCCCATGACCGATGAAAACGGAGATGGTGTATTCGAGGTTACATTCAGAACTACTCTGAACGAAGATCAGATGGCAGGCGATAACAAGGATCATATCGAATTCAAGGTTCGCGCTGACGGTGATTGGGAAGACAGCTGGGGCGCATGGGATGCAGATTATTTCCGCTACATGAACAGCCAGGTTAACTGCTCACTTCCTGCAGCAGTAGGCGATACAGTTACAGTAAAGGTAACACTTGACACAACAAAGAACGGTCCTCTTCCGGCAGAAGCTTTTGATGAAGGCGACTCTGATGAAGCTAAGTCAAAGATTTACTATGGACAGCTCTGGGAGTGCAAATATGAATTTGTAGACGGCTCAGGCAGCGGCGAAGCTAAGCAGACATTTGCTGAGAAGGCTTCTGCACAGCTCGGCGAAGATGCAAGCAACTACTTCTTCTTTGATAACACAAATTCACAGTGGGCAACAGTTGGTGCTTACACATGGGAGCCCAGCGAGATCTACGGCGGATGGCCTGGAAGCGCTTGTACTCAGATCGAGGGTACAGATATCTGGGCTGTAAAGCTTGACGAAGGCACAGCTCACATCATCTTCAACAACCTCGTTTCAGATGCTGAGGCAACAGCTGACAACAAGAAGGATCAGACAAGTGATATTGCTGTAACTGCTGCTGATCAGGGCGGTAAGATCTATGAAGTTGACACCGAGTCACATGAAAAGAACGGCGACAACGGCATGAAGTACAGCGACGGCGAATGGATAGATGAGCCTGCTGCTGAAGAGGAAGTTGACATAGCTGCTATGGCTAAGGAACAGCTTGGCGAAGATACAAGCAACTATTTCTTCTATGATAACTCTGTTTCAGGCTGGGCAACAGTTGGTGCTTACACATGGGAGCCCTCCGAGATCTACGGCGGATGGCCGGGAAGCGCTTGTACTCAGATCGGCGATACAGACGTTTGGGCTGTAAAGCTTGACGAAGGCACAGCTCACATCATCTTCAACAACCTCGTTTCAGATGCTGATGCAACAGCTGACAACAAGAAGGATCAGACAACTGATATTGCTGTAACTGCTGCTGATCAGGGCGGTAAGATGTATGTTGCAAGCGCTGACGATCATGAGAAGAACGGCGACAACGGCATGAAGTACAGCGACGGTGAGTGGGTAGACCTTCCCACAGTTGAAGCACCGGTAGCTGACGAAGGCGAAGTATTCGAGTTTGAATATAAGAAGGCTCAGGATCCGACAGACGATCCGACAGACGATCCGACAGATGATCCGACAGACGATCCGACAGATGATCCGACAACAGATCCGACAACTGAGCCCACAGAGGATTATACAACACAGATAGGCGACTATATATTCTTCGACAACTCACAGACAAAGTGGGATGAAGTTTATGCTTACTGGTGGGAGACTTCCTACGGCAGAACTTACGACCTTGAAAACAATGACTTCGGTTGGGAAGAAGAGCTTGATGAAAATGGTCAGCCGATCATCGGTGAAGACGGCGTAACAGTTAACCACGCTCCGACTAAGTTCCCGGGCACAAAGATGACTCAGATTCCGGATACAGATATCTGGCAGATCAGAATTCCGTTTGGTGCTACAAACATTATCTTCAACAGCGGTAAGAGCGACGATCAGATCCACGCTGGCGAAACAGGCTATCAGACTCAGGATCTTAAGTTTGATGCAGTTGCACAGGCTGGTATGATTTATGTTCCGACGATCACCGGCGTATTTGAAGATGACTATGAGAAGGGCCGCGGCGTTGACAAGACAAAGTTCAAGCTCAGCGAAGGCGAGTGGAAGGATTACGCAGAGAACTATGAAGGTAAGTATGTAGAAGAAGTAATCGAAGGCAACAAGGTTATCGATCCTACAACTGATCCCACAACTGATCCTACAACTGATCCGACTGACGAGCCCAGCACAGTAGATCCGATTCCGGATAACAACGACGAGCCCAAGGATACAGATGGACCGGCTGATAACAACAATACTCCTGACGGAAGCAACGACGTTCCGAAGACAGGCGACTTCACAATGGCAGCTATCTTCGTAGCAGTTGCAGCTGCAGCTCTCGGCGCAGTTGTACTCGCTTCCAAGAAGAAGGAAGAAGTTTGATTTCATATCAAGCTGACTTGAATTAAATTAAAATTCCGACAGATACGGCTGAAAGGCTGTGTCTGTCGGTTTTTTATTATTAAAGATGCTGCTTGATTGTCCTGTGCGGTCAAGCACTCCTGCTGCGCAATACAGGCACTTGATCTGATCAGTGCTTACATAAAAAAGGACGCTGTATTATGCAGCGTCCCTTTTCTCATAGCAGGTCGGATAATTTCTTTTTGTAAAAATAATCGTGTATGATACTGTTCAGCTCCGACCACATCGGCAGGGTGTCGCAGCCGGTCGCCCTCGGACATTCCTGAGCGCCGTTTGCAAGGCAGGCAACTACTGCAAGGGAACCTTCCGTCACCTCAAGTATTTCCCCTACGGAATAGTCTTCCGGCGCTCTCGACAGCCTGTAGCCGCCGCCTTTGCCGCTTACTCCTGTCAGAAGCTTTGCGCCGACAAGCTCCCTGACGATGATCTCCAGATATTTTTTTGATATCTGCCCTCTTTCTGCAATATCCTTTAGCGGGATATAGCCCTCGCCGCTGTTGCGCGCAAGGTCTATCATTACCCTCAGCGCATAGCGTCCTTTTGTTGAAATCATGATTTTCACTCCTTGTATTTTTGCGGTCATTCGGCTTTCTATAAAATATTTTGCCTTTATACCTATTGTAACATAGGTAAATGGGTAAATCAATATAATTATTTAATAAAAACCTATTGACATAGTGGGTAATAGGTTGTATAATGTAGAAGTCAAAGAGAGGACGTGATAAAATGAATATATATGCAGATAATGCCGCGACTACTGTGATCTGTCAGGCTGCTGCGGACGCAATGCTTGACACAATGAAAAACTATCCCGGCAACCCTTCCAGCCTTTATATTCTCGGACAGAGGGCAAAGGAAAAGCTTGAGGATTCCCGCGCACAGATCGCCGCTATGATCAATGCTGAGCCGAGGGAGATAATCTTCACCTCCGGAGGAAGTGAATCCGATAATCAGGCGTTGCTTTCTGCCGCAATGATCGGCAAAAGAAAGGGAAAAACTCATATCATATCTTCTGCATTCGAGCATCATGCAATACTTCATACTCTGAAAAAACTGGAGAAGAACGGTTTTGAAGTGACTTTGCTGCCCGTTCATGAAAACGGAATAGTGAGGGTTTCCGAGCTTGAAAATGCGCTCAGGGACGATACCTGCCTTGTTACAATAATGACAGCCAATAATGAGATAGGTACGATCCAGCCGATAAAGGAGATAGGAGAGCTTTGCAGGAGCCGCGGAGTATTGTTCCATACGGACGCAGTACAGGCGGTCGGACATATTCCGATAGATGTCAAAGAGCAAAGCATTGATATGCTTTCTGCGTCGGCGCATAAATTTCACGGACCGAGAGGAACGGGATTCCTTTATTTCCGTAAGGGTATAGTGCTGAGCAATCTTATCGAGGGCGGCGCACAGGAGCGCGGAAAGCGCGCAGGTACGGAAAATCTTCCGGCTATCGCAGGAATGACAGCCGCGCTCAGAGAAAGCATCGACGGCATGGAAAAGCAT
Source organism: uncultured Ruminococcus sp. (assembly GCA_902778175.1). Taxonomy (GTDB): domain Bacteria; phylum Bacillota; class Clostridia; order Oscillospirales; family Acutalibacteraceae; genus UBA1213. The sequence continues at coordinate 11,743 of CACYWT010000019.1, read as the reverse complement.
AATGCGCATAAAACTGTAATAAGGGATCATCTGATAGAGGGTCTTTCCCGCATACCTCACAGCGCACTGAACGGCGACGCTGAAAGCCGCCTTTCGGGAAATGTCAATTTCAGCTTTGAGGGAATAGAGGGCGAATCATTGCTCATACTCCTTGATAAAAAGGGTATAAGCGCATCATCGGGCAGCGCCTGCACTTCCGGCGCGCTTGATCCGAGCCATGTTCTGCTTTCGATCGGGCGTATCCATGACGTAGCCCACGGTTCGCTCAGACTCAGTATCGGTGAGGATATAACTATGGAGGAAGCCGATTATATCATCGGCAGTGTAAAAGAGGTCGTTGAATACCTGCGGAGCTTTTCTCCGGTATGGCGCGATCTTATGACTGGCAAAAGGGAATTTATTCTTTAAGGAGGACATATCATGGCTTTATACAGCGAAAAGGTAATGGATCATTTTATGAATCCGAGAAATGTCGGGATCATAGAGGACGCCGACGGTGTTGGCGAGGTAGGAAATGCGAAATGCGGAGATATTATGAAAATGTATCTCAAGATAGATGATGATGTTATTACTGACGTGAAATTCGAGACTTTCGGCTGCGCCAGCGCAATAGCGTCAAGCTCTATGGCGACAGAGCTTATCAAGGGACAGAAGCTTGAAGATGCAATGAAGCTGACAAATAAGGCGGTAGCCGAGGCTCTGGACGGACTTCCGGATTATAAGATGCATTGCTCCGTTCTTGCGGAGGAGGCTATTCAGGCGGCAATTGATGATTATAAAAATAAAAAATAAAAAATTTTTCAAAAACCTATTGACACGGTAGGTAAAAGGTGTTATTATATATTCGTTCAAAGGAACAGAACAAAGAAAGGGGTCATTAAAATGCTTGACATTATTAAATCAAAGCAGAATAAAATGATGTGTTGTCGAATGTTATACTCCCGGGCATATAATGTGGCAGGAGCGTTCGGCGGTAAGCCCTTGCGCCTCCTTTCGATGCGATGTTGCTGATGTATGACATCGTGAGCCATTTGTCCGGGAGCTTTCCGAAAAGCCCCCGGTTTTTTTATGAAAACCGGAAATAATTCTTGATATCATATTGAAATTTATTTATAAAAAGGAGATAATAAACATGAGCAATTATAAATTTGAAACATTACAGTTACACGTCGGTCAGGAACAGGCAGATCCCGCTACGGATTCAAGAGCGGTACCGATCTATCAGACAACCTCCTATGTATTCCATAACAGTCAGCATGCCGCAGATCGCTTCGGCCTCGCAGATGCCGGAAACATCTACGGCAGACTGACAAACTCCACTCAGGATGTGCTTGAAAAAAGACTTGCTGCTTTAGAGGGTGGCAGCGCGGCTCTGGCGCTTTCTTCCGGCGCAGCAGCCATAACCTATACAATAGAGGCTCTTGCTGCAAACGGCGGTCATATCGTGGCTCAGAAGACCATTTACGGCGGAAGCTACAATCTTCTTTCTCACACTCTGCCGCAGTTCGGCATAAGCACGACATTTGTTGACGCTCACGATCTTAACGAGGTCGAAGGCGCGATCCGGGAAAATACAAGGGCGATCTACCTTGAAACCCTCGGCAATCCGAACAGCGATATCCCGGATATCGACGCTATTGCAGAGATAGCCCACAAGCATGGTCTGCCGGTCGTTGTTGACAATACCTTCGGCACACCTTATCTTATCAGACCGATAGAACACGGCGCGGATATAGTTGTTCATTCCGCTACGAAATTCATAGGCGGTCACGGTACGACACTCGGCGGCATCATTGTTGAATCAGGAAAATTCAACTGGAAGGCAAGCGGCAAATATCCGAATATTGCCGATCCGAACCCGAGCTACCACGGCGTATCATTCTATGATGCAGTCGGTGCGGCAGCCTTCGTAACATATATCAGAGCTATTCTTCTCCGTGATACCGGAGCAGCGATCTCACCGTTCAATGCATTCCTGCTTTTGCAGGGAGTTGAAACTCTTTCTCTCCGTCTGGAAAGACACGCCGAAAATACAAAGAAGGTAGTGGAGTATCTCAGCAGTCATCCTCTTGTTGAAAAGGTAAATCATCCGTCGCTTTCCGATCATCCGGATCATGAGCTTTATAAGAAGTACTTCCCGAACGGAGGGGGTTCGATATTTACGTTCAATATCAAAGGTGGCAGGGAGCAGGCATGGAAATTCATTGATAATCTGAAAATCTTTTCACTGCTTGCAAATGTTGCTGACGTAAAGAGCCTTGTGATCCACCCGGCGTCAACAACACATTCGCAGCTTTCTGCTGAGGAACTCAGCGATCAGGGTATTTTTGAGAATACTATCCGTCTTTCCATAGGTACGGAGCATATAGATGATATTATAGAAGATCTGAACAATGCCTTTGCGGCGATCAATTAAGGAGGAATTTATCATGGCTAAAATTATCAAGGGAATAACGGATCTTATCGGAAAAACACCTCTTGTAGAGGCGGTAAATGTAGAGAAGGACAAGCAGCTTGATGCAACTGTTCTTATCAAGCTGGAGTATTTCAATCCGGCAGGAAGCGTCAAAGACAGGATCGCCAAGGCGATGATCGAGGACGCAGAGGCAAAGGGTCTTATTAATGAGGGTACGACGCTTATCGAACCGACATCGGGCAATACAGGAATAGGACTTGCTGCTATTGCTGCGTCAAAGGGATACCGTCTTATCATCACCATGCCCGAAACCATGAGCGTCGAAAGAAGAAATATATTGAAATTCTACGGCGCCGAGATCGTTCTTACTGACGGTTCAAAGGGTATGAAGGGCGCAATAGAAAAGGCTAAGGAGCTTTCACAGGAGATAGAAAACAGCTTCATTCCCGGACAGTTCGTCAATCCTGCAAATCCGGCGGCTCACAAGGCTTCTACCGGTCCGGAAATATGGGAGGATACCGACGGCAAGGTCGATATTTTCGTTGCAGGCGTAGGCACAGGCGGAACGGTAACGGGCGTCGGTGAATACCTCAAGGAGCGCAATCCCGAAGTAAAGGTCGTTGCCGTTGAGCCTGAAAGCTCTCCGGTGCTTTCAAAGGGAACTGCAGGACCGCATAAGATACAGGGTATCGGCGCAGGCTTTGTGCCTGACGTACTGAATACAGGAGTATATGACGAAGTATTTACCGTCGCAAATGATGATGCCTTTGAAACGTCAAGGTATCTTGCAAAGAAGGAAGGACTGTCGGTGGGAATATCCTCCGGAGCTGCGCTGTTTGCTGCGCTTGAGCTTGCCGCAAGACCCGAAAACAAGGGAAAGACGATCGTTGCTCTTCTTCCGGACAGCGGCGACAGATATTATTCAACACCGTTGTTTTCTAACTGAAAATAAAAAAACGGCAGAGTCCGGAGAGTTCTTTTCTCCGGACTCTTTCATACTTTGCGAAATATAAATAAAAAGAGGAAAATTCTATTGCATAAATCCCGAAAATATGGTACAATACATGATAATAGGTCAAAATATATAATATTACAGCTTAAATTTGATAAAAACTGTAAGCATTGTGCATTAAAATTATTCGGGAGGAATCACTATGGGAAAGAAACGCCTTGTAACCAGAAGTGACTTTGACGGTCTTGTTTGCGCTATGATACTGCGTGAGCTTGATATTATAGAAGATATCAAATTCGTACACCCAAAGGATGTGCAGGACGGAATAATCGAGCTGTCCGATAATGATATAACTACCAATCTGCCGTATGATCCGAGGGTCAGTCTTGCCTTCGACCATCATGAATCCGAAATGGACAGGATCAGGTCTATTGAATCCGGCGGCGGTGAACTGTATATAGATCCTACTGCCCGCAGCGCTGCCCGTGTTGTATATAATTATTACGGCGGCAAGGAAAATCTCCCGGGAATAACCGAGGAATTGATGGAGGCTGTCGATAAGGGCGACAGCGCGGATTTTACGGTTGACGAGATACTCAATCCCAAGGGCTGGGTGCTGCTGCATTATCTTATGGATCCCCGGACGGGTCTCGGACGTTTCCGTCATTTCCGTATTTCAAACTATCAGCTTATGATGCAGCTTATCGGCTACTGTATGGATCATACTATAGATGAGATACTTGAGCTTCCCGATGTCAAGGAAAGAGTGGATCTGTATTTTTCCGAAACAGAGATGTTCAAGCAGCAGCTCAGGGATCTTGCTCAGATACATGACAAGGTAATAGTCCTTGATCTTCGCAATGAGGAGATAATCCATGCAGGCAACCGTTTTATGATTTATGCAATGTATCCCGAATGTCAGATCTCCGTCCATGTTGCATGGGGTTTCAAAAAGCAGAATACTGCCGTTATGATCGGCAAATCAATTGTAAATAAAACGTCACAGGTCGATATAGGCGAACTGTGTCTGCAATACGGCGGCGGTGGTCACCATAATGCAGGTACCTGCCAGCTTGATAACGATAAGGTAGATGCGGCTCTGCCGGATATCATCAAGGCTCTGAACGGGTGATGATGATAATAAATAAACAGCGTTTCACGAATGGTTCATTCTGAAACGCTGCTTTCTTTTTTACCGGTCATATGCAATATGTTTTATCAGTTCATCAAAACCGCCTTTTGTATAGCCTGAAATATCCCTGTTTTCCTTATTGATAATGCAGTCCGTCATAAGAAAAACAGACATTCCGGCGGATTCCGCTATCATATCCTCGGAAACGTCGTTTCCGACCATAAGACATTCCTCCGGCTTTACATTGAGCTGTTTTGCAAGCGCGCGGTAATAATCGGGGTTCGGCTTGCAGAAGGATAAATTCTCGTATGATGCGATAAATTCAAAGCTGTCCGGGTCTGCGCCTGCCCATTTCACACGGGCTTTTTGCGCTTCTATGGGGAATAACGGATTAGATGCCAGAGCTGTGCGATATCCAAGCTTCCGCGCAGTTTTAACGGCTTCATTTGCCTTATCATTGAAGCCGCAGAAAGCCTTTGCATTATTGAACTCGCAGCTGTAGAAGTCATCGAAAACAGGCTTTGTTTCATATACCCTGTCCCCGAGGACACCGGCAAAGGTTTTCCAGAATGTTTCATAATTGCTGCATTTGCCGTCGTTCTTCACCATAGCCGCAGTACCCGTCCATACTGCCGGGACAAGCTCCTGCTTATCATAGCCGTAGGGCGCAAGCTTTCTTACAAGCAGACCAAAATATCCCTTTGTGAATTCATCGTTATCCATAGGGAGAAGAGTTCCGTCAAGATCAAAAAGTATTGTCGTTATCATAATTTACTCCTTTTTGCGTTGCTTTCATGAATTGATCCTTACAGCTTATTATATCAATTTTCAGATCATGATACAAGTATCTTATTTTCTTTTTTGGTTATGATCTCTTTGCTGATGAAATAAGTTGACACAACAGTAATGTAATGATAATATAGAATTATCAGGTAAACCATTGGTTGAACAAAAGATAATGACCGCTCGTCCAAAAGGAGGAAAAGCATTATGAGTATTATCGGAGAACAGATCAAAAAATACCGTATCAGTAAAGAGATCACACAGGAACAGCTTGGTAAGATGATCGGCGTCACTACTCAGGCGGTTTCAAAATGGGAAAGGGGAGGAGTTCCCGATGCGGAGAGCATACCTCTTATTGCCGACGCTCTCGGCGTAAGTACGGATATGCTTTTCGGAAGAGAAAATACATATACGATCGTTGATATGATAATCAGTGAGGTACAATCGGTGGACAGGACCGAAGCGATGAACAAAGTGTTTCATTATTTCTGGGCTGCAGCAATGGCTATCCTTAATGAAAAGCATATCAAGGAAAGCCTTGGTATCGAACTGATAAACAATCTGAAACATTCGGAGGGTATAGGCTATTACTCAAGACTCTGTTTGAATGAAGGTATTATGGACGCCAGATTAAACTCTGATTTCAGATATTTTTTCTTTATGCCTGAGCCGGAAAAGGGTTTTTGTGAGTCCCTCGGTGATCCTGCCGATCTGGCTGAGATAATGAGCGTTTTTTCAAACAAGGATTCCCTTAAAATACTGTTCTTTATGTACACCCGGCTGAATACCCCGCTTTCGCTTTCCCTTATATCTTCCCGGACTGAGATACCGCCTGAAAAAGCCGAAAAGCTGATGAAAAAGATGTGCGATATAAATATTATGAAATGCAGTCAGATCGAAACGGAAAACGGGTATATAATGTCCTATACATTCTATAATGAAACGGTCGTATTGCCCTTTCTGTTTATGGCAAAGGAAATACGCGAGGAAAAAATTATAAACTGGGGAGTATGGTTCGACAGGGATAAACCGCTGTTTTAATTATTGTCCGTCAGGTTGTTTTATTTTTTGAATGGTTGTTTGATATTTCCCGTCTTTGCAGGTATACTGAATGTGAAAGAAACATTTTCTTAAACAACGGGGAGGAAGATCCATATGAAAGCCAGAAGTTTTGTTACAGGAATTCTTGCGGCTGCTTTGTGTTTATCCCTTGCGGCAGGATGCAGCAGCGGAACAGCACAGAACAGTCAAGAAAGCAAAAGCCAGACTAAGACGGAAGAAAGCAGCAACAGCAGCAAAGAAGAAAGCAGTAAAGAAGAAAGCAGCAAAGAAGAAAAAAGCGGCGAAGAAAAAGAAAATGACGGACTTCACACTGTATTTATCAGAGATGCCGGTAAAAACAGCAAAATGACGGCAACATTCCTGAATACCGCCAGCGGAAAAACAGAAGATATTGAAATGACGAAATCGGAAGAAGGCGAGGATCATGTGACCTTCACCTGCAAGGGCGATCCTAAGCTTTACAATATGGTACATATCACATACGGCGATAATATCGTCAGCAGCAATTTAGCCTTTAACCGCTTTACAGCAGGGTGGTATCTTAAAGATAAAAAGCTCCTTCCTTATGCGGAGGGAATGGATCTGAAATATGATCCGGCATTTGATACACATCAATTCAGTTTTGACGGTATTGACAAATCCGTATATGTCTGGACGCCGAAGGATTACGATAAAAACTCAGAGGAAAAATATTCCACGATCTATATGTTCGACGGACAGACCATACTTGCTACCGGCAGAGAAAGAGGAATGGACAGCGATACCGACAGCTGGAATGTTTCCGAAAGCGTTACTGCGATGATGTCGGTGACAGACAATAAGGCTGTTATCGTTGGCATTTCCAATATCGAGGGCAACAGGGACAACGAACTTGTGCCTGATATCGGTGATCTGAAATCAACAGAAAACGAAGATGAAATGCTTCAGACCGAAAAGCATGGAAATGCATTTGCCGATTATATCTGCGATACTATCATGCCCTTTATTCAGAAAAACTACAATGTCTATACCGATGCAAAGCATACCGCGCTCGCAGGCAGCTCCCTCGGCGGACTGGAATCCTTTTACGCTGTGCTTGCCCATCCTGATAAATTCGGCACAGCAGGCGTAATGTCCGCTTCATTCCAGCTATATGATGACAATACATGGGCTGAGTTCATTAATGGAAAGGTAAATATGGATAATTCACCTTTTCTCTATTTTTATGCAGGCGCGTTCGGAGGAGATAACGGAGATGTCAACGAACCGGTGTATAATATGCTGATAGAAAAGGGTTATCCTAAGGATAAACTTGTATTTGACAAATACGAGCCGGGTCGTCATGAACCTATGTACTGGAGAAATATCTATCCCGAATTTTTACAGGCGATGTTCGAGCAGAAGGTTGAGGCGCTGGAATGTGGCGTTCCGGTAAAATATGAAGAAAGAACCAGTATCAGGAGCGTCCCCCCTGAGATCAGCATAGCTCCCGATGATCCCGGACTCAAAGTAAAGGAAAACTTCATCTATTTTGATAACAGCAAGACGAAATGGGATAAGGTATTTGCTTATTGGTGGGATGCTATACCGACAAATAAGATAAGCGGAGGCTTATACGGAGGCGAATGGCCCGGCGTTGAGATGGAAAGGGTAGAAGGAACGGATATTTACCGCGCTGTTGTGCCGATGGGACCGACCAAGATAGTATTCAGTTCAGGTGTAAAGGACGAAGATGTCGCAAAAGGCACTATTGCTTATCAGACAGAGAATATGGACTATAATGACCAGAAAAACGCAGGTCAGATATTCCGTATAGACACATCTGTTGAACCGAAGGCAGGCAGGAAACAGGAAAAAACAAAGTTCAAATATTCTTCAGGCTCATGGGAGGATTTTGAGCTTTAAGGCAATACCACAGAAAGAATGGCTTACTCCTCAGCGCCGTATCTCCGGCGCTGGATATGTTAAGTATTACATAAAGGCAACACCGCACAAAGACCGCCTTTACGGCTTGGCACCACATCTGCTGCGCCCGAAGGAAGTGCCCTTGGGGTACTCTTTTTCCGTCATTCTGCACAAAACTCGCTTGATAACCGTCAGGTTAACTACGCTTGTTTTGCACATTCTGACGAAAAAATTGAAGGCGCATCTGTGGCACTATCTTTGTGCGGTATTGCCTTAAAAAATCAGCCGTGTCCCTGTTTTCAGGGCGCGGCTGATTTTTGGTTCTGAGTATATTATTTATTCTGATCTTTAAGAAGCTTTTCCCATTCTCTGACGATACGGCGGTCTGCAAAATAATCTATTTTCATAGCCTTCTGCACACGCGCAAGAGTTTCGTTTGTTACTTCTCTTGCCTTGGCGGTTCCTGCGCTGAGGATATCGTAGACGGAATCTATATCCGCTTCCCATTTTGCCCTTTCCGCTCTTATCGGAGCAAGCGTTTCCTCGAGAACATTGATAAGAAATTTCTTGCAAACGCCGTCACCAAGACCGCCGCGGCAATAATGCTCCTTCATCTCGTCGAGATTTGCATAATCGGGAAGATACTCGGCAAAATGATCGTCAGTACAGAATGCATCGAGATATGTAAATACGACATTGCCCTCAAGATGACCCGGATCCTCGATTCTGAGATGGGTGGGGTCGGTGAACATTTTTCCGTTGACCTGTTTTTTAATGGTTTTCAGGCTGTCGGAAATATAGATACAGTTGCCGAGGGATTTACTCATTTTAGCCTTGCCGTCAACACCGGGCAGACGTCGCTGTGTTTCATTTTCGGGGATTACCGCCTTGGGAAGAACAAGTGTTTCGCCGTAGATACGGTTGAATTTCTCCACGATCTCCCTTGTCTGTTCGATCATAGGGAGCTGATCCTCACCGACAGGAACAACTGTAGCATTAAAAGCCGTAATATCCGCCGCCTGTGATACGGGATAGGAGAAAAATCCTGCCGGCAGACCTTCATCAGCGAAGCCTCTCATCTGTATTTCCGCTTTGACGGTAGGGTTACGGGCAAGTCTTGCAGTTGTAACGAGGTTCATGTAGTAGAAAGTAAGAGCGTGTAATGCAGGAAGAGCAGACTGTATACATACAGTGACCTTTTCGGGGTCAAGACCTGCCGAAAGATAGTCAAGCGCTACATTCACGATATTATCGCGTATTTTTTCGGGATTATCCGCATTATCAGTCAAAGCCTGATCGTCCGCTACGAGAATATATATTTCGTCATATTCTCCCGAATTCTGAAGTTCAACTCGTCTTTTAAGGGAGCCGACATAATGTCCGAGATGAAGTCGGCCGGTCGGGCGGTCACCTGTCAGAATTATTTTCTTTTCACTGTTCATTTATATTTCCTCCTGAAAACCGGTTTATGTTTTTTATCCAAACGCATTTTCATGCATTCCGCCATTACATTATACAAAAATCTCCCTCTATCTGTCAACCCACTGCATCACACAACAGAGCATAGTCAGTTATTCCCGGACTGATATCTGACGCATACCTCTCCGGGCGGCTTTAGTATATCTGTTATGAATTTACAGTATAATATCTTTGATTTTTGCTTTTCGGCTTGTCGGGGATCGTCAAAGCGAGTTGCTTGTTTTGGGTCATGGGCTTGACATATCTTTCCATCACATAAGCGATAGTCAGGCGTCCCTTGAACAAAGCTTCAAGTTCAGCTCGACTTTTTGGGGTACGGCAGAAATTAAGAATTTCAGTCATAACAGGGTCGGTCGCTGTGTTTGCCCGACTTTTATATAGCGTGACCTTGAAAATACCCCGGTCACTTTCAAATATCGGTTCAGGCAGTCCGTGTTCCTCCATAGCGCTGATAATGGTCGGAATACCGCTGTAACGGTTCTCAGTCTCTCCGAGTACCTCCATAGCGTTTGCAATAGCAGGATTGCGGGTATCAGCGGCAAACTTTCCGAGCCTGTCAAGCGTCATTCTGCCGTATAGTCCGCCGGGATTCTCTATCTCAAAGCGATCTGTGAACATTCTGATCGTTCTCTGATCGCAATGACCGGATAATCCGTTCTGTCTGTTCTTTTGCCTGTGTCGGGATCAATTATGGTAGCCGTTTTCATATTGTTCCGCACAAAATGCATGGCGTCGTTCAGCATCTGGACAAGATTTCCGTCTATTCTTTTGTTGTCGATGAATCTCTCTCCGACGGGTCCGGTGCTGCTGATCTCCGTCCCCGGAACAGATACCGCCGTTATACAAAGCTGCGGAAAGAATGCCTGAGGATAAACCGAAAACAGCATAAGTCCGGCAAGAGTGGGCTTGTCATTCTCTGTAAAGCCCTGCAAGCGGCACAGATCTTCGGTAGGCAGCTCTGCAAGGTTCGGTTTCTTTGTTCTGAGCAGATTTATATAAAGCTCAAAAGCTTTTGTTTGTATATCCTTACCGCTCTTTCGGAAGTACGCAGCTCATCCTGTATCTTTTTCTTGAATGCTTCAAAGCTATAGACCTCGTATTCGGTCATAAGTCTGTCGGCATCTCCGCAGCGTATATAAGAGCCTTTCAAGCGACCGACTCCGCTGTAAAAGCATGGTTTATCAGTATTGTCTATTTCCTTTATTTCGGCGGATACCACTGTTTTATTATCAATCCGGGCAACAGAAAAAAGCGGTCTTATCACCGGTGTCATTTCAAGACACTGGGCTTCGACCTTTTTCATCAGATCGGCAGCGTCATACACTCCGCACACATTGAAGCTGTCATTTTCATCTACACCAAAGATAATGACACCGCCGCCTGACTGATTGGAAAATGAAGAAAGGGTATCGCGAATCTTAGGGCAGCCTTTTGCAGCGGCTTTGACTTCTGTCTTATTGCTTTCGCTTTTTACTGATTGAATGTTCCTTATCAAAGCTATAAGCTCGGTTTCAAGCATAATATCGCCTCCTGATCAAATTATAAGCATTTTATTAGAATTTGTCAATCTATTATTCTAATAAATTACGAATAAAGTCTTATAAAATGCTTATAAAATGACAAATAGTCTTATAAAATGCCTTCGGGTGACATATTATGATGATGGTACTACATAATGTATTAAAATTGGCAATACAGCCGCGCTCCTGTTTACTCCCAGGGGTGCGAGTGTTTATTTATTGTGAAGTGATAACATAATATCAATTCTTTCAAGTATTCTTCCTTTATTAATAGAATCAAGCTGACGAAAGCATGAAATAAGATATGTTTCCAGTTCGCTCAACGAAGATGCGCTTAATCCACGCATTTCATTTGTAGTTCCTGCAATATAATCCAAGGAAACATCATACAATTTTGCAAGACGAATTGCAATGCTGAATGGTATTTCACTTTCGCCGCTTTCGTAGCGGCGATACTGTGTCAGATGCATGAATAATTTTTCTGCAACTTCTTTTTGTGTCATATCAGAATCCTC
>CACYWT010000018.1 GCA_902778175.1 uncultured Ruminococcus sp. | reverse complement strand
GGGTGCCATATATCCGTTCAGTGGGAGTAAAAATCTCCCACTGAACGACAGCAAGCCTACGGCTTGCCTTTGCTTGTTGAAAGCAAAGCTTTTAAGAAAGGACGTATAGCCATGAATACAGAATTCAATCCCGAATACAACAATTTTCTTATCGAAAACGAAAAGGCAAGATTTCGTGTTTCAATAGTATCAATTGTCATTACGGTTATCGCTTTGATCGTTTTTGGAGTTTTGTGTGCGTTTTTTGTATTCTCAGGAATAGACTTTGATAATAATTATAAGAATGCTGATAAGGTCAATGCAACCGTAAGCTACACAGAGGTCACTTATTCCGGTGATGACCGTTCGACAGACGTATATGTAAACTATGAATATATGGGAAAGGAATATCAGGATACAAAGCTCGCCTCTGTAATAAATGCAGATTCATACAAAAAGGGAGATACGCTTACCGTCTATCTTATTGAAAAAGATCCCGGTACCCCTCAGGGCGACCCGAATGCTGCATCATATTATATTATGGCAGGTATATTCGGCGCGATAACAGTAGTTCTGATCCTGATCCTTATAGCGGTTCTCGGATTATGCTCAAAGCACAAGAAAAACATTAAAGAATATGAGAATAACAGAATAGCACAGGCAAAAGCTGATTAAACCAGAAAAGCAGGACGTTCACCTTCAGAGATGAACGTCCTTTTTTGCCGGTTGCTGCAAAGGGTATTTATTGATATTTCCGTAACAGGTGTGAATTTGACAGAATGAGATCCACTGTTATTATTTCATTACTGATCTCTGAATAATAAATAATGATTTATTTTTTCCCTTGTCACACATTTGTCGCACTCTGTATGCTATAATCATATCATACAAAATCTCAGGAGGGATCAGCAATGAAAAAGAAAACTGTGATTATTTCCTTGTCGGATATTTCGACACGGACGCTATTGGTATCTGTCGTGCCCTCTAAGAACTGGATAACCGTATACCGGCTTGAATAGCTGCACAGGAAAATAAAATATCCGATAAAGATCAGGACTAATGAAACAATGCAGAATATTTATCTTGGCTTGATCTTTTTCAAAATAATACCTCTTTTTTAGGCAATACCAACCTGACGGTTATCAAGCAAGTTTTGTGCAGAATGACGGAAAAAGAGCAAGCAGATGTGGTGCTAAGCTGCAAGGCGGTCTTTGTGCGGTGTTGCCTTTAATAATTGATCTTTCAAATTTGTGACAGGATAGTTTTCTTGACCTGAGTAATACCTGTCACGAATCGTAGAAATGCTGTCCTTCGTCTGTTACAAGACGTTCCGTTCTCGGATATTCAAAGATATCGCTGTTTTCTGCGTTTTCTTCAAGATAAGCGGCAAACCGTGAGGCATACCATTTTGCCATTTCAAGATTATGCATACGATAATATCCGCAGTTTTCGGGAGATGTCCCCGGAACCTCCTGCACATTTTCAACGGATCTGAAGGCTCTGAGTATCAGCCCGAAGATCTCCTTCGGAGTGCGGCTGCCCTTGAGTATGATATAGAACCCCGTAAGACAGCCCATTGGTCCCCAGTATATGACCTCGTCCTTCCAGTCGGGATCATTGCGAAGACAGGTTGCGATGATATGTTCAAGAGAATGCATTGCCGCAACGTCGATCGCGGGTTCCCTGTTCGGTCTTCTGAGCCTTATGTCATAGGTCGTGACCGTATAGCTGCCGAGTTTGTCTGTCCTGCTTGTGAAAATGCCGGGGACAATGCGCGTATGATCTACCGAAAAGCTTTGTATCAGTTCCATTTTTCTTTTCTCCTTTGTTATATTGATTTGCTTTCATTAGTATAGCACATATTTACGGATCATAGAATACCGTTCTGCATTTTTTTACGGAAAAAATCCGGGCAGAAACATATGCGCCGCTCATCATATCAGCCCGTTGCGGTTACGGAAAAAGTTTTTTATCTTATCCATTTGTCAACCTTTACGGAAAGCGGAAATCCCCAGTTCTCCGAAGCTTCGTGAACAACAAGATCAAATCCGTTTTTTCTCAGTACATTTGCGGATGCATGATTTTCTGTCATTGTACTTGCTGTAATGATCTTATGTAATTCATCGCGATATCCGTACATTTCCGCGATCCCGCAAAATACTCCGCCGGCGAATATGCCGAGAATAATGGATTCCTCAAAACATTCATCATATAAATCCTTTATAACATAGTGAATATCTTCATATTTCCGTTCAAACAGGAAAGTCGGGAGGTATTTATATACCTTGTCGTTCCTTGCAAGTTCATTCAGTGCGTCGGCATCGTTTTCCGTCAGTTCCTTTATTTCAATGTGTCCGCTGCCTATGCGCGGTATTTCGGAAAAAAGCTTTTTCATTTCGTTCATCTCTGATCAGAATTATATAAATATTATACATCGCAAATCAGAAAATGTCATTACCCGATCGGGTGATTATCTGACGGCGCCGTATCGGGATAATAAAATGCTGTGAAGCAGTGATGTCCTTCACATCAGCTTCACAGCAGCATTCATCAGGCGAATGCTCCCTGTACCTTGTCGAGTACTCCTTCAAATGCCTGAATAGCCTTGTTCATGGTCTTTTTGCCCTTTCTTGAATCCTTCAGCATCAATGCGGACGCCGCTCCGACCATTATTCCGGCAGCCATTCCTGCGCCTATTCCTTTGAACATATTCATTGTGTTTTTTGCCATTGTACAGACCCTCCATAATATGAGTATTGTTCCGGTGTTCATTTTTCGGCTTGTCATCATATCCCGTCTTTCAGAAAAGCAGAACGGTATATAATTATTTTTAGCTTTAAAGCCTGTTTTTATGCGTCTTTGTATAAATAGGCACTGTAAACAATAAAAAGGAAAAAAATTCCGATATTTTAGACAAGTAACTGTTTTTGCCGAAAAAACCGCATAAAATCAAGGTTTATATTTGACAAATATAACCTGTTGTGTATATAATTGTATAAAAGCATTATGCTTTTATGTCCGATACAGGGATTCACACGATCAATTATTTCAGGGAGGAAATTAATCATGGCAAGAGCAAAAAAAGAAACAGCTAAAGTTGAAGAGAAGGTAACAGAGGTAAAGGCAGAGGCAAAGAAGCCCAGAGCAACAAAGGCAGCTGCTAAGCCCGAAATAAAGGCTACAATTGAATTCGGCGGCAAGAATACAACTGTTGTATCGATCATTGACGCTATCAAGGAAGCTTACAAGAACGAGGGCAATACCGAAGCTATCAAAACTCTTGATGTATACATTCAGCCCGAGAACAATGTTGCTTACTATGTGATCAACGGCGTTGAGGAAGGCAAGAGCGTTGAATTCTGATCAGCTCTGACCAGTAATGCATAACGGTGACGTCCGGCGGGTCCGGGCGTCTTTTTTTTCTGCGGTGATTGATTAATAAGCGAAGGTGTGCTATAATCAGAATGATAATTTGAAATAAAGGAGATCTCAGATGGATATCAACAATGCTTTTGATATAATTAATTCCAGATTTGAAAAGACGCTTTCCGCAAAAGGCTACAGGAGAGAAACAACAGCGGACAGCGAAGAGGAACTCAACGCTTTATATATCGGTGAGCTTGCCTACAGTATAGTATACACATTTTCAAACAAGCGTATCGTACTGCGCTCCTGCGCGGTAGAGGACGGCGAACCGGATAATGAATGGAAAACTCTTGCGACATGGCTGTTCGATCCGGATTCCGACGGATCAAGAGAGGCGGAAAGCATAGGCGACGATTTCTGCGATACTGTAAAGGGCCCCAGACAGACCGCGGCTGCACAGAAACAGAAAAAACGCAAAAAGGATAATGACGGAAATGTCGATCCGCTTTTCCTTGCAAACAGAATGGTGACATATTTTCCTGAACTGAGAGATGAGATCGCTTATGAAATGGCGCATTATGAGGATTTCCGCGGAGTGACCTTCGCCGAGGAAAAAATAGTGCCGCGCTTTGCGGAAATGATAAAAAAAGCCGATGATAAGAAAATCGAAAAGATCTCGGCAGGACTTGCTGCTATCTATTCCGCAGGCGACCTTGATACAAAGGGCATAATCACCTATGATATGCTCAATGCAGTGGAAGACGACGATAAATTCAAAAAGCTTACGGCTGCCTTCTCCGAAAACGACAAGAAGGTGACAAAGGCTGCAAGAAAGCTCAGGGGCAAAAATCTTAAACCTGAAAAGCCTAAGAAATCGAGATCCTACAAGACCGATACCCTTAACAGAATGTAATGCGTTCAGCCCGGATTTATACCGGAATTATTATTATATATTGTGTAAAAAAGCCTTGACAATCCCGCTTGAGATATGGTATACTGTTTATACCTCAAGTGGGGTTTATTTTTTTGTGCCTTTTTGAGGGAGGCTAAATTATTCCGAAATACCGGGAGGTGCCGACATGAGAGTAAAAATAACACTAGCCTGCACAGAGTGCAAACAGCGCAACTACAACACAATGAAAAACAAGAAGAACGATCCCGACAGACTCGAGATGAACAAGTACTGCAGATTTTGCAAAAAGCATACTCTGCACAAAGAGACTAAGTGATTGAACGGAGGATTTCTATGGCAAAGAAAAAAGAGCCTGAGAAAAAGCCCAATATCTTCAAAAGAATGGGCAAGAGCATAGCGAAATTCTTCCGTGATATCAAGAGCGAGATCAAGAAAATTGTCTGGCCTACGCCTAAGACAACTTTCAAGAATATGGGTCTGGTTCTTCTGTCAATGCTGGTTGTCGGACTGGTAGTGACCGGTCTTGACTGGGGACTGCATTATCTGCTTGGTTTCCTGATGCACGCGTAAATTATTCTGTATACGGAGGAGAAATTATGTCAGACGACCAGAACGTCTTCACAAGCGAAGAAAATGCTTTTGAAAGCACGCCGGTCAGGAGCGAAGCTCCCGCAGCGGCAAAATGGTATATAGTACATACATATTCCGGATATGAGAATAAGGTACTCACTACACTGAAACAAAAAGTGGAAAACATGGGTCTTCAGGATCAGTTCAGGGATGTCGTTATCCCCGTCGAAAAAGTCCGCGAGATCGTCAAAAAGAAGGTCAAGGGCAGAGACGGAAAATATAAAAAGGATGACGACGGTAATTTTATCGAAGAGGATACCGAGATAATCACTGAATATAAGATTTTCCCGAGCTATGTCTTCATCAAAATGGTGATGTCCGACGATAATCAGAATATCGTCAGGTCTGTGCGCGGATGCACGGGCTTTGTAGGACTGAATTCCATGAATGCAACCGAAAAGGTCGCAGGAACGATTATCCACAACGCTCCGCCTGCACTTTCCGATGAGGAAGTTGCACAGCTGGGGCTTGAAGCGGACACAGCCGAAGCACCGGCTTCATTCAAAGCAAAATTCAAAGCCGGAGATATGGTCCGCATTATCGGTCAGTATTGTCCCTTTGAGGATCCGGTGTGCGTCGTAGATGCTGTGGACGAAGAAAACAACAGCGTGACCGTCATAGGAAATATGTTCGGGCGCAAGATCCCTGCCGATTTGCCGGCTACTGATGTAGAACCGGTCGAATGACAGGAAGGTGTCAGTTAATAACGGCGCTGCCGTTATTATAGAGGGACGAGTTCCCTCGTGGGAGGAAGCGGAAATATCTTACCGCTCCGACATTTACCACGAATTTTGGAGGTGCAAGAAAAAATGGCTCAGAAGGTAACAGGCTTGATTAAGCTCCAGATACCTGCCGGAAAAGCAACCCCGGCGCCGCCGGTTGGCCCTGCATTAGGTCAGCATGGTGTAAACATCAGTGCGTTCACAAAGGAATTCAATGAACGTACAAAGAAGGATGCAGGTCTTATCATTCCCGTAGTAATTACGGTATATGCAGACCGTTCGTTCACTTTTGTAACAAAGACCCCGCCTGCAGCAGTTCTTATCAAGAAGGCTTGCGGCATTGAAACAGCATCCGGCGAACCCAACAAAAAGAAGGTCGCTAAGATCACAAAGGATCAGGTAAAGCAGATCGCTGAAACAAAAATGCCTGATCTCAACGCTGCAACTATCGAAGCAGCTTGCTCTATGATCGCAGGAACCGCTCGTTCAATGGGTATTGAAGTAGTAGATTAATGACCCGGGTGGGAGGAACTGATCCGATTTTACCACTCAACAGGGAGGAAAACAATGAAACACGGTAAGAAATATGTCGATGCTGCTAAACAGATCGACAAGACAAAGGCGTATGACGCAACAGAGGCAATTGATGTTTGCCTCAAAACCGGTACCGCTAAGTTTGATGAGACCGTAGAGCTTCATGTTAAGCTGGGTGTAGATTCACGTCACGCTGACCAGCAGGTAAGAGGCGCTATCGTTCTTCCGAACGGTACAGGTAAGCAGGTAAGAGTACTTGCTATCTGCAAGGGCGACAACGTAGCAAAGGCTCAGGAGGCCGGAGCTGAATTTGTCGGCGCAGAAGAATTCACAAGCAAGATCCAGAACGAAGGCTGGATGGATTTCGACGTACTTATCACAACACCCGATATGATGGGTCTTGTAGGACGTCTTGGTAAGGTTCTCGGTCCGAGAGGACTTATGCCTAACCCGAAGGCGGGTACGGTTACACCTGATATCGCAAAGGCTATCAAGGACGCTAAGGCAGGTAAGATCGAATATCGTCTTGATAAGACAAATATCATTCACTGCCCGATCGGTAAGGTATCCTTTGGTCCCGAAAAGATCGGCGAGAACTTCGACGCTCTTATCGGCGCTATCATCAAGGCAAAGCCGGCAGCTGCAAAGGGTCAGTATATCAGATCCGTTGCTGTTGCTACAACAATGGGACCGGCTGTAAAGATCAACCCGTCCAAGATCAACGGCGCTTCCTGATTATTTCGGGAAAGTGCTTGACATACGCACTCAGGTGTGCTATAATATCAAATGCTGTCACCTAAGACAGCAGGTGCAGTAATGCATAATGGGTTTCCCGCCTGCCGAGGTAAGCGTATGTGATTATATTATATCAGTATAATTGCGCGCCTTCTCGGGAAAGGGAAGGCGCGTTTTTGCGTCATATTTCAAGGAGGTGAATTGTTTTGCCCAGTCAGAAGGTTTTAGAAGAAAAGCAGAAGATCGTAAATGATCTCGCTGACAGGATACAGGGTTCCGTTGCAGGTGTTATCGTTTCCTACGAGGGTATTACAGTTGCTGATGATACAAAGCTCCGTAAGGATCTTCGTGAAGCAGGTGTAAAGTACACTGTTGTAAAGAATACCCTTATCAAGCGTGCGGCTGAAAAGGCAGGACTTAACGGTGTTGAGGAGGTACTTAACGGTACATCAGCAATCGCAACCAGTGATGAGGATTATGTAGCAGCAGCTCGTATTCTCCAGAAGTTTGCCGACGGTCACAAGACATTCGCAGTAAAGACAGGCTATCTCGATAATGAGGTCATCAGCCTGGAGAAGATCCAGAGCCTTGCCAAGCTCCCGAGCAGAGAAGTTCTTCTCGCAAACGTACTTGGCGCATTCCAGGCTCCTATCGCATCTTTCGCAAGAGCTGTACAGGCTATTGTTGACAAGAGCGGTGAAGATGTTCCGGCTGCTGAGCCGGCAGAGGCAGAGGCTCCGGCTGAAGCTTAATCAATACTTACTGAATTTTAATTTTGGAGGTAAATTATCATGGCATCAGAAAAGGTTACTAATATCATTGAAGAATTAAAGGGTCTTACAGTTCTCGAGCTTTCAGAGCTTGTACACGCTGTAGAAGATGAGTTCGGCGTATCTGCTGCTGCTGCTGTTGCTGTAGCTGCTCCTGCTGAGGGCGCTGCTGCTGCTGAGGAAAAGACAGAGTTCGACGTTGTTCTCAAGAGCGCAGGCGCAGAGAAGATCAAGGTTATCAAGGTTGTTCGTGAGATCACCGGTCTTGGTCTGAAGGACGCTAAGGCTGTTGTTGACGAAGCTCCGAAGACACTCAAGGAAGCAATCAGCAAGGAAGATGCTGAGGCTATCAAGGCTAAGCTTGCTGAGGTTGGCGCTGAGGTAGAGATTAAGTAATTCTGCTTTTGCAGTACTACTTATCTACTTTATTCAGGAGGTGCTATCAATGGCAAAGTGTGATATTTGCAATAAGGGAGTTACCTTTGGCATAAAGGTTTCTCACTCACATAGACGCTCTAACAGAGCTTGGAAGCCGAATGTAGTCAAAGTAAAGGCTATCGTTAACGGCTCACCCAAGAGAGTTAATGTATGCACCCGTTGTCTGCGTTCAGGCAAGGTTACAAGAGCAGTCTGAGACAAATAATAATTGCCGCCGCATTATCTGCGGCGGCTTTTTTTACCCTGTTAAAAGCTTAAATCTACTATTCTAAAAATCTATCTGGTCAAGTATCTTCTGTGCGGCGACTTCGAGCCGTTTTGAGGTCGAATCGGCAGCGCCGCGTAGGATATCATTTCCGTCGATATCCTTTTTTATTGAACTGTTAAGGCTGAGAAATGATAAATGCTGTGAATAGAGAAAGGCGGTATCTTTGCATAAGCCCGAATCAACAACAGCCTTTGCCGCAAGAGCGGCGCATCTGCCGAAGGTGATAACACAGCGGTAGCCGCTGATATCATCTGCAAGGCGGCTGAGATTATCGGGTTCGTTTATTTCAGCGGTTTTAGGTTCGGTGCGGTTGTCATAAGCCTTGTAGTGGACACATTCAGAGGAATTGGTTATTCTGTAATCGTAGCGGTTCACCGAGGGAAAAAGATCAGGCTTTTTTTTGTTAAGGAAGGTCAGCATCATATCGAGATTTTTTCCTGTCTGACCGTTGACGAGTTTACCGCTTTTCAGTTCTTCCTGACCCGGACAGGAAAAAATAAAAGCTGTCGGGATATTGCTGTTTCCTTCGTTTCTTGTTATTTTCAAACTACTGTTAGTCATATCTTAGCTCCTTAGATCTTTATACTTGAATTATAATCCATTTTCATGTCAGAGTCAATTGTCCTGAGCCTGAAAGAAAATCTTCCTCCTTTTCCGCTGTGTGCTGATAACAATGTTATCGTTGCTTTTTTTAGCATAATAAGTTAAAATAAATATATAATTCTTGATTAATAAATATATAAATAATTCTTGATTGGGTGATGGTTATGGATAAAATAAATTTTTCGGCTCCGTGTTTGTTCGGGATAGAGGGCATCTGCGCTGATGAACTTAAAAGAATGGGTATTGAAAATGTCAGCGCCGAAAACGGCAGGGTACTGTTTTCGGGTGACTTTTCTACTCTTGCAAGGGTCAATCTCTGTTCGCGCTATGCGGAAAGAGTACATATTCTTCTCGGAAGGTTCAGGGCTTTCAGTTTTGAGGAGCTTTTTCAGGGAGTTAAAAACATTTCTTGGGAAAACTGGATCACCGCTGATGAAGAATTTCCCGTAAAGGGTCATAGCGTAAGGTCAAAGCTGTCAAGTGTTCCGGATTGTCAGAAAATAATAAAAAAAGCCGTTGTCAGCAGACTTTCGGCTAAATACGGAAAAACGTGGTTCGATGAAACAGGCAGCCGTCACCAGATACAGTTTCTTATTATGAAAGATGAGGTAAGCATAATGCTCGATACATCCGGCGAGGGTCTGCATAAGCGAGGATATCGCCGTGATTCTACCGCTGCGCCTATAAAAGAAACGCTTGCCGCGGCAATGGCGGATCTTTCTCATGTCAGACCTTTCAGTACAGTGATAGACCCGTTCTGCGGATCGGGTACTATACTTATCGAATCGGCAATGAAGGCGATGAATATCGCGCCGGGACTGCGCAGAAGTTTTTCTGCAGAAAAATGGAGGATCATGCCGCCTGAAATATGGTCGCAGGAAAGAGAACGCTGTCTTGACCTTATTGACCATAACGCTGAGTTCTGCGGATATGGCTATGATATTGATCCCGAGGCTGTGGAGCTTACTGCTGCCAATGCAAAAAAAGCAGGCGTTGAAAAGCGTATAAGCGTAATGCAAAGAGGGATAGCGGATTTTGACTGCGATAATGAAAGGGCTGCCGTTATCTGCAATCCGCCCTACGGAGAAAGACTTCTCGATATAGAACAGGCAAGGGAGCTTTACCGTATAATGGGTAAAAAATTCGTAAAGCGTCAGGGCTGGAGCTATACGATCATCAGTCCTGATGATACCTTTGAGGCAAGCTTCGGCAGAGCTGCCGACAAGCGCAGAAAGCTCTATAACGGCATGATAAAATGCCAGCTCTATATGTATTTCAAAAACAAGTGAGGATAAAAAATATGCTGATAAAAACCAGCCGTCTTGTGCTTGAACCCTACGGAACAAAGCATTATGATACGACCGTTGTATACTCAACCGACCCCGAAAATACGAAAATGATGTGTTTCATGCCCTGTGAAAGCGGCGAGGAGGTAATGGATTACCTTCGCAAATGTGAAATACAATGGAGTAAAGAAAAACCGGAATATCTTGATGCGGCGATACTGCATGACGGAAAGCATATCGGTGCTGTGAGCGTTGAGTTTTTTGATAATATGACAATCGGTGAACTCGGCTGGATAATAAGCAAAGCCGAATGGGGCAGCGGCTTTGCTTATGAGGCAGCGGCTGCCTTTATGCAGTACTGTACCGAAAAATTCGGCGTAAAAAAATATATAGCCCATGCCGACAGCGAAAATACAGCTTCCATCAGAGTTATGGAAAAGCTCGGCATGAAGCTTGTTTCCGTGAGCGACGGAAGAAAAAACCGCATTAGTGACGAGCCTCGCCGGGAGGTATTGTATGAATCAGCGGTTTCGGATAATAGTCCTGATTTTTGCAATAAAGATGTTCCGACTTGTTAAGGCAACACCACTGGGAGACCGCCTTACGGCTTAGCACCACATCTGCTTTTTCTTTTTTATCAGTCCGCACAAACCCCTGAAACAATATGCTCTGATAAAATTGTTCCGTGCGGCTGTGAACTTTGGCGGCGCAATACAGGCGCTATTTTTATGAATAGGTACCGATCGCGGCTTTATAGTTGAATCCCGATAGAACTTTCAACGCGAAAAGCACGAAGTGCGTGGGTGCAGGGAGCTTGCTCCCTGCCGGGGGTTCGGGGCGAGCAGCCCCGGGCAGGTCCGGGCGGCAGCCCGGGGGAGCAGGTCCGGGCGGCAGCCCGGAGAGCAGGTCCGGGCGGCAGCCCGGGGAGGAGAGGAATGTTATGGCTTTTGCACATCTTCATGTACACAGTGTGTATAGTCTGCTCGACGGAGCAGGAAAAATAAATGAAATAGCGGCGGCTGCCAAGGAGCTTGGACAGGATAGTATTGCGATCACCGATCACGGCGTTATGTATGGGATAATAGAATTCTATAAATCCTGCAAGGAACAGGGAATACGTCCGGTTATCGGGTGCGAGGTATATGTTTCTCCGAGAGGTCATGCCGACAGGGAAGGCGAGCCGGACAGGGAAAACCGCCATCTTGTGCTGCTTTGCGAGAATAATACCGGTCTGCGAAATCTTATGAGGCTCGTTTCACTTGCGTGGACAGAGGGATTTTATTCAAAGCCGAGGGTGGATATGGAACAGCTTAGGCAGTATCATGAGGGGCTGATAGCTCTGTCTGCCTGCCTTGCAGGGGATATTCCGCGCGCACTTCTGGAAGGAGATTATGAAGAGGCGAAAGCCAGGGCAAGAAAATACCGCGACATTTTCGGGGAAAATAATTTCTTTCTCGAAATACAGGATCACGGTATCCCGGAACAGAAAAAAATACTGCCGGAGATCGCAAGACTTTCACAGGAACTCGGTATTCCTCTTGTGGCAACAAATGACTGCCATTATGTTAAAAAAGAGGACAGCAAAATACAAAGAATACTGCTCTGTATCCAGACGGGAAAAACGATAAATGACCCTAATGCAATGGCTTTCCCGGGCAATGAATTCTATATCAAAAGCGAACAGGAAATGCTTGAGCTTTTTCCCGATTATCCCGAGGCTGTGGAAAATACCGCAAAAATAGCCGCGAGATGCAATGTTGAGATCGAATTCGGGAAACTAAGACTTCCGAGATTTGAAACTCCCGATAATGAAGACCATGAAAAATATTTCCGCAGACTGTGCTATGACGGTCTGCACAGATATTACGGCGACAAGCCGGATAAATCAATCACGGACAGACTTGAATATGAGCTTGATGTGATCTCACAAATGGGATTTATCGACTACTACCTTATAGTTGCGGATTATGTCAATTATGCGAAGGATCACGATATCCCCGTCGGCGCAGGAAGAGGATCGGGCGCAGGAAGTCTTGCGGCATACTGTATCGGAATAACCGAGATAGACCCGATACGCTATAACCTTATGTTCGAGCGTTTCCTGAATCCCGAAAGGGTAAGTATGCCTGATTTTGATATTGATTTCTGTACCGAAAGACGGCAGGAGGTCATTGATTACGTTATAGGAAGATACGGCGCCGATCATGTTGCGCAGATAGTTTCCTTCGGTACAATGGCAGCGAGGGCTGCGGTGCATGACGTCGGCAGGGTGCTGGGAATGTCCTTTACGGTTTGCAACAGTATCTCAAAGATGATACCGCGCGATATCGGAATGACGCTGAAAAAGGCGCTGGAGGTATCAAAGGATCTTAAAAAGCATTACGATACCGAAAAAAGCATACGAGAGCTGATAGATACAGCAATGAAGCTTGAGGGTATGCCGAGAAATACGACGACCCATGCGGCAGGGGTAGTTATTACCGATAAGCCTGTATATGAATATGTTCCGCTTGCAAAAAATGATGACGTTGCTGTCACTCAGTTCCGTATGACGGAGCTTGATGAGCTTGGTCTGCTGAAAATGGATTTTCTCGGACTAAGGAACCTGACAGTTCTTAGCTACGCGGAAAAAATGATACGCCTTCGTGACAAGGATTTCTCCGTGAGAAAAATACCCGATAACGACAAGTCGGTAATGGAGATGTATGCGAAAGGCGATACCGAGGGCGTTTTTCAGTTTGAATCAAAGGGAATGAAAAACGTGCTTGTGCGACTGCACCCGGAAAGTATTGAGGATATTATAGCCGTGATATCCCTTTATCGTCCGGGACCGATGGATTCTATTCCGAAATATATACAGAACCGTCACAATCCCGAAAAGATCACATACAGGCATCCGCTGCTGAAGCCTATACTTGAAGTGACCTACGGCTGTATCATTTATCAGGAGCAGGTAATGCAGATATTCCGCTCGCTGGCAGGCTATTCTCTCGGAAGAGCGGATATTGTGCGCCGGGCAATGGCAAAAAAGAAAAAGAATATAATGGACGAGGAAAAACAGATCTTCATAAACGGTCTTACCGATGAAAACGGAAATGTCATTGTAGACGGCTGTATACGCAGGGGAATACCAGAGGAAACCGCTCTGGATATTTTCTCGGAAATGGAAAGCTTTGCGTCCTATGCCTTCAACCGCGCCCATGCCGCGGCTTATGCCTATATTTCGTATCAGACGGCGTATGTCAAATATTATTATCCGCGCGAATATATGGCAGCTTTGCTGACAAGCGTACTCGGTGACGGGGGAAAGGTCGCTGCATATATCGACGAATGTAACAGGCAAGGGATAAAGGTCCTTCCGCCGAATGTGAACGAAAGCGAGATGGGCTTCACCGTCAGCGGAAACAGTATCCGTTTCGGGCTCAGGGCAATAAAAAGCATAGGTAAGGGACTGATAGATGTTATCCTTGCGCAAAGACAGAAGGGCAGATTCGTTTCGTATTACGATTTTTGCAGCCGCGTTTACGGCAAGGAACTGAACAGGCGCGCACTTGAAAATCTTATCAAGGCAGGCGCGCTTGACGGAATGGGCGCAGGGCGCAGACAGATGATGGTGACCTTGCCGATGTATATGGATCAGATAGCCGCGGAAAAAAAGAATATAATCGAAGGACAGCTCAATCTTTTCGGTGATGAAAATTTCCGGGAAGCCGAACCGGCGCTTCCGCAGCTTCCCGAATATTCAAAGCGCGAGCTTCTCGATATGGAAAGGGAAAGCTCCGGTCTTTATCTCAGCGGACACCCCATGATCGCATATGATGAGATAATAGAGGCAATGAATTCCGACAGGCTCTGCTATATAATCAGCGACGAGACCGACGCTTATCCCGACGGGAAAAAAATTGATATGATCTGCATGATAGCCTCTGTAAAAACCAAGGTGACAAAGAATAATGCGCGCATGGCTTTTGTCGTGGTCGAGGATAAATACGGCAGTGTGGAAATGATCGTCTTTCCGAGAGTATTCGACGAATTCGGAGGGCTTATCGCAGAGGGACAGGCGGTAAGGGTTCTCGGCAGCGTAAGCAGACGTGAGGATAATCCTGTGCAGATAATATGCGACAAGATACTTCCTGTGCCGCAGAATATTGATAATGCCAGAAAGAAGGCGCGTCCGGCAGGCAAAAATACTCCTCCCGGACTTTATCTCAGAGTGGCAAACGACAGCTGCTGTGAATATTTAAGGGCAAAGCAGATACTTGATATTTTTGACGGAAATACTCCGCTTTTCATTTTCTTTACCGAAAGCAGAAGGCTCTGGAAAACTCCGCCTGATATGCGCGTTGATGTCAATGATGTAATGCTTGCCGAGCTGAGAAAGAGAATAGGGGACGAGAATGTTTCTCTCGTCAGCTGATGATGAAAAGAATTTGCTCATTTTCCTGAAATATGGTTGAAATTAATTGAAAATATAGTATAATATTATTGTAATATAACAACAAATGATACATGGTTTTATGCAATCAGTCCTATAACATATTCTTATAATTTTTTTTGCTTCATATATTTTGAAAGGTATTTGGGTTCTGTTGACGCTAAGCCTGAAGCACATTTTTTGGGTGATTTTTCCGTTTTTGCGTTAAAAATCTGCACATCATTATAGTGTTAATACTCCCTGATCAAAATACAAAAAGAGGGAAATATGTTATGTATTACTGTACAATAGGTATGCTTGCAATACTTGTACTTATTATTGAAAATCATGATATTGTGCTGAGATCGGGCAAAAAACAGAAGGTAACTGTCTGGAAGGTCTACCGCCGTTTTCTTTATGCGGTATTGTTGTATTATGCTTCCGATGTCGTGTGGGGAATATTTGAATATTTCAAGCTGAGGGTCCCATTGTTCATTGATACCGTTATCTACTTTATATTAATGTCCGTGGGCGTCCTTTTCTGGACGAAATATGCCGTGGCATACCTTGATGAGAAAAATGCTTTCGGCAAATTTCTTGTCTATGCCGGTCGGATATTCTTCGTGGTGGTTACACTTCTGCTTTGTATCAATATGTTCTTCCCGATCATGTTTATTGTCGATGAAGGGAGCGTTTATCATGCAAGCCCTGTACGTTATGTAATGCTCGTTGTACAGATAGTACTTCTTTTGCTTATTTCTGTTTATGCATTTGCATATATGGTCATGAAAAAAGATGCTCCGAAAAACCGATACAAAACTATGGCGCTGTTCGGAATGATAATGTCTTTGTTCCTTTTTGTTCAGCTGTGGTTCCCGTATCTTCCGCTTTATTCTGTTGCATATATGCTGGGGACTTGTCTGCTGCATACGTTCGTAGTAAATGACGAAAAGGAAGAATACAAGATCAGGCTTGAAGAAGCCTATGAAAGAGAAAGACAGCAGTACGAGGAACTGAAGTCTGCCCGTGCAGCAGCATACAGGGATCCGCTGACCGGGGTTAAAAACAAGACGGCATATGTCGAGATGGAAGAGATCATTAATCTCCGGATCAGGGAAAAGAAGATTTCTGAATTTGCCGTTGCCGTATTTGACCTTAACGGTCTGAAGGATATTAACGACAGACTCGGACATGAAAAGGGAGATAAGTTTATAAAAGACGCCTGTATGGTGATATGCAGATGTTTCAAGCATAGTCCCGTGTTTCGTGTGGGCGGAGATGAATTTGTTGCTTTTCTGGAAAGATCGGATTATGAAAACCGTATTGAACTGAAAAAAAGCTTTGACAGTAAAATGGATTTGCAGACCGATGAGAATATGGCGGTCATTGCCATGGGTATGTCGGATTTCGTGGAAGGCGAAGATCTGTGTTTGAATGATGTTTTTATTCGTGCGGACGAACGTATGTATATTCGCAAGCATGAACTGAAAAATAAGTGATATTGTTTTTTTCAGGCTAAAAACTATTGATTCTTTTATTATGCAAGAGTATAATAAAAAGCGTAATTGTTGTTATATCCTGATGCACATTTTTCGAGTGACAGCGCAGCTTATGCGCGGGGAGGTGGTAATGTATGAGTTCTGACCCTTACAGTCGATATTGTAATTTAATAAAAGAGTACTCTGCATTGCCGGAGGTACTCCGCAGGAGATGAACTGTCCGATGGTCAATTTTTATAAAACCGTAAACGGGAGGATCAGGGAGATAGATCAGTATGAACCGGGCTGCTGGGTGAATTGTGTCGCACCCGAGGACGAGGAAGTACAGTATCTGCTTGATTTTTTCGATATTCCGCCTGAACTGCTGAGAAGCGCGCTTGATGAAGAAGAATCTGCGCATATAGACAGCGAGGACGATACGACCCTTATCATTATTGACGTTCCTGTTGTCGAAAAGGTCAGCGGAAGTATTTCGTATTCAACTATGCCGATAGGTATAATGATAACGGAAAATAATGTCATTACCGTGGCGCTGAAAGAAAGCACGATACTGACTGAGTTTTCAGAGGGCGTTGTCAGAAATGTAATGACGAATTTCAAGACGCATTTTGTGCTGCATATAATGCTGCGCATGGCGACCAAATATTTGCAGTACCTCAAACAGATAGACAAGATCAGCAACCGTATTGAACGCAACCTGCGCAAAAGCGCGAAAAATAAGGAGCTTGAACAGCTGCTTGACGTAGAGAAATCCCTTGTGTATTTTTCATCATCTCTTAAATCTGACGAAATGACGCTTGAGAAGATAATGAGAGGACGCTACATAAAGCTCTATGATGAGGATCAGGATCTTCTTGAGGACGTGCTTATCGAAATAAAGCAGGCTGTTGATATGGCTGCTATATACCTGAATATCCTGAACGGAACAATGGACGTTTTTGCATCAATTATTTCAAATAACCTCAATACCGTAATGAAAATACAGGCGTCCCTTACGCTTTTGGTATCGGTACCTACTGTAATATCGGGTCTGTACGGTATGAATATAGTCGGAGGACTGCCGTTTGATAAGCTGTGGTGGTTCCCGGGGGTATTGTCGATTGTTCTGATGATAATAATGTATATTATTCTGAAACGAAAGGATATGTTCTGATAACTGTCCTTTTATCATGCTCAGCCTTTCCTGCGGGGAAGGCTTTGTATTTACCGGAGGGATCATTATGAATGAAGAAAGATTATTCCATCTCGATATTCCCACATCTGTCAGAGTCGGTTATGCAATTCTTCCCGGTGATCCGGGAAGAGTCGATAAAATCGCAAAGCACCTTTCTTCTCCCCGGCTTGCCGGCAGCAACAGGGAATTCAGATCGGTGATCGGCACTCTTGACGGAGAAAGCGTTATAGTCACCTCTACGGGGATAGGGGGACCTTCGGCGGCAATTGCGCTCGAGGAGCTGGGACAGATCGGCGTAGGCTGTGCGGTAAGGGTCGGTACCTGCGGAGGAATACAGCTTTCTGTTGCTCCGGGGGATCTTGTTATCCCGACAGCGGCGGTGCGCATGGAGGGAACGTCAAAGGAATATGCGCCTGCCGAATATCCTGCTGCTGCGGATTTTACAGTATTGTCGGAGCTTGCTGCCGCTGCGGGGGAGCTTGGATACCGCTTTCATGCGGGAGTGATCCAGAGCAAGGATTCCTTCTACGGACAGCACAGTCCGCAGACAATGCCCGTACATTATGAGCTTGAAAACAAATGGGATGCGTGGAAGCGTCTTGGTGTGCTTGCCTCTGAAATGGAAACGGCTGCGCTCTTTACGGTGGGCGCTGTCAGGGGAATAAAGCTCGGCTGCGTTCTTCACGCTTTATGGAATCAGGAAAGAAAAGAAAAAGGTATTGCAGAGCAGGAGGATTTCGATACCGGGGCGGCGATAAAAACCGCAGTACTTGCCCTGCGGAAAATAATAGGTAAAAAAGATGAATGACAAAATAAAAATAATTGCAGTGGTGGGACCGACAGCCTCGGGCAAGACGGCTCTTGCTGTGGAGATCGCAAAAAAATACGGCGGAGAGATCATATCCGCCGATTCCATGCAGATATACAAGGGAATGGATATCGCTACCGCAAAGCCGACTGATGAGGAAAAACAGGGTATACCGCATCACCTGATGGATTTTCTTGATCCGAAGGAGGGTTTTTCCGTTTCGCAGTATGTTGAGCTTGCGCATAAAGCCGCAGCGGAAATAACCGGCAGAGGCAAACCGCCCGTACTTTGCGGAGGAACGGGACTGTATGTGCGTTCGTTTCTTGAGAATATAACATTTGCGCAGGAGAATACCGATCCTGAGCTGAGAAAGAAGCTTGAGGCCAGGTATGACACCCAGGGCGGACAGGCAATGATAGATCATATCCGCAGCTTTGATCCTCAGACAGCAGAAAAGCTGATACCGTCCCAGAGAAAAAGGATAATACGGGCAATAGAGCTTTATGAATCCACGGGAAGAACAATGTCGCGTCAGCTTGAGGATTCAAGAAAAAATCCTTCTCCGTATGATGTGACAGCGATAGGTCTGACCTGCCGTGACAGACAGAAACTGTATGACAGGATAAACAGGCGTGTGGATATAATGCTCGAAAAGGGGATTTTGCAGGAGGCAAAGGCTTTTTACAGCGAATACAAGGGGCAGACCGCGTCTGCTGCGATAGGCTATAAGGAACTGAAGCCTTATCTTGACGGAGAAATCAGCCTTGAAGAAGCAGCGGAAAAGCTCAGGCTTGAAACAAGGCATTATGCCAAGCGGCAGCTTACATGGTTCCGCCGCGACGAATATATTCACTGGATAGAAACGGATATGTGTGAGGACGTTTTTGGTGAAGCTGAAAAAATAATAGACCGTTTCATGTGAGTGTGGAGTGTAATTACATTCCACACAAAAAACAGTTTACATAAAAGAAATAAAGTAGTATAATAGAATTTATCACTTAACGGAAGAATGAGGGATAATTTGATGGAAAAAAGTGATAAAACGGTCATAATCAGAAAGGTTGCAGTCGCAATTATAACCCTGCTTCTGATCGCATATATAGTTTCCGTAGTTCTTAAAGCGAATTTTACGCAAATAAAGACGGAAACCGCAAATATCATGACGGTGCCTGATGCGATATCCGTATCGGGATATTTTATCCGTGACGAGCATCTGATAAAAAACGATAATCAGGGGTTCATTTCCTATGAACTGAGCGACGGAGATAAGATATCGGTAAATGAAACAGTAGCCTGTGTATATAAAGATGAAAGCGCGGCTGCCGACAAGCAGACTATAGATAAGCTGGAAACTCAGATATCGGGTCTGCAGCAGCTTGAAAAAACCTCGCAGACGATCTCGGCTTCTCCCGACAGCCTTGATAAGAATATAGCATCTCTGCTTTCGGACATCAATCTGGACGTTGACCGCAGGGATTTTGCTCTTGCAAACAAGAATATCGAAACGATGCTCTATAATATCAACGAAAGACAGATAGCTACCGGAAAGGTAAAGAGCTTTTCCGGCACGATCGCTGAGCTGCAGAGCAGAGTAAGCGAGCTGAAAAAGAATTCTGCGGCAATAACCGGAAAAAAGGTGCTATCTCCGGCAACGGGATATTTTGCAAGCTGCGTCGATGGATATGAGGGCTGCATCAATATTTCCGACTTAAAGGAACTTATGCCCGGCGATCTTTCCGATGATAAGATAAAGAAAAAGGATATTCCCGATAATGTTATAGGAAAAACATTCAGCGGGGTATACTGGTATGTTGCCTGCGAGGTCTCGGCTGATGAGGCTCTCAAGATAAAGAATGCATATCAGCTCGGAGTTGATATTCCTACGGCAAACAGCTCGATCATTGATGTAGAGCTTGAATCCGTAAACCAGAAGACCCAGACTTCGGACGCAGTCGTCATACTCAAGGGCAGCTATGTAAATGCTGAAATGGCTAATATCCGCAAAGAGGATATCTCGATAGTGGTGAATACATATAAGGGTATTTACGTTCCCAAAGCGGCTGTCCATGAACGTCAGGTGACTGAAACTACGGAAGATGAAAAAGGTAATAAGACTGCGGAAACAAAAAATGTCAAGGGCGTATATGTGCGCATAGGAAACGAACTGCAGTTCAAGCAGATAATCGTTATCTATACCGGTGATGATTTTGTCGTATGCAAAAATTCTCCGCCGCGGGAAGAATGGGTGACAAAGGAATACGGTATACTCAAGGCATATGATGATGTTGTTGTGGAAGGAGCTAATCTCTATGACGGAAAAATTATCAGCTGACAGACAGCAGAGATTTGACGATATAAGGGCAAATTATCTGACTATCTGTGAAAATATTGAAAAGGCTGCATTGCAGTCCGGCAGAAAAAAGGAGGATATCACCTTCCTTGCCGCTACAAAGACGGTGGAGCCGGAATATATAAATTATGCTGTTTCGCTGGGACTGAAAAAGATCGGTGAAAACAGGGTTCAGGAGCTTTTGTCAAAATATGACGAATATGATCTTGCAAATGCCGATCTGCAGTTTATCGGTCATTTGCAGACGAATAAGGTAAGACAGATAGTCGGCAAGGTATCTATGATACAGTCCGTTGACAATATCCGCCTTGCGCAGGAGATCTCCCGTCAGTCGGAAAAAAACGGACTGGAAACTGATATTCTTGTCGAGGTCAATATCGGCAGGGAAGAAAATAAATCCGGCGTCTATAAAGAGGAAATTGACGATCTTCTCGGACAAATAAGTCTTTTAAAGAATATTAAAGTCCGCGGATTGATGTCTGTGCCGCCAATCTGTGACACTAAACAAAAAATTTGTAAATTTTTCGATGAAATGTATAAACTATTTATTGACATTTCGACAAAAAAATCAGATAATATAAGTATGGACTTTCTTTCAATGGGAATGTCCGAAGACTACTATGAAGCAATTCTGTGCGGCGCAAATATGATCCGCGTAGGTTCGGGTCTTTTTGGCGCCAGAATATACAGATAAAATCAGGAGGAAAACAAAATGGCAAACATAATGGGAAAATTCAAGAGCATACTCAAGCAGCCTGAGGATGAGGTGGCATACGACGATTTCTATGATGATACCGAAGCTGCTGATACAAATGATATCGAGGATACATATCAGGATAATGACGACAGCTCCGAGGAATCATCTTCGGGTACAAATGTTATGAATATGAGCGCAGGCGCAAGCGTACAGTTCGTTCTTTTCAAGCCGGAAGCATTTGATCCTTCCGTAAAGGAAATGGCTAACGAGCTTATGCAGATGCATACTGTTATCCTCAATGTTGAAGATACAAACAAGGATGTATCCAGAAGAATAATCGACTTTCTCGGCGGCGTTGCTTATGCAAACAACGGCAATGTAAAGAAGGTAGCAGAGGATACTTTCATTATTATGCCCAGCAATGTTACACTTTCAGGTCAGGATGCAATGGACGAGGTCGGCAGCGACAACGTATATTTCTGATGAACGGCAAGGCAGTACAAATAGATCAGGAAAGAAAGGGTAAAAGATGCTTACTTTAGAAGAGATACAGAATATATCTTTGCGTAAGTCCGGTCTTGGCGGTTATAAGATCGAGGATGTTGACAATTTCATTGACAAGGTTATAGAAAAGGTCAAAAGTCTTGAAAAGGCGAATCGCGAGCTTGAAGCAAGGATAGAAACACAGGATAAGGATATACAGAAATATAAGGAAAAAGAAGACAGCGTTCAGAGCGCACTCATCAGCGCGCAGATGACAGCTAAGCAGATCGTTATGGAGGCTACCCGTAAGTCTGACGAGCAGCTTTCCGAGGCAAAGGAAAAGTCTGAAAAGCTCGTTAATGACGCAAAGGTAAGAGCAGCAAGGATCAATGCCGAAACTGATGCGAAAACGGAAGAGATAATGAATAAGGCTCTTCGTGAATCATCTGCAAAGATTGAGGAAAACAATAAGATCCTCGATGAACAGAAGAGAAATATCCTCAGACTTATGGGCGAGGCAAATAAATTCAAGAATTCGCTGCTTATCTCCTACAAGGAGCATCTCAGCCTTATCAATGCCATTACAAAGGGAGATGTCAAGTCGAAGAAAAAAGAGCTTGACAAAAAATATCCCGAAATGAAGGGCAATGAGCCTGTTGTAGCTTCCGTAAAGCCGGAAGTCAAGGAGAAGGCGGCTGACGCTACGGAGGAGAAACCGGCAGTTTCCGAAGAAAAGTCTGATGTGACAAAGATGGCAGTTGAAAGCGAACCTGAGATAAAATTTGCAGGCGAAGAAAAGAAATCTGCGGTTAAGGAGAATAAGAAAGAGGAAAAGAGCAAAAACGTGCGCGAGCCTGTTGTTATTCTTGACGCTGAACCGACAGAGGTAAGCTTCGGTGTTCCTGCAAAGAAAGATGGAAAATAACCGCAATGGTTGTTTCTTGAATAAAAACGCATGAGCGGTGTGTCTGCGGATGCACCGCTTGAGGTGTTTACGGAGGTTTTATATGACAACGGCTTTAGTATTGACAGCAGCAGTGCTTATTGCTGGCGCGGATCAGCTTATCAAGTATTTTATTTATCAGGGACTATATCCCGACGGAAGGGTCACGGTTATAGACAATCTTTTTTCTCTTGTCTATTCGGAAAACAGGGGCGCGGCATTCGGTGTATTACAGAACGGTACGCTGCTTTTTATTTTTCTGACAGCAGCGCTTATCGTAGTGTTCCTTTATATTCTTATCAGTAAAAAGATGCAGGGGAAACTTTTCAATGTTTCCGTTGCGCTTATTATCGGCGGAGGGATCGGCAATCTTATAGACAGGTTATTCCGCGGTTTTGTAATTGATTATCTTTCTGTTTCGTTTTTCCCGCCGATATGCAATTTTGCGGATTACTGCATAACAGTGGGCGCGGTATTATTCATACTGAGTATCCTGCTGATGCCCGATAACAGCAAAAAGAGAGCTGAGCTTCCGGAAAGGGAAGAGGAAAATGAATGAATCACTTATGATCGACGAAGCTTCCGCAGGCAGCAGGACAGACAGCTTTATCGCGGAAAAAATTGACGGGCTGAGCCGCAGCGCAGCAGGAAAGCTTATCAGTGACGGAAGTGTTTCGGTAAACGGAAAGACAGTATCGAAGAATTACAGGCTGAAAGCAGGAGATCTGATTTCGGTTTCTATCCCTGAGCCGAAGGAATACGAGATCCTTCCAGAGGATATTCCGCTGGAGATCGCATATGAGGATAATGATCTTCTTGTTGTGAACAAGCCTAAGGGAATGGTCGTGCATCCGGCGGCAGGGCATTACAGCGGAACTCTGGTCAATGCTCTTATGTTCCATTGCCGTGACAGTCTGTCGGGGATAAACGGCGTCCTGCGACCGGGAATAGTACACAGGATAGACAAGGATACAAGCGGACTTCTGATCGTTGCAAAGAATGATTTTTCGCACAGGATTCTTGCGGAGCAGATCAAGGAACACAGCTTTACGAGAAAATATCAGGCTGTCGTTTACGGTAATTTCAGGAATGACGAGGGTACGGTAGACGCGCCGATAGGCAGACACCCTTCGGACAGGAAAAAGATGACTGTGACTATGTCAAATTCACGTCCTGCAGTGACGCATTACAGGGTGATAGGAAGATACAGCGGCTTTACGCATCTTGAGCTTACTCTTGAAACGGGCAGAACGCATCAGATCAGGGTGCATATGGCACATATCGGTCATCCTGTAGCGGGGGATCCGGTATACGGTCCAAAAAAGGTCATATCTTCCCTTGACGGGCAATGCCTTCATGCATATTTCATTTCATTTGTGCATCCGCGCACAGGTCAGATGCTTACGCTTTCTTCTGATCTTCCGGATTATTTTACGGGATTTCTGAAAAAGCTTTCCTGATAATAAAAATAAAGAAGTAACCGATACTTATATGAACGGTTACTTCTTTTTGTTTTACGAAAGGGTTATTCTGTTAAAGACGGTTTCGTATTTGCTTTTGTCAGATTCCTTGAAGAAAAGAACTGCTTCGTTATAGCCGATATCGGTGACAGCCGCTTTCAGATAAGCCATGACCTCTGTTCCGCTGCCGTCCTTTATTTTGCTTTTGCAGATGATCTGCTTATTGTCGGTGACATATACCTCAGCGTCGGGATAGGTTTCTTTCAGGTAATCAACAAGATCATTGCGGCTTATCCCTTTGTTCTTTACGGCTTCGATCTGCAGAGTTGCGCTGCCGTCGTCGTCAGAGAGCATGATCCCTATTGCAGGTCTGTATTCAGTATTTTCGGTATTGAATTCCGAGGAGAATACGGAAGTGATCTCCTTTCCGGGGCTTGTATAGCGCAGGAAACCCTCCTTTTCCTCATGTACTCCGTCAGGCAGGCGGCTTTCCTGCTTTGATGAAACGGCAGTACTGCTTTCAGGGCTTGAAACTGAGCTTTCGCGGTGAATTATTGCCGGTGAGGAACCGGTTACGGACGCTTCTTCTTCTTTTTCCTTTCCGCCGCAGCCGGCGACAGAGATAATAAATGCTGCGGTCAGTATCAGTATAACTGTTTTCTTCATAACATCAGCTCCTTGCTTAACGGTGTCTTTGCGAAGGCTTGCGGTGCGGTTTTTTAGACGGCTTCTGGACGGCTTTGATATTTTTTTTGCGGCGCTGAGCGGCAGCGCTGTCACGGTGACGGTGCTGTCTGTTTTCATAAAGTGAGACCTGAACGGGTCTGCCGCAGATCTTTGCGCCGTACATACTGTCGATAACATCGTCGAGAGATGAGGTCGGAACGGATACGAGGGAATGGTCGTCAAATATTTCTATCTTTCCGATATCGCCGCCGTGAAGCAGACTTCTTTCGGTGATCGATGCTACTATATGATTCGGAGCAACACGGCTTGCGCGTCCGATATTGAGCAATATGCGGCTGAAATCAATATCGCCCCCGGATTTCAGCTTCTTTTTCTCGGTAACAATATCATTTATTTTTATTTCCTTTTCGGAAAAACCAAGACTCAGACCTGCCGCGGCAATATCAAACAGGGAATAGCCCTTTGACAGCAGCATATTGACCATATCGCGGTATCTTTCGCTCATTGGTTCAGCGAGAGCCTTTTCAACATCAGTCAGCTGCTGTACGGAAATGCGGTAATTAATATCATCACGGGACGGAACGTCTGTTTTTTCGAGCTTGCTGCCTGTTTCGTGCGCAATGCTTTGAAGTATCATTACCTGTCGTCTTCCGCTGCAAATGGTAACGCTTGTACCCTGCTTTCCGATACGGCCTGTTCTGCCGATACGGTGGACATAGTACTCATTATTCTGCGGAATATCGTAATTGAAAACATATTCAACATCGCTTACATCTATTCCTCTTGCTGCGACATCGGTCGCAACGAGAATATTGACAGCGCCGCTGCGGAATTTATCCATAACGGCAGTACGCTGTGACTGTTTCAGGTCGCCGTGGAGAGCTTCTGCATTAAAGCCGCTCTGTGAAAGAGAAACAGCGACTTCCTCCGCCATTTTTTTGGTATTGCAGAAAACTATGGACAGCCCCGGCGCATAATAATACAGAAGAAGCTTGAGCGCGTCGCTTTTTCTGCCCATAGGGACATCAACGTATGTTTGCCTGATATTTTCGAGAGTAAGCTTATTGTTCCCGGATTCGATCATAACGGGATCATGCTGGAATTCTCCAGTAATAGAAAGGATAGCCTCGGGCATGGTAGCCGAAAACAGAACCGTCTGGCGGTCATCAGGCGTTGCGCGGAGAATAGTTTCCATGTCTTCCTTGAAACCCATGCTGAGCATTTCGTCGGCTTCATCGAGGACAGCGAGTTTGACATGGTCGAGTTTAAGAGTTTTTCTGCGCATATGATCCATTATTCGTCCCGGAGTACCGATAACGATATTGGCGCGTTTGAGCTTTGTGATCTGTCTGTCCATAGGAGCGCCGCCGTAAACCTCAACGGGGCGGATACCCTCGCAGAATTTTGTCAGTTTACGGATCTCCTCACAGCACTGCATGGCAAGCTCTCTTGTCGGGAGCATCACTACGGCGAGAACATCTGATCTGTCGTGCTGAGCGCAGATCATTTCTATTGCAGGAATAGCGAAAGCCATAGTTTTTCCGGTACCTGTTCTTGATCTGCCGATAATATCCTTACCGCTGCGCATAACGGGGATAGCTTTTTCCTGTATTTCCGTCGGCTGCGAAAAGCCCATATCTTCAATTGCTCTCATTATCTGAGCGGAAAGACCGAGCTTGTCAAAGCCGTTATTTCCGATATTTACATTCATTCTTTTTCCTCGTTTCTTTTTTCCATTTCTTTTCAGTTTCCTATTGTAGCAAAAAACAATTGCTTTGTCAATTTGAACCGGCGGAGTGCCGGGTATAACCGCAAAGTATGTCCCCCGAGTCTCGCCCGGGTGCCATATATCCGTTCAGTGGGAGTAAAAATCTCCCACTGAACGACAGCAAGCCTACGGCTTGCCTTTGCTTGTTGAAAGCAAAGCTTTTAAGCTGCCGGAAAATATGAGAGAAAAGTTTTTTCTGCCCGTATATACTATAGGTATTGTATACAGAATGTATCATACACAATATATAGTGTTTATAAAGAAAATACGGCTTGGCAAAATGGCAGAAAGAATATTGTCGGTATTTCTTTTTTTATTGACTTTGCACGATAATTCGGGAAAGACTCCTTTTTAGGTTGACAAAGCCCGGAATCAGCTCGGGTGCCATATATCCGTTCAGTGGGAGTAAAAATCTCCCACTGAACGACAGCAAGCCTACGGCTTGCCTTTGCTTGTTGAAAGCAAAGCTTTTAAACTGTAATCTGCAGAAAATATTACTGTACGGTCAGGGAAAGGGGTATCGCTATGGATGCAGTATTCAATGAGGCATGGGAAGGCTTTGATGGAAGATTATGGAAATTAGAGGTAAATACAAGAGATTTTATACAGAAAAATTATCGTCCCTATGACGGAGATGAGTCTTTTCTTGCACCTCCGACTGAGGCTACAAATTATCTCTGGGATAAGGTTCAGCGATATCAGAAGGCGGAACGCGCCAAGGGCGGTATACTCGATATGGAAACAAAGGTTGTTTCAGGTCTGACAGCTTACGGCGCAGGCTATATCGACGAGGATCACCCCGAAATGGAAAAAATCGTCGGTCTGCAGACAGATCTTCCGCTCAAAAGAGCATTTATGCCCTTCGGCGGCATCAAAATGGCTGAACAGGCTTGTCAGAGCCACGGCTATACCCCCGATCCGGAACTTCACCGCATTTTCAATGATTATATAACTACCCACAATCAGGGCGTTTTTGATGCATATACCCCCGAAATGAAGGCTGTGCGCCATAATAAGATAATCACCGGACTGCCGGATACCTACGGCAGAGGAAGAATCGTAGGCGATTACCGCAGGGTTGCTCTTTATGGTATAGATTTCCTTATAAAGCAGAAGAAAAAGGATTTCGCAAACTGCGGCGACGGTACGATGACAGATGATGTTATCCGTCTTCGTGAGGAGCTTGCCAAACAGATACGCGCCCTTGAGGGTATGAAGAAAATGGCTGAGATCTACGGCTGCGATATCTCCGCTCCGGCAAAGAATGCAAGAGAAGCAGTACAGTGGCTCTATTTCGGCTATCTTGCAGCTATCAAGACACAGAACGGCGCGGCTATGTCCGTCGGCAGAGTTTCTACCTTCCTCGATATCTATATACAGCGTGACCTTGACAGGGGTATTCTTACCGAGCAGGAGGCTCAGGAGCTTATCGACCACCTCGTCATGAAATTCCGTATGGTAAAATTCGCGCGTATTCCGTCATATAATGAGCTTTTCTCCGGCGATCCTGTATGGGCTACGCTTGAAGTGGGCGGCGTCGGCGTTGACGGACGTTCTATGGTAACGAAGAATGATTTCCGTTTCCTGCATACGCTTGAAAATATGGGACCTTCCCCGGAGCCGAACCTGACAGTGCTCTATTCTTCCGCGCTTCCTGAAAATTTCAAGAAATATGCATCAAAGATATCAATAGATACAAGCTCTGTGCAGTATGAGAATGATGATGTCATGAAACCCGTATGGGGCGACGATTATTCGATCTGCTGCTGCGTTTCGGCAACACAGACCGGAAAGGAAATGCAGTTCTTCGGAGCAAGAGCAAACCTTGCAAAATGTCTGCTTTATGCTATCAACGGCGGCGTGGACGCAAAGACCCGCGAACAGGTGGGACCGATGATGCGTCCGATCACCTCGGAATATCTTGATTATTATGAGGTAGTTGATAAATTTGAAAGAATGATGGACTGGCTCGCAGGCGTATATGTAAATGCCCTCAACCTTATCCACTATATGCACGATAAATATTTCTATGAAGCGGCTGAAATGGCTCTTATAGATACGGACGTCCGCCGTACATTTGCAACGGGTATCGCAGGTTTCTCTCACGTTGTTGATTCACTCAGCGCAATAAAGTATGCTCATGTCAGAACGATCCGCGATACTGACGGCTTTGCGCTGCATTATGAGGCTGAGGGAGATTTTCCGCGATACGGAAATGATGACGACCGCGCAGACGATATTGCCGTATGGCTGCTCGGCACATTCCTTGATAAGATCAAAAAGCACCACACCTACCGTAATTCCGAGCCTACCACATCAATTCTTACTATTACCTCAAATGTGGTCTATGGCAAGGCAACGTCTGATATGCCTGACGGAAGAAAGGCAGGAGAACCGCTTTCGCCGGGCGCGAATCCGAGCTACGGCGCAGAAAAGAACGGACTGCTCGCATCTCTTAATTCGGTTGCAAAGCTGCCGTATCCGTGGGCGCTTGACGGTATTTCCAATACACAGACGATAAATCCCGATGCTCTCGGACATAATGAACAGGAGCGCATAGACAATCTTGTTCAGGTTCTCGACGGATATTTTGATCAGGGCGCTCATCACCTGAATGTAAACGTATTCGGTACGGAAAAGCTCTATGACGCAATGGAGCATCCCGAAAAGGAAGAATATGCAAACTTTACTATCCGTGTTTCAGGCTACGCTGTTAAATTCATTGACCTGACCCGTGAACAGCAGCTCGATGTAATATCCAGAACCTGCCACAATACTTTATAACCGCAAATTCAAATTGAAAACTGACAGCGTAAAATGGGAAATTGCAGTCAATTTTCCATTTATGCTTTTTTCGGGGGAAAAGATCATGTCTGAAAACAATGAAACCGGGAGGGTACACTCCCTTGAAACCTTCGGTCTGGTTGACGGTCCGGGAGTGAGATTTGTGGTATTCCTCAGCGGATGCAATATGAGGTGCAGATTTTGCCATAATCCCGAAACATGGAAAAAGGACGGGGAAGAATGGACGCCGGAAAAACTCTGGCAAAGGGTGAAACGCTACCGTCCTTACTGGAAGGATAACGGCGGCGTTACCGTCAGCGGCGGAGAACCGCTGTTGCAGATCGGATTTCTGACAGAGTTTTTCGCGCTTGCCAAAAAGGACGGCGTTCATACCGCAGTTGATACGGCGGGTCAGCCTTTTTGCAGCGATCCTGAATGGATGCGTAAATTTGACAGGCTCATGCAGGTGACAGATCTTTTTATCCTCGATATCAAGGATATGGATCCCGAAGGTCATAAGGCTCTGACCGGCGTTGGAAACGAAAACATACTTGCAATGGCGCGTTATCTTTCGGATAACGGAAAGAAAATGTGGATCCGTCATGTTCTTGTGCCGGGTATTACGGACAGGGAAGAGGATCTTATCGCGCTGAGAGATCTCATTTCCTCGCTTGATACGGTTGATCGGGTCGAGATACTGCCGTATCATACCCTCGGTATAATGAAGTGGGAGGAGCTGAATATCCCTTATCCGCTCGATGGTGTTCCCGTTCCGACAAAAGAGGAGATCGCCCGTGCGGAAAAAATCCTCGGAATATGATTTTATGCGCCGCCGTACAAAGATCGCCTTATCTGCGGCACTGTCTTGAAAGTCTCTTTCGGGAGACTTTTTTCTTATTGCGTAAAACAGACCGCAAATGCTGTCTGTTTTTTATCATATATAAGGCTTTAGTGAAAAATGCACTTATTTATTATAAATATTGAGTATTTATCGGTATTCTTTGTAATTGAAAATGAAAAATGTCAATGTTATAATGTTTAAAGATTCAATTATGGAAAAAAGCTTATAAGGAGAGGTTTACGGCATGAAAATTTTCACGGATTATTTTGACAGATCGGTTGAATCATATCCCGATAAAACAGCCGTCTGCGATGAAACTCATGGGCTGACTTATGCCCAGCTTTCTTCTCTTGCAAGAAAAACTGCCGCTGCTCTTATTTCCTGCGGAAGAAAAAGATCCGCTGCCGCTGTTTATATGGACAAGACTCCCGAATGTGCCGCTGCTATGCTCGGTGTGGTCTACAGCGGAAATTTCTATGTGGTAATTGATTCAAAAATGCCTGCCGAGAGAATAAGACTTATTTTTGATGTAGTGAAACCGTTTGCCGTTATCACAAATTCCGATCTTGCGGAAAAGCTCTCTGAAACAAGCTTTGACGGAAAGGTACTGACACAGGACGAAATAAATGAAACCGAAGCTGATGATCAGGCTATCCTGTCAGTTCGCGCGGAAATGACATCCTCGGATCCGATGTATTGTCTGTTCACCTCCGGTTCGACGGGCGTTCCTAAGGGTACGATAGTTACCCATGCGAATGTTGTTTCCTATACAGACTGGTTCATAAAGACCTTCGGCATAGACAGCAGTACCGTATTCGGCAGCCAGACGCCGTTTTATTTCAGTATGTCGGTGACCGATCTTTATTCTGCCCTGCGAACGGGTGCAGAGCTTGCGATAATCCCGAAAAAATTCTTTGCTTTTCCGATAAAGCTCGTTCAGTATATGAACGAAAAAATGGTAAATACGATATACTGGGTCCCTTCCGCTCTTTGCATTGCGGCAAATATGGATCTTTTCAGGTATGCAAAGCCGGAGCATCTGACTCAGGTGCTTTTTGCCGGAGAGGTGATGCCCACAAAGCAGCTTAATTACTGGATCGGTCATTTTCCGGACTGCCGTTTTGCAAATCTTTTCGGTCCCACAGAAACAACCGATATCTGTACATATTATGTGGTGAACCGCAGTTTTGATGACGGTCAGCCTTTACCGATAGGCGTACCGTGCGACAACTGCCGTATTTCCGTTATCGGAGCTGACGGAAAGGAATGTGCTCCGGGGCAGGAGGGCGAGCTTTATGCAGGCGGTCCCTTTGTTGCGGCAGGTTATTACAACAATCCCGTGAAAACCGCCGAGGCATTTGTGCAGAATCCGCTTAATTCCGCATATCCCGAAATAGTGTACAAAACCGGTGATATCGTAAAATATAATGAACTCGGAGAGCTTATCTACTGCGGAAGAAAGGATTTCCAGATCAAGCATATGGGCTACCGCATAGAGCTGGGCGAGATAGAAAACGCTGCCTGTGCGCAGGAGGGAGTGCTTTCCTGCGCTTGTATATATAACGGCGGAACAGACAGGATAATCCTTATCTACGAAGGGAAAACGTCTGAGGAAGAGCTGCTTGCGCAGCTCAGGGCAAGAGTTCCGGAATATATGCTTCCGGCAAAGCTTGTAAAGCTCGGCACTATGCCGCATAACAGCAACGGCAAGATAGACCGCGCGCTTCTTAAAGCAAATTACAAAGATCAGTAAAGGAGAAATTGAAATGGAAGAATTACTTGAAATACTCAGCGAGGTAAAACCCGGTGTGGACTTTGAAACAGAGAAAGAGCTTGTTGATTCGGGAATACTTGATTCCATGACCATCATTCAGCTTGTTGCAAGACTTACCGACGAATATGATATAGAGATCACTCCTATGGAGCTTGTTCCCGAAAACTTCAATTCCGCAGAAGCAATTTATGCAATGATACAAAGACTTGAGGACTGATCAGGTCGTGTTGACACTAAGCCTGAAAAATATCTTTTCGGCTGATTTTCCGATCTGTGCATTAAGGAACCACTGAATTGATCGCGGCAGACGATGCCCCAAAGGGCATTTGCACCGGATCCGCTTGAAGAACGTCAGGTTTACGGCGCTCATCTGATACGATCCGACTGTGCTATACAGGCGCCTGATCTTATCAGTGCTTCCTTGAAATTTTGCATATTATTATGGTGTCAGCATTTCCTGAACGGCTTTCATTCCGTTATGCTCATCAAGGTTGGTGATTTTTTTGACATATACTTCATACCTGTATTTTTTCGGATTTGCGATAATCGTATATGTAATGTATCTGCTTTTTCCGATAAAACACAGATGGAAGGTACTGCTTGCCGGTAGCTGCCTGTTCAGTATAATATTGGATGGGTTTCTTTCGTTATGTCTGTTCGTTACGGCATTTTCATCATATTTCTGCGCATTGCAGCTGACAAAAATGCAGGACGACTTTAACAGCGCAAAAAAGGGATTGTCAAAGGACGAAAAAAAGGAACTGAAAAATAAAGTAACCAAACAGAAGAAAACAGTAGTGGCGGCAGCCGTTATCATTTCTCTGGGAATACTTATAGTGCTGAAATATACGAATTTCTTCCTTGGAACAATTAACGGCATATCTGCGTTTTTCCGCGCAGGGTTTGAGATCCCTCTCGTGGGCTTTGTATTGCCGCTGGGTATATCCTACTATACACTTCAGGCTATCGGTTATGTTGTCGATACATACAGGGGAAAATACAGGGCAGAAACAAATCCGGCAAAGCTTTTGCTTTTTGTCAGCTTTTTTCCTCAGATGACAGAAGGTCCTATCGGACGTTATGATAAGCTCATGCCTCAGCTTGAGCAGGGACACAGATATAATAACGAGGATTTTACAGCCGGCATTACGCTGATATTTTGGGGTCTTTTCAAAAAGCTTGTGATCTCCGACAGGGCTTCGTATATAGCAACCGACGTTTTCTCGGATTATAATAAATACGGCAGCTTTGTTATTATCCTTGCGATGA
The DNA here is from genome assembly GCA_902778175.1 of uncultured Ruminococcus sp. GTDB lineage: Bacteria > Bacillota > Clostridia > Oscillospirales > Acutalibacteraceae > UBA1213. The sequence continues at coordinate 2,870 of CACYWT010000018.1, read as the reverse complement.
TCTGCTATACTATACAGCTTTATACCGATTTTTCCGGCTGTATTGATATTATGTCGGGAACGGCAAGAATTTTTGGTATCAGGCTGGAGCCGAATTTCCGGCAGCCGTTTTTCTCGAAGTCTGTCGGTGAATTCTGGAGAAGATGGCATATTACTCTCGGCACATGGTTCAAGGATTATGTATTCTATCCCGTATCGCTGTCCAAGCCGTTCATGAAGCTCAGCAAGGCTTCGCAGAATCATATGAGCAAATTCATGGCAAGCATAGTACCGTCGTCATGCGCTTTGTTTGTGGTATGGCTCGGAACGGGACTGTGGCACGGCGCAGACATAAAATATGTTCTCTACGGGCTTTACTATTTCCTGATAATGATTCTCGGAACATTATTCGAGCCTGTATTTGTAAAGATGTTCAGCAAATCGAAGATCGACCGCAGGGGCAGGCTGATGAATTCATGGGCTGTATTGCGCACACTTCTGCTTGTCAATATGGGTATGACTATGTTCAAAGCAAATACAATAGGCGATTTCGGAGCTATCATCTGGCGCAGCTTTACTAATTTCAGCATGAATGATCTGATGTACGGTACGCTGTTTGAACGCGGTACGGACAGACATGATTTTGTTGTCATAGCCATAGGCGTTATAATTATGTTTATTGTTGCTGTCCTTAAAGAAAAGGGCAGGGATCCGCTGAAATCAGTTTCGACAGGCAGGATATATATCAAGTGGCCTGTTATGATAGGACTTATTCTTGCGGTACTTGTATTAGGTGCATTCGGACCGCATTACGGTGTTGTTGACAATATATACGCACAGTTCTGAGAAAGCACCGGCTTATTCTTTATTAAGGTGGTATAATGAAAAACAAGGATTCAGAGAATATCAATAAGGCAGAAGAAAAAAACATATCGGAAGAAACCAAAAAGGAAACTGATGAAATGAACGAAAATGACGAGGGCTTATCCGGAACAGAAAACAAACCGGAAAAGAAACGCAGCAAGGCTTTCGTCTACGCCGGAAAATTTTTCCGCGGACTATGTTTTTTTCTGATACTTGCACTTTTGCTGCCGATACTTACATATATGTTCCATCCGAAAAACAATACAGTAGAAGACGGTATGAAGGATCAGAATGCCCATGGCTTCTATGCTGAGCCTGCTAATACCATTGATACTGTAATTATCGGAAACAGCGAGGCTTATTCCTCCTTTTCTCCTCTGGAAATGTGGCATTCCCACGGAATGACGAGTTATGTATCCGCTCAGGGCGCGATACTTATGTCTGAAGCATATTACATTCTCAAGGAGATACTGAAAAACCAGACGCCGTCGGTTGTGGTTTTTGAAACAGATGTTCTGTTTCCGCTGAAATCTGATGATACTCTCAGGGACAGGACGCTCAATAATGTCATGGAAAACGAAATGCCGCTGTTCAAATATCATGACAACTGGAAAATATTTAAAATGGGTCAGTTTTTCGCCCCGATAAAATACACATGGCAGTCTTTCTCACGCGGGCAGATGGTAGACCCGTCAACTGTTCCTCTTGAAACTCCCGAACTTCGTCTTGAGGACGGAAAGAATGAGGAATACAAAAACGGTGTGATCAGTCCGTATATTATGATGTATCTTAATAAATTCGTTGATCTCTGCCGTGAAAAGAATATAGAGCTTATCCTTGTGACCATACCCAATACCCTTACAAGCAGCAAGGAAAACCATGAGGCTGTGCACAAATATGCTGAGGAAAAACATATCCCGCATATAGATTTCGGAACGCATCCAGAATATGCAAATATCGACTGGACAATGGATACCCGTGACGGCGGAGTACATCTGAATACCTTCGGCGCAAAGAAAATTTCCGATTACCTTGGCAATTACATCAAGGATCATTATGATATACCCGACCGGAGGAATAACAAGGTGCTTGCTAAGCGCTGGAACAATGATTATAAGAAATATCAGGGTTATATCAGATACAAGCTCAAGGCGCTTGAAGAATAGCTGTGATAACAAACTCACCCCGAAAGGAAGAAGGTAATGAAGGCGGCAATTTTCGATTTTGACGGAACTCTTGTTGATTCGATGTATGTCTGGGAGAAAGTCGACGAGGATTTTCTGACTAAGCGCGGAATACCCGTGACGGAAGAATACAGCGACAAGGTGCGCAGTATGTATTTTGAAACTGCCGCCGTATTTACAAAAAATACCTATTCACTTCCCGACAGCATTGAGGAAATAATGCAGGAATGGCTTGATATGGCGCATTATGAATATGCAAACAATGTCAGGCTTAAACCGTATGCAGGCGAATATATAAGAAAGCTGAAAGAAAGAGGCGTAATGCTCGGAATGGCGACCTCGAACAACCCTTATCTTTTGCTGCCCTGTCTGGAGAATAACGGTCTGGACGGAGTTTTCGACTGCATCTGTTATACATCTGAGGTAGGAATGAACAAAAGCAATCCGGATATATATCTGTATACTGCCCGTAAGCTTGGAGCGGAGCCTGATGAATGTACGGTATACGAAGATATTATTGAAGGGCTGCGCAGTGCGTCATCTGCCGGAATGAAAACCGTAGCCGTATATGATCCGTCGAATGAGGCGCATCTTGACGAAATAAAGAATGTTGCAGATGTTTTCATCAACGGTTATCATGAAATTGCTGATTGCCTTGAATACTGATGCCGGATATCGAAAAATATTTGGATTTTTCTATTGACAAAAAGAAAGATATCGTATATAATGGTATAGCATCAGATAAGCGAGTGTGCTGGAATAGGCAGACAGGCACGTTTGAGGGGCGTGTGTTTCACGACGTATGGGTTCAAGTCCCATCACTCGCACCAAAGCGAAAATCCTG
>CACYWT010000017.1 GCA_902778175.1 uncultured Ruminococcus sp. | reverse complement strand
TGGAGGAACTAAACAAGGGGACGCCCTCTTTCCCAGGGCGTCCCCTCTTAAAAAAAGCCCCACCGGGGCTTTTTTTAATTCACCCCTTGCGGAGGGATTCTCATGCAAGAGTGTTTCGCGCTCTGCGGAGCGCGACCAAAGGCTCTGCCTTTGGAAACTGCCGCCTTTGAAAAGGCGGGCGAAACTTTTCCGTTCTTTTTCCCATGAGTTTCTTCCCGGCGCGAGTTACGAAGCTTCCCGATGTGCCCAGAGCGGAGCCGGAGGCGCAGCGACCAACGCGAATTGACCGCGGAGGCACTCCGCCGCCGGTGGCGGTGTGTTCAGATGATCTCGCCGTTAACGCGCAGCTCACATTCGGAACGGTTGATCGCACAGAAAAGACTTCTTGCGGACGCTTTGAATATACCGTGTGAAATGCCTACGCCGAAAACTGTTCTTCCGTCGGGATCTTTGACCTGCATATAACAGATAGCCTTTGAATCCGATCCCTGAGAAATGGAATGTTCCTTATATTTTTCTATCTCAAAACCGACGATCCCCACTGAACGCAGCGCATTTACAAGAGCGTCAACAGGTCCGTTGCCCTCGCCGCAGATATCTACGTCCTTGTCCGCCTTGACAAGATGAACGGTTCCGCTGAATGTAGCCTCGTTCTCACCGATATTCTTGACAATATGCTTTACAAGCCATATCTTCTGTTCAATGTCGATATAGTTCTTGTTGAATACCTCCATCAGATCCGCAGGAGAAAGCTCTTTGCCGAGCTTGTCGCTTTCAGCCTTGGCAAGCGCGCCAAATTCCGGATGCATACGCTTGGGAAGCTCATAACCGAAAACATTTTCCATAATGAAAGCCGCGCCGCCCTTGCCAGACTGGGAATTATAGCGCACGATCGCCTCATATTCCCTGCCGACGTCAGCCGGGTCGATCGGCAGATACGGGATCTCCCACTTATCGCTGTTTGTCTGCTTTACATAATCAAAGCCCTTCTTGATAGCGTCCTGATGCGATCCGGAGAAGGCGGTAAATACCAGATCACCGACATAGGGCTGGCGCTCACCGATCTTCATATTCGTACATCTCTCATAGATCTCCTTATATTTCGGCAGGTTGCTGAAATCCAGACAGGGATCTACGCACTGGGTATACATATTCAGACCGACAGTCACGATATCAAGGTTGCCTGTACGTTCGCCGTTGCCGAACAGAGTACCCTCTATTCTTTCCGCGCCGGCAAGCAGAGCAAGTTCTGCGCAGGCAACGCCCGTACCCCTGTCGTTATGGGGATGAACGCTGATGATGGCAGCCTCGCGGTTTTTTATATGGGTAATGAAATATTCTACCTGATCCGCATAGGTATTCGGCGTACACATTTCGACCGTATTCGGCAGATTGAGTATGATCGGATTTTCCTTTGTTGCGCCGACCGTATCCATTACAGCCTCGCAGATCTTAACGGAATTATCGACTTCCGTGCCGGAGAAGCTTTCGGGGGAATATTCCAGACGGAAATTTGTATCTCCCTCATAGCCGTCGATCAGTTCCTTGATAAGCTTTGCGCCCTCGACTGCTATATCTATTACGCCCTGCATATCCTTTTTGAAAACGACCTTTCTTTGCAGCACGGACGTAGAATTATAGAAATGCACGATAACATTTTTAGCGCCCTTTACTGCCTCAAAGGTTTTGCGGATAAGATGTTCTCTTGCCTGAACGAGAACCTGAATAGTAACGTCATCGGGGATATGGCCGCCCTCGATCAGTTCGCGGCAGATCTCATATTCAGTTTCGCTTGCTGACGGAAAGCCTATTTCTATTTCCTTAAAGCCCATATCGACGAGCGCGTGGAAAAATTCAAGTTTCTGTTCCATATTCATGGGAGTAACGAGAGCCTGATTTCCGTCTCTCAGGTCAACGCTGCACCATATCGGTGCTTTAGTGATAGTATTATCCGGCCACTGTCTTTTTTCCATTTTGATCTGTTCAAAAGGAATATACTTTTTATAACCCTTTTCCATGATAAAAAACCTCCGTTCAATTATAAGGGACCCTATTTAACTGTAAATTCCGTAAAAGCGATCGTACAACACAAAAAACCGCCCATTGTCCGATACGGACAAGGGGCGGGCATAATGCTCGCGGTACCACCCTATTTTCAGATGCAAAGCATCTCTCAGCGATCTCTGACAAGACCCCGGCCTTTAACGCAGCCCTGCGTACCGTCCTACATATCAGACGGTCAACTCCGGAACGAGCTATACATACAGCCTTTGCAGCTGCCTTACACCGACCGGCAGCTCTCTTTGCGCATCCAGCAGTATCTTATTTTCCTTCACAGTCTTTACAAGATAGGTTATACTATTATTATATACACCGTTTTGTTATTTGTCAAGATGAATTTATTATGTAACCGTTTTACCTTTATCGGCGTTATAATATACAGACCGGTCGGAATAGAAAGGAAGTGACGGCTTTGAAAGAATACGGCAGTCTTGCGTCAAGGCTCAGAAAAAAAGACGAATCGGCGCTTGAGGAAGTGATCAGGAAGTTTATGCCGCTTGTGTCAACAATTATATATAACGTTGGCAGAGGCAGTCTTTGCAAGGAAGATATCGAGGAAGTCTGTGCAGACACGTTTATCACCCTGTGGAAGAATTCCGGAAAGGTACGGGACGAGAGTCTGAAGGGATATATCTGCTGTATCGCAAAAACAAAGACCTTCGACAAGCTCGCATCTGCCGGAAACAAAAACACTTCGGATATTGACGAAATTGATCCCGCCGATGATTTTTCCCTTTCGGGATTTGTCGAGCAAAAAGAGATCAACCGTGTTCTGGGTGATATTGTGGATTCTCTCGGACAGCCCGACAGCGAGATCGTAATGCGATACTATTATTACTACCAGCGCATATCCGAAATAGCCGGGGCAATGGGAATGACTACCGATAGCGTCAAAGTCAGACTTCACAGGGCAAGAGCAAAAATAAAGAAAAAACTATCGGAAAGGGGTTTTGATAATGGATAAGAACATTTTTGATGATATGACTGTGTTACCCGCCACGGATCCGGTTATTGACGAAGCGTCCGTTGCGGAAAACACGAAAGCCGATGTTGATGCGGTTTTGAGCAGAGTTTATTCTTCGATCGGAAAAAAGAAAAAGCGCAGACCCGTGCGCAGACTTATTGCTGCCGCTGCGGCGGCGGTCATACTTATCTGCATATTCAGTCTACCCGTTGTTGCGGAGAATCTTTACGTTCTGTACGGCAGCATTGTCGGCGGCGACTGCTATACCGGAGACTTTACAAACGTAAAAAACGCAGAGGTGAAATTTTACGATCCTGATCTGAAGCTTGAATCCTTACAGGTGAGCAGCTATGAGGGGACAAGCGATTTCATTGATATCCGCCTGTCGAAAAAGAGCGGCGGCGCTTTTACGGATAACACCTTCAATATTATACAGCGCGGGGATTTTTCGGCATGGTTTTCAAACGAAAGCGATCCGGCAGCGGGTACTAAGCACGATCTTGAAATGATCGTCGGGGCGTCGGGTGATGATAAGCTCGTTACAGACGGCATGGGATACGATGCGCTGTACGGAACGGAAAACGAAGGAAAGACGCTGCGTATCCTGATTCGTGTCAACGTAACGGCGCACGACAGCAGCGGAAAAGACGTATACGGAAAAAGCCTGACGGGCAAAAAGATTATCGTCAGAAGCAACAGCTACGTTGCATCGGGAATAGATTCGGTGATCGCAGGCTATGAAGAAATAAATGACGGCAATATTTCAGAGCTGCATACGCTTGAGGAAAATAACCGTTCGGTTATCCCGTATGATATTTTTACCAACAGTTATTATTACACCGGCGTGATATATAATAATGACAGATTTGAACTCGTAAAGGCGAGGAGCAAGATTTTCAGTCTGCCGTTCGAGCTGAGTTTTACCATGGACTGCGATATATCGGGAAAAGCTTACGATATCGGGGACGATACCCTGACCGGCATTTTCGGACAGAAAGCAGAAAACGGCAGGCTTTATATCTGTCCTGCGGGGATCGCGCTCTATGCCGGAACGCAGGGAGTTTCCGATCTCCCCGATATGACAAACTGGTTTGTTTCCACCAAAGACGGAAAGAAGTATTATATCTGCGCGGACGGTTGTTCGTATTCCGAAGATTTCGTTTTCATGAGCTGCAATTACAAGCTTTTCCCGAACAAAAGCCTTTCAAATAATTTCGACAAAAAGCTTTACTCCGTCGACCCTGAAAATATTTCCCGGGTCGTTATCAACGGTATCACGGTATACGGCGAATGAACGGAAATGTTTTATGTAAAACAATTTACGATAAACAGCCGGTACGATATTAAACTGATAACCTTTGGGACGCATTCCCCGTACGGTATCTCGCTGTACGGGGATATACTTTTGTCATCAGACCAAAATAAAATAGACCTTTATCTGTACATTCGGGAAATTTTGTTTTATAATATATATTGCATAAAGGAACAAAGAGAGGAATCGGAAAGTGAAATTTTTAGCAGAAGAATTTGACGTTGCCGTTATCGGCGCGGGTCAGCCGGTATTGGGGCTGGTCTTGCAAGCGCAAGGCTCGGCTGCAAGACGGGCGTATTTACGATAAATATGGACGCCGTGGGCAACTGCCCGTGCAACCCGTCCATCAGCGGAACGGCGAAGGGAGATCTCGTGCGCGAGATCGACGCGCTCGGCGGTGAAATGGGCAAGGCGGCTGAGAGGTGTCCACCGGACACCCGCGCCCTCTAAGGCGGCGGGTGCCATGGGTGCCATATATCCGTTCAGTGGGAGTAAAAATCTCCCACTGAACGACAGCAAGCCTACGGCTTGCCTTTGCTTGTTGAAAGCAAAGCTTTTAATAAATATGCATTTTTTACTATATTATCTTGCGTTTTTTCGGAAATGATTCTATAAAACAGAGAATGAAATTAAATTTTTGAATATCTTTAGTCGAAATTCTTGCAAAATTATCTCCGTTGTGCTAAAATCAATTTGTTAATATCAGGGTTCATCGGTTGTTTTCCGGTGCTTAAAAGGGGAGTAAAGTATGTGCGGATTATGCGGTTTTACAGGTAATGTGCAGGATAGGGATAAGGTCCTTGAAACAATGACCGATGTTATTACTCATAGGGGTCCCGACAGCGTCGGCTATTTTACCGACGACAGAATATCTATGGGCTTCCGCCGCCTGAGTATTATTGACCTCGACGGCGGTCATCAGCCTATCTATAACGAGGATAAGACCCTCGTGCTGATGTTTAACGGGGAGATCTATAACCATGCATCACTCAGAGATGAATTAAAACAAAACGGACATATTTTCTATACCAATACCGATTCCGAGGTTCTTGTTCACGGCTTTGAACAGTGGGGCGAAAAACTCCTTAACAGACTTCGCGGTATGTTCGGCTTCGCTATATATAATACAAAGGACGGATCTGTCTTTATCGCAAGGGATTTCTTCGGTATAAAGCCTATGCATTATGCCCTTATCGACGGAGATCTTATCTACGGCTCGGAGATCAAGAGTATCCTCGAACACCCTAAATATGTCAAGAAATTCAATTACAAGGCTCTGGATAATTACCTTTCGTTCCAGTATGTCGTTCCGCCGGAAACCTTCTTCAAGGATATTTACTGCCTGCTGCCGGGACATTATATGTGGTTCCGCAGCGGCGAAATAAAAATAACCAGATATTTCGAGGCAACCTTTGACCCGGATTACAGCCTGACAGAAAAGGAGGCGGTTGATAAGATCGAATCTGCATTCGAGGATTCCGTCAATACTCATAAGATCAGCGACGTCGAGGTCGGCTGCTTTCTTTCCAGCGGAGTTGACTCCAGCTATGTTTCAACATACTTTGCCGATCAGAAAACCTTTACCGTCGGCTTTGATTTCGGTGAAAGATATAATGAGATAAGCTGGGCGGAGGGTCTGTCAAAGGAGATCGGCGTTGAGCATCATACCCACCTTATCGGTTCAGAGGAATTCTGGACTGCCGTTCCCAAGGTACAGTATCAGATGGATCAGCCCCTTGCCGATCCGTCATGCATCGCGCTTTATTTTGTATCAAAGCTTGCAAGCCAGTATGTCAAGGTCGTGCTTTCGGGCGAGGGAGCAGATGAGCTTTTCGGCGGCTATACGATATATAACGAACCTCATGTTTTCAGATTCTATCAGAAAATACTGCCCGAAAAGGTGAGATATGCGCTTGCTAAAAAGGCAAGGAAATGGCCGCATATCAAGGGCAGGGGATATGTTCTTCGCGGCGCAAGAAAAACCGAGGATAAATTCATCGGAAACGCTTTCATGTATGATGATGAGGAAAAAAAGCTTATACTGAAGGATAATTCTATTGTTACAAGACCGCAGGATCTTTGCCGGAAGTATTATGACAGGGTAAAGGGCTATGATGATGTTACAAAGATGCAGTATCTTGACATCAATCTCTGGATGGTCGGAGATATCCTGCTCAAGGCGGACAGAATGAGTATGGCAAATTCTCTGGAGCTGAGAGTGCCTTTCCTCGATAAAGAGGTTTTCAGGGTAGCGCGCACTATACCGACAAAGCTGAGGATAGCTCACGGTACGACTAAATATGCAATGCGTCAGGCGGCGCTCCGTCATCTGCCGAAGGCTACGGCGCAGAAACCGAAGCTCGGATTCCCGGTCCCGACGAGAGTATGGCTCAAGGACGAAAAGTATTACAATAAGGTAAAGGAAGCATTTACCTCGGAAACAGCAAAGAAATTCTTCAATACCGATCTGATAGTGTCATATCTTGACGATCACTTCAACGGCAGGGACGACAACAGCCGCAAGGTCTGGACTATTTATGTTTTCCTTGTATGGTACGATATATATTTTGGTGACGGGGATAAGGTCAACAGACCCGACTGATAAGGAAAAAACTATGGACGAAAGATTTTCAAGAACAGCGCTGCTGATAGGACAGCAAGCCCTTGACCGTCTGAAAAAATGCCGCGTTGCGGTTTTCGGCGCAGGAGGAGTCGGGGGATATGTTATCGAAGCCCTTGCAAGAAGCGGAGTCGGTGAACTGGATATTATCGACCGAGACACGGTCGCCGCGAGCAATATCAACAGGCAGATAATCGCTCTGGAAAACACGGTAGGACAGTATAAGGCTGAAACTGCCGCAGAAAGGGCAAGACAGATCAATCCGGAAATAAAGGTCAATGCGTACAATGTGTTCTTTACGCCCGAAAACGCCGGAGAATTTGATTTTTCGCTATATGATTATGTTGTTGACGCGGTGGATACGGTAAGCGCGAAGATCGGGCTTGTCACGCAGGCGCAGAAATGCGGCGTGCCGGTGATATCCTCGATGGGGGCAGGAAACAAGCTGCACCCCGAAATGTTTGAGATAGCGGATATATATTCGACGTCGGTATGTCCTCTGGCGAGGGTGATGCGCCGCGAGCTGAAAAAGCGCGGAGTGAAAAAGCTGAAGGTAGTATATTCCAAGGAAGAACCGCGCCGTCCTGCCGAGGTGCTGACCGATCCCGTAACAGGAAAGGTCACTCCGGCGAGCATAGCGTTTGTTCCCTCCGCCGCCGGACTTATACTTGCAGGCGAAGTCATAAGGGATCTTATAAATATAAAATAATATAAAATAACGGGATTTGCCCCCGGAGCGGTGTTGCCTTAATAACCGCAAAGTATGTCCCCCGGCGCAGAGCCTGCGCTCCCTATTACGCGCCCTTAGTTCTTGCAAGGCATAACTTTCTAACTCGCGGACGGAAGAAAGTAACAGCCGCGGCTTTGATGTCAGGTAACGGAAGAACTACCATCGCGAAATTGACACCGGCGGCACGCGGGTGCCATATATCCGTTCAGTGGGAGTAAAAATCTCCCACTGAACGACAGCAAGCCTACGGCTTGCCTTTGCTTGTTGAAAGCAAAGCTTTTAATATCAAGCGCAGTAGTTTAGCAGCAGCTGCGCTTTTTTGTTATGCAGCCAAAAGACAGCCGTTTGAGGCAGCGTGTAATAAATATCAAAAATAATATTGAGCCGTGTCCTCATTTGTGCTATACTTATAATTGCTATGGAACCATGCTTTTTTGCAGGTGCGGGGCAAATAATTATGCATTATGCATTATGAATTATGCATTAAATTACGATTGGAGATCGGAAAAATGAAATTAGGAATAGTAGGTCTGCCGAATGTCGGCAAAAGCACACTTTTTAACGCTATAACAAATGCAGGCGCACAGTCAGCGAATTATCCGTTCTGCACGATAGAGCCGAATGTCGGCGTAGTCGCAGTTCCGGATAAGCGTCTTGACAAGCTTGCCGAAATGTATGACCCGGAAAAGTATACTCCTGCAACGATCGAGTTCGTCGATATCGCAGGTCTTGTAAAGGGCGCGTCCAAGGGCGAGGGTCTGGGAAATAAATTCCTTGCGAATATCCGCGAGGTTGACGCGATCGTCCATGTGGTACGCTGCTTTGAAAACGACGATATTATCCATGTTGACGGCAGTATCGACCCTAAGCGCGATATAGATACCATTAATGTCGAGCTTATCCTCTCGGATATCGAAATGATCGACAGAAGAATAGAAAAGACACAGAAGCTTATAAAGGGCGATAAGAAATATCAGGCTGATCTGGATTTCTTCAGGCGCGTCAAAGAGGCACTCGACGAGGGCAGGGCTGCGCGTTCCGTTGAATGTACGCCGGAGGAGGCTGAGCTGCTTGAAAGCGTGGCGCTGCTCACCAATAAGCCGATAATCTATGCCGCAAACCTCAGCGACAGCGATTTTGCCGACGGCAAGGTTGAGGGAAATAAATATTTCGATATGGTAAAGGAGATCGCGGACAGCGAACACGCAGCGGTGCTTCCGATCTGCGCCGAGGTCGAAGCCGAAATATCGGGCATGGAGCCTGACGAAAAGGAGATATTCCTCTCTGAGATGGGACTTTCCGAATCCGGTCTTGACAGACTTATCAACGCCTGCTATGACCTTCTCGGTCTTATCTCATACCTTACAGCCGGAAAGCAGGAGGTAAGGGCATGGACGATCAGAAAGGGAACAAAAGCTCCGCAGGCTGCCGGAAAAATACATACGGATTTTGAGCGCGGCTTTATCCGCGCAGAGGTCGTGGCGTATAATGATCTGATGGAATGCGGATCCATGAACGCCGCAAAGGAAAAGGGTCTTGTCCGCAGCGAGGGCAAGGAATATGTAATGCAGGACGGAGATATCGTACTGTTCAGATTCAATGTATAATTCTTTTGCAGGATCGGATTCTCTTGAATCATAGTATGACAAAAATCCAGCGGTTTTAGGAAAGGGGTCCGGGGGAGAACCCTTTTTCCGCCGGAAAAGGGTTTCCCCCGAAGAACTTGCGGTGCAAAAAAGATTTTTGTGTAATCATTTGCTTCGGCTTGAAAATATCTGCGTCCTATATTATAATATAAGTAAGGATATAAACATAAGTAAGGATATAAACAAGGAAATGCCGGATAAAACCGTGTTTCCGCGATATACGTTCCTGTGGCGGAAGGAAGGTGCCTGCCGATGGATATACCGTTCAGGGAGGATTATCCTCCGAGAAATGATATTGTTTTCTCAATAATGTTCGGCGATTATACGCTTTTTGCGTCAATGGTCAAGGCGATCACCGGACATACCCTGAAAGCAAAGGAAATAATTTCACAGGCAAATGTCAGACCGGATAATGTGGAGCATAATTATATCCGCTTTGATACCTTTGCAAAGGATGAAAACGGAACAGTCTACAGTATTGATATGCAGAATACTTACAGCGAGATGCTTATCAAAAACAGGACTATATATTATGCCTGCCGCGCTCTCAGCGGACAGACTGTCGAAAAGGGTAAATATGATAAGCTGAATAAGGTCGTCATCTCGTTTATTATGACGTCGGTGAAAAATTCTCCGCCCGTAGAGATAATACATCTTTGCAATCAGAATAACGAGATCTATTCGGATCTGCTTACGCTTTATAATGTCTATACACCGTCCGTTATCAGTGAAAATGTTTCGTCGGATATAAGGATCTTTTCGGATTTTTTCTCCGTAAGGACATATGATGATATGAAAAGGTTCTGCGACAGCTATTCCGGCACCGAAACAGGAAAAAGACTGATAACGCTTTACAGATGCGCGTTGGGACAGACAGATTTTAATAATATCAGAGAAAGGGAGTATTTTAATATGAAGATCACCGAACAGGATATTAACGAAGCAAAAATCGAAGCAATGGCGGAAGGCAGAGCAGAAGGCATTGCCAAGGGCAGAGCAGAAGGCATTGCCAAGGGCAGAGCAGAAGGCAGAGCAGAAGGCATTGCCAAGGGCAGAGCAGAAGGCAGAGCAGAAGGCAGAGCAGAAGGCATTGCCAAGGGTGAGGCAAAAATACTGAAAAAGCTGCAGGCGCTCGGAAATTCAATAAAGCAGCTGTCCGAAATGTTTGATATGACGGAAAGCGAAGTTGAAACTCTGCTTGCTATGGACGTCTGACAGCTTGTTTATTCCGGAGAGGATCGTATGAACAGAAAATCCGTAAAGAAAATGACTGCCGTTATTTTATCGGTCATGATGCTCTCCGCATTTGGCGGATGCCGGGGGGATAATGAAACTGACAGCGCTTCATTCGCAGGAGGCGGTGTTTCCGCCGCGGCAGGGGACGGTCAGGAAAATGTAAATGACGAATTGCAGAAAATAACCGGCAGCTGGAGCGACGGATCCGGGTCTTTCTCTTATAGCTTCCGGCAGGACGGCACCGGAGAATATGATGTTTCCGGGAAAAAAATGAAATTCACCTATAAGCTGAATGATAATAGGCTCCGTATTCTTTATAAGGGAAATAAAACAGAAACGGTTCTCGGTTATGGATTCAGGGGCGACTTACTGATTATCAAGGATTCCTTCGGGAATGAAACGGTTTATGAGCGCAAATAAAAAAACGCAGCAGTTTTGCGACTGCTGCGTGATTTTTTTGCTTACATCTTTTCTGTATTTTAAAAAAAGAGAATTTTCCTTGCTCATATCAGTCCTTGAAAAGATTCTTTACCTTGTCGAAGAATCCGGAACGCTTCTGATAATTCTTGGTCGTGCAGGTCTTGTCAAACTGCGAGAGTATCTTTTTCTGTTCCTCGCTGAGGTTTCTGGGTACCTCGACCGTGACCTTGACATACTGATCGCCGCGTCCTCTGGAATTGAGGTGAGGAATACCCTTGCCCTTGAGCTTGAAGATATCGCCGGGCTGGGTACCGGGATGTACGGTATAGCTTGCCTTGCCGTCGAGCGTCGGAACAATGACCTCGTGTCCGATAGCCGCCTGGGTGAAGGTGATGGGGATCTCGCACCATACGTCGTCGCCCTTGCGCTCGAATATATCATGCTTTTTGACATTTACATATACGTGCAGATCACCTGCCGGACCGCCGTTGTAGCCGCTGTTGCCGTGACCTGTGATATTGAGTATCTGATCCTGGCTGATGCCTGCCGGTACGGTGACTGTGACAGTTCTTGAAGAACGTATCCTGCCGACGCCTGAGCATTTCGGACAGGGCTTTTCAATGATCTTGCCCTTTCCGCGGCATTTTTCACATGACTGGCTTGTCTGTACAACACCGAAAGGAGTACGCTTCTGGACGGTTACGGTACCCGTGCCGCGACATTCGGGGCAGCTTTTCATATTATTGCCCTCGGCAGCACCCGTACCCTTACAATCCTTACAGGTTTCGACATTCTGATATGTTATTTCTTTCTTGCAGCCCTTTGCTGCTTCCTCAAAGGTAATGGTGATAGACGCTTCGACATCCGAACCCCTTCGCGGTGCGTTCTGATTTCTGGGGCTTCGTCCTCCGAAGCCTCCGAAAAAGCTGTTGAAAATATCCCCGATATCAATATCCTGACCAAAGGGATTGCCGCCGCCGTATGCGGTGGAGCCTGCCCCGTAATTCGGGTCAACTCCCGCAAATCCGAATCTGTCATATCGAGAACGCTTGTCCTTGTCGGAAAGCACCTCGTATGCCTCGTTTATTTCCTTGAATTTTGCTTCGGCTTCCTTGTTTCCGGGATTAAGATCGGGATGATATTGCTTCGCCTGCTTGCGGAAGGCTTTTTTTATCTCATCCTCAGAAGCACCCTTTTGCAGACCGAGTACTTCGTAATAATCTCTTTTATCTGCCAATTAATACCACCCCAATGTAAAGATAACCGTGCAAGCCTGCGCTTGCCCCTGCTTGCTGAAAGCAGAGCTTTTGATAAATACCTGCCGCCGCAGAAAAAAACTGCGGTTGTGCTGCGGTATCTGTCAATCACCGAAAGGGAAAACCGTACAACGGCTTTCCCTCCGGCTGTAAATTACGCGGTCATCATTCGTCTACGTCTGTGAAATCTGCGTTATATACGCCGCCCTCGCTGCTGTCGGGAGCCTGCTGAGATGCTGCGCCCTGAGCTGCCGCATCCTGATAGAGCTTTTCGGATACTGCATACATAGCCTTCTGCAGCTCGTCCTTTGAGGACTGGATAACATCCATATCTGTTCCTGCAAGAGCAGCCTTGACAGCAGCAACCTTTGTTTCGAGATTGCCCTTGTCTTCGTCGGAGATATGGTCGCCGTTTTCTGTGAGGAGCTTTTCGACAGCATAAACAAGGTTTTCAGCCTCGTTGCGCTTATCGACTTCTTCTCTGCGCTTCTTATCCTCAGCAGCATACTGCTCTGCGTCCTTGATAGCCTTTTCTATATCGTCCTTGTTCATATTTGTGCTGGAGGTGATCGTAATGTGCTGCTCTCTGCCTGTGCCGAGATCCTTAGCTGATACATTAACGATACCGTTTGCGTCGATATCAAAGGTTACCTCGATCTGCGGAACGCCTCTCATTGCCGGAGCGATACCGTCGAGCTTGAACAGACCGAGCTGTTTGTTATCTCTTGCAAATTCTCTTTCGCCCTGAAGAACATTTACTTCTACCTGAGTCTGGTTATCGGCTGCGGTCGAGAAGATCTGGCTCTTCTTTGTCGGGATAGTTGTATTTCTGTCGATGATCTTTGTCATTACGCCGCCCTGTGTTTCAACGCCGAGTGAAAGCGGAGTAACATCGAGGAGGAGCAGACCCTGAACGTCGCCTGCGAGTACGCCTGCCTGGATAGCAGCGCCGATAGCGACGCATTCATCGGGGTTGATGCCCTTGAAGGGCTCCTTGCCGATAAGACCCTTTACAGCCTCCTGAACAGCGGGGATTCTTGAAGAACCGCCGACCATGAGAACCTTGTCGATCTCGCTGATATTCAGACCGGAATCAGCAAGAGCCTGGCGAACCGGACCCATTGTCTTTTCTACGAGATCAGCAGTAAGCTCGTTGAACTTGGCTCTTGTAAGAGTATAGTCAAGGTGCTTGGGGCCTGTGGCGTCTGCTGTGATAAAGGGGATATTGATCTGAGCTGTGGTGATGCCCGAAAGCTCGATCTTAGCCTTTTCAGCCTCGTCCTTCAGACGCTGCATAGCTGTCTTGTCGCCTGAAAGGTCGATGCCGTTATCATTGCGGAAGCTCTGTACGAGCCAGTCGATGATCTTCTGGTCGAAGTCGTCGCCGCCGAGCTTGTTGTTGCCGGCTGTTGCGAGTACCTCCTGAACGCCGTCGCCCATTTCGATGATGGATACATCGAATGTACCGCCGCCGAGGTCATATACCATTACCTTCTGGTCATTTTCCTTGTCAATGCCGTATGAAAGAGCAGCAGCCGTAGGCTCGTTGATGATCCTCTTTACATCAAGTCCTGCGATCTTGCCTGCGTCCTTTGTAGCCTGACGCTGAGCGTCGGTAAAGTAAGCAGGTACTGTGATAACTGCCTGTGTTACTGTTTCTCCGAGATAAGCCTCAGCGTCCTTTTTGAGCTTTGTGAGTATCATAGCGGAGATCTCCTGGGGAGTATATTCCTTGCCGCTGATATTTACCTTATATGCGGAGCCCATATGTCTTTTTATGGAAGCGATAGTATTGTCGGGGTTTGAAACTGCCTGACGCTTAGCAACCTGACCTACGAGTCTTTCGCCGTTCTTTGCAAATGCTACAACAGACGGAGTTGTTCTTGAGCCTTCTGCATTTGCGATTACTACCGGCTCACCGCCTTCAATTACTGCTACGCATGAGTTTGTTGTACCGAGATCGATACCGATTGTCTTTGCCATAATAAATTCCTCCAATATGATTTTTTGTTTGAATTTTTATTCTGTAAACACAGCTTATTATGCTGCAGAACAAATCGTTAATTTGATACCTGGACCATTGCGTGACGAATGATCTTGTCGCCTATCTTAAAGCCCTTCTGGAGTACGCCTGCGATCTTGTCTTCTTCAAGCTCCTCGTCATCGACTCTTGATACGGCGTCGTGGAGCAGCGGATCAAAGTCCTCGCCTCTTTCACCGAATTTTACGACATTGAGCTTTTCAAAGGCTGTATCGAGCTGCTTTTCGATCATTTCTATACCCTTGCGGAAATCCTCGCCCTCGGTCGTACCCGACGCAAGAGCCAGCGCGAAATTATCCGCGACCGGAAGGAACGCCTCTACTGTTGTAGCCAGCGCATTATCGAATGTCTGGAGCTTTTCCTTTTCGGTCCTCTTGCGGAAGTTGTCATATTCCGCAGCCATACGCAGGAACTGTTCCTTCTGTGAATCAAATTCCGCTTTGAGCTTATCGTATTCTTCCTTGCTTACTGTTTCGCCGGACGCAGCAGTATCAGTTGTTTCGGTAACTTCCGCAGTTTCTGCTGTCTGTTCGGTTTCAGTTGTTTTTTTAGCATCTGCCGTCTTAGCAGTTTTCTTTTTTGCCAAGATTTATTCTCTCCTTTCAGGGCTTTTAGAGCAATACCGAAAAAATTGACGGCGCATCTGTGGCACTATCTTTGTGCGGTATTGCCTTTAATCAACTTCAAGCAGACCCGTAAGCAGCGCGCCTACGGATTCAGCCGTATAGCCGAGTGTTGCCGTGACCTTGGGATAATCCATTCTTACGGGGCCTATCAGTACGATAGCTCCCGTACAGTCGGGCGCGGCGGTATAATGCGAAGCTATTATGCTCAGTCTTGCCAGCGCAGGGTGATGTATCTCGCTCCCGATAAGGATCGATACTTTATCTCCCGTCGCATTGATAAGTCTGGAAAGCTCGCCGGTATGTCCGAGCAGCTCCATTACTCGTTTTGCGTCTGCCGAAGCCAATTCAGGCATGGTAAAGAGATTGGACTGTCCCTTTATGAACACTCCCGTCGAAGCAGCCTCCGCGGCGGCGTCCTGAACTGACATCAGGGCGTTTGCCATAAGCATCGACATTTCTCCGAGAGCCGCCGCCGTACTTTGCATGAAAGCAGGGGTAACGGCGTTTACGGGCATTTCCGCGAATCGTTCGTTCACTGTTGTTTCCAGCTTTTCGAGAAGCTGCGGAGTGATAACGAAATCGCACCGGAACAGCCGGGTCTTGACCGAGCCTGTTGAGGTAATGAGCACCGTCATTGCGGTACAGCTTCCGGTCTGAACAAAGCGTATCCTCCGGATCACTGACTTATCCGCAGACGGGGACGCCGCTATTGCAGCGCAGCCGGTCATGCCCGAAAGCATTGCGGCAGCGCCCTCGAGCAGATGCTCCGGTGCGTCGGCGCTGAGATAGAGGATATCATCAAGACCGTTTTTTTCATATTTCGTCAGCGGCACCGTTTTCATCAGCTTATCCACATATATGCGGTAGCCAAGCTCTGTCGGGATCCTTCCTGACGAGGTATGAGTCTGTTCCAGCAATCCGAGGGAGGCAAGCTCAGCCATATCGTTTCTTATTGTTGCGGACGAAACCGTAAAGTCGAGCGCATCGCAAAGTGTCTTTGAGCCGACAGGCTCACCTGTTCTGATATAAGCTTCCACAACCGCTTCGAGTATTTTCATTTTTCTCTGAGTCGGTTCCATTCAAGCCACCTCTCTGTTAGCACTCTCATGCTCCGAGTGCTAATCTACTTATAATGTATCACTATTATCCGGAATTGTCAATATTAAATTCCGATTTTTTCCAATTTTATCTGAAAAACAATTCGCATACGCTCCCGGCGCTGCTATATATATATATTATTGTTCGCAGACATTAATATATTCTGCCGGACATTCATCTGCCGCCGATAAAAAAAACCGCCTGCGTTTTTTTGGAACGCAGACGGAAAATATTTTTTAATCATTTGCCGAGTATCTCTGAGATCTTCTTTTCAAGACCTGCGGCGTCAAGACCAAATTCCGCAAGAAGTCCGACTGCCGGACCGCTGTGGCCGAATGTATCCTCAACGCCTATGCGTGTTACGGGAACGGGGCAGGATTCCGCAGTTACAGCGGCAACAGCTTCGCCAAGACCGCCGATGATATTGTGTTCCTCAACGGTAATGATCCTGCCGGTCTCCTTTGCAGCCTTTATGATGATATCCTTGTCTATAGGCTTGATGGTGTGCATATTGACAAGTCTTACGCTTACGCCCTTTTCCTTCAGTGCGCGGACAGCCTTGAGAGCTTCATATACTACCAGACCCGTTGCGATAACGGTTGCCTCTGTACCTTCCTCAAGGGTGATGCCCTTGCCGATCTCGAAGCTGTAATTATCGGGATCGTTGAAGCTGTCTATTGCAAGTCTGCCGAGTCTGATATAGACCGGACCGTTATATTCGTATGCAGCCTTTGTCGCAGCGATCATTTCATAATGATCGGCAGGGTTGAGCACTACCATGCCGGGGATCGTTCTCATTAGCGCGAGATCCTCGCAGCACTGATGAGTTGCGCCGTCCTCACCGACGGTGATACCTGCGTGAGATCCGGCTATTTTCACATTAAGGTGGGGATAGCCGACGCTGTTGCGGACCTGCTCATATGCTCTGCCCGTAGCGAACATTGCGAAAGACGCCGCAAAGGGAACCTTGCCTGCTGCTGCAAGACCTGCCGCAGTTCCGATCATATTTCCCTCAGCGATACCGCAGTCGAAGAAGCGGTCGGGATATGCTTTCTTGAAGATCTCCGTTTTTGTTGCAGCCGCGAGGTCTGCGTCCAGAACAACTATATCGTCATGCTCTGCGGCAAGCTCACAAAGAGCCATGCCGAAGCTTTCTCTTGTTGCGATTTTTTTGCTTTCTGCCATGATTACGCCTCCAATGCTTTAAGCTGAGCGTTCAGCTCGTCCATAGCTGTTTTATACTGATCGGCATCCGGAGCCTTGCCGTGCCAGCCGACCTGATCCTCCATATATGAAACGCCCTTGCCCTTGATCGTTTTTGCTATGATCGCTGTGGGCTTGCCCTTGACTGTTTTTGCTTTATCGAGGACTTCAGCGATCTGTTCAAAATCGTGTCCGTCCATTGTGAATACCTCGAAACCGAAGGCGGTGAATTTTTCCTCAAGCTTGTCAAGTCCGGCAACGTCCATTACGTTTCCGTCGATCTGAAGACCGTTGTAGTCAACGATCGCAACGAGGTTGTCAAGCTTATAGTGAGATGCGAACATTGCAGCCTCCCATACCTGACCCTCTTCACATTCGCCGTCGCCGAGCATAGCGTATACGCGGTAATCCTTGCCGCTGATCTTCGCTGCGAGAGCCATTCCGCAGGCAGCGGAAATACCCTGTCCGAGAGAGCCTGAGCTCATATCTATACCGGGAGTGCCCTTCATATCCGGGTGTCCCTGGAGCATTGCGCCGATATGACGGAGCGATTTGATCTCATCGGTCGGAAAATATCCTCTGAGCGCAAGCGCGGCGTAAAGTGCGGGACAGCAGTGACCCTTTGACAGTACAAAGCGGTCGCGGTCGGGATCCTTGGGGTTTTTGGGATCAATGTTCATTTCCTTGAAATAAAGGTAGGTCATGATATCCGCTGCGGAGAGCGATCCGCCGGGATGACCCGATTTTGCATTGAACACACCCTCGATGGTCCACAGTCTGACCTTGCAGGCTGTTTTTTTCAGTTCCAAAAGCTCTGACTTATCCATTCTGTTCTTAATCCTCCGATTCAAAGTTTATTTACGAAACGGTTTATATACCTACAGTTAGATAATAACATAACCGCCCGTTTTATTCAATAATCCGGAACAAAAAATTTTAGGCAACACCTCACAAAGAACGCCTTACGGCTTAGCACCACATATGCTTCTCGCTTGATAACCGTCAGGTTAACTGCGCTCGTTTTGCACATTCTGACGAAAAAATTAGCGGCGCATCTGCGGCACTATCTTTGTGCGGTATTGCCTTTATTCTCCGGAATTATCTTTTTGCGGTGTTTCTTTTTTTATGACGAGCGGTTTTTCGAGAGTATCGGCAAGCTCGTTTGCTTTTTCTGCCTTGGCGGAAATTTTTGCCGCCCTTGCTTCTTTTACTGCGCGGAAGGCGTCTGCCGAGGGTATCATTTTTTCATCGTCGGACGGCTTGAAGGAATTCATATCGGTATATTCATTTTCCTTTGTTTCTGTTTTGTCCGTATTGTTTTCAGCAGGGGTTTTGCTGTCTGTCTCTATGCCGTCTGTTTCTGCGCCGTCCGGCAGGAGCTGTCTGTTGGCGCGTTTATTGACGATAACGACTGCCGCGATAAGTCCTGCGCCGAGGGCGATAAGCGGAATACCTATCGCAAGATACACCCATGCGTCGTTCATTCTGCTTTTGTCGCTTTTTATTTTATCGAAATCGCTGCTGCCGCCGCTGCCGGTTGCCGACTTGCTTGAAGTTCCGCCTGACGAGCCGGATTCCGGAGCCATACTTTTCTGCAGTTCCTTCCAGTCCTCAGATGTCAGCACCGAATTTTCCATAGAGCTTTCGGCGGTGCTTGTCTGAGATGTGAGGGAAGGTTCGACTATATCTGACTGTTCTTCCGTTCCCCAGAAGGAGCTGTTTTCCTCGCCGTAAATGCTGGAGTCCTCATAATAGTAGTAGGAAGGCTCCTCATAGGAATATTCCGGTTCCTCATAGGAATACTCCGGTTCCTCGTAGGAATATTCGGGTTCCTCATAGGACGGTTCCGGTTCCTCATAGGACGGTTCCGGTTCCTCGTAGGACGGTTCGGGTTCCTCGTAGGAATATTCCGGTTCCTCATAGGACTGTTCCGGCTCCTCGTAGGACTGTTCCGGTTCCTCGTAGGACGGTTCCGGTTCGGGGTCTTCGTATGTGGGTTCCTCGTCCTGATTTTCGGAATAAGCCGTACCGGGTTCGTCGGGAGTATCGTCATCAGGCGCTGCGCTTACAGCTGCCGTAGGCAGCAGCACCGCTGCCGATATAAGCATACCTGTCAGCAAAGCTGCGGCTGTGCGGGTTATTTTCATAATATTACGATCCTTTCGGACTAAAATTGACCGAGTATATGATATCACAAACCGACGCTGTTTGACAAGAAAAAGTTGGTTTTTCTGCGATTTTACTCAGTTTTTCTGCGATTTTACAATATACTCGCAACTTGAAATAAATTTAATGTCTATTATGGCTATATCATTATTCCAAGCAGATCCTCAAAGCAAAGCCCGTCCTGTTCGGGTATGCCGCGTTTTTCTGATATTTCTATAGCCTTTGACACAAAGCCTGCCGCGCGGCTGACGGATTCTTCGAGTGAAAGACCGTTTACTGCGTCGGCGGCTATCACCGAGGCGAATACGTCGCCTGTTCCTGCCCGTGCGCTTCCGAGAGCCGGCGAAGTCTGCACCGAGAATTTCCCGTTCTCCTGAAAAATGTAGTTGCTTATCGTATTTCCGTCGTTTACTCCGGTAATTATTACGTTTCTGCTGCCTGCCCTGCGCAGTCTGCGCCCCATTTCGGTTATCACCGCGCTGTCGGGGGCGTCGCAGTACGGCGTACCGGTGAGTATACAGGCTTCTGTCACATTCGGGGTAAGTATGTCGGCTTTTTCCGCAAGGTGTCTTAGCCTTCTGCACAGTGATCCTGTCAGCGTGGCATATGTTCGTCCGTTGTCGCCCATCACAGGATCTATTATGCGCACAGTTTTTTCCCCGGTAAATCTTCTCAGGAAATCCGCGATAATATCGACCTGTCTTTCCGATCCGAGAAAGCCCGTATATATCCCGTCAAAACCAAGCCCCAGCTTTTCCCATTTCATGTAGTACGGCTTTATTTTGTCCGTATAGTCGTCAAAAAAGTAATCTTCATATCCCGTGTGATTCGACAGTACGGCTGTCGGCAGCGCACAGCACTGTATCCCCGACGCCGATATTATCGGTATCGACACCGTTAGCGAACATCTCCCGAACCCCGAAAAATCATTCACCACCGCTATCCTCTTTTGCCTATCCATCTTTCTTCCTCCATTTCCCGGGCTGCCCTTCCCGGGCTGCCCTTCCCGGGCTGCCCTTCCCGGGCTGCCGCCCGGACCTGCCCGGGGCTCCTCGCCCCGGACCCTCGGCAGGGCGGTCGACCGCCCTGCACCCGCATATTATGGGTACGCAGCTTTCTTCATTTTCTCTGTTTCTTCCTGCCGCCTCAGTATCTTTCCGCTGTCACTCTTTACCAAATGATAAATCCGCAATTTGTTTTTAGTAAAAACCGCGACCAATAAACTACCGACCAACGCGAATTGACACCGGCGGCACGCCGGCGCGACCAGTAAACTACCGCCTTGTATTCAGAGCGGAGCCGGAGGCGCAGCGACCAACGCGAATTGCCCAGTGCGGGCACGCACCGCGAATTGAGAGCGCAGGCACTGCGCCGCGAATTGACACCGGCGGCACGCCGGCGACATTATGCATTATGCATTATGAATTATGCATTATAATAATATTATATGTTTTTTCTTCTGTCAAATACAATATTGATAGTTTTGAAAAATAGTGATAGAATATAAATGATTATTAAAGGAAAGAGGTAATTTCTATGGATCTTCAGAAATTTACACAGAAAAGTATCGAGGCTCTGAAAGATGCCCAGGCTCTGTCCGCCGAAAACGGTAATCAGCAGATAAGACAGGAGCATATCCTCTCCGCCCTCGTCGGTAAGCCGGACGGACTTATCGCGGAAATGCTGAAAAAAATGAACGTATCGGCTCAGGCTCTTTCAAAACGTCTTGAGGACGAGATCAATAAGCTGCCTAAGATCAGCGGCAGCGGCTACAGCGCAAACAATATCTATATCTCTCAGGAAACGGATAACGCTTTCAAAGAGGCGGAAAAAATTGCGCAGAATATGCACGACGATTATATCTCCGTCGAACATATCTTCCTCGGCATACTCGAAAAGCCGCAGGATAATATCAGATCAGTGCTGAAGGACAGCGGTATATCCTCCGCGTCTTTCCTCGAAGCCCTGAAAGATGTCCGCGGCAATCAGCGCGTTACAACGGATAACCCCGAGGAAACCTACAACGTGCTGCAAAAATACGGTCAGGATCTCGTTGAGCTTGCCCGTCAGCAAAAACTTGACCCTGTTATCGGCAGAGATGACGAAATACGCAATGTTATCCGTATTCTCTCCCGTAAAACAAAAAATAATCCCTGCCTTATCGGTGAACCCGGCGTCGGTAAGACCGCTATTGCAGAGGCTCTTGCGCTGCGTATAGTCCGCGGAGATGTTCCGGATAATCTGAAAAACCGCAAGCTCTTCTCTCTCGATATGGGCGCGCTTATCGCAGGAGCAAAATTCCGCGGCGAATTTGAGGAAAGACTCAAGGCTGTGCTCAATGAAGTAAAAAAGAGCGACGGCAATATCATTCTCTTTATCGACGAGCTTCATACCATTGTCGGCGCAGGCAAAAGCGACGGCGCAATGGACGCAGGCAATCTGCTCAAGCCTATGCTTGCGCGCGGAGAACTGCACTGCATAGGCGCAACTACACTCAACGAATATCATATGTATATAGAAAAGGATCCTGCTCTCGAAAGACGTTTCCAGCCGGTTCTTGTCGATGAACCCACGGTCGAGGACTGTATCTCTATCATGCGCGGTCTGAAAGAAAGATATGAGGTCTATCACGGCGTAAAAATACAGGATCAGGCGCTTATCGCCGCGGCTGTGCTTTCGGACAGATATATCTCCGACCGTTTCCTGCCGGATAAGGCTATCGACCTCGTTGACGAGGCTTGCGCGCTTATCAAGACGGAAATAAACAGTATGCCCGTGGAAATGGATTCTATTTCGCATAAGATCATGCAGCTTGAAATAGAAGAGGCAGGTCTGCAAAAGGAAACAGATAAGCTCTCCGCAGAGCATCTTTCGCAGATACGCGAGGAGCTTGCAAATCTGCGCGATAAATTCAACGGCATGAAGGCAAAATGGGATAACGAAAAACAGGCTATCGAAAAGGTACAGAAACTCCGCGAGGAAATAGAACAGACTAATGCCGCAATAGAAAAGGCTCAGAACGAATATGATCTCGGAAAGGCTGCCGAGCTGAAATACGGCAAGCTGCCGCCGCTGCAGAAGGCTCTTGAAGAGGAAGAAAAGATCGCGGAAAATAATAAGAATACTCTTCTGCGCGACCGCGTGACAGAGGAGGAGATCGCCCGTATCGTTGCGCGCTGGACGGGAATCCCCGTTGCAAAGCTGATGGAGGGCGAAAGGGAAAAGCTGCTGCATCTCGGAGATACCCTGCACAAGAGAGTTATCGGTCAGGACGAGGCTGTCGAAAAGGTTTCCGACGCAATACTTCGTTCACGCGCAGGAATACAGGATCCGAAAAGACCGATCGGTTCGTTCCTGTTCCTCGGTCCTACCGGCGTCGGAAAGACAGAGCTTGCCAAGGCGCTTGCCGAGGCGCTGTTTGATGACGAGCATAATATGATCCGTCTTGATATGAGCGAATATATGGAGAAACATTCCGTATCAAGACTTATCGGAGCGCCTCCCGGATATGTCGGCTATGACGAGGGCGGTCAGCTTACCGAGGCTGTGCGCAGAAAACCCTATGCCGTTATCCTTTTTGATGAGGTCGAGAAAGCGCACCCCGATGTATTCAATGTGCTTTTACAGGTGCTTGATGACGGCAGAGTTACCGACAGTCAGGGAAAAACCGTTGATTTCAAGAATACGATAATCATTCTTACATCTAATCTCGGTTCTGATCTTATACTTGACGGCATCAACGAAAACGGCGAGATAAACGAGGATGCCCGCAAAGGCGTTACAAATATACTGAAACGCAGTTTCCGTCCGGAATTTCTTAACCGTCTGGACGAAACGGTATTCTATAAGCCGCTCACGAAGGACAATATATTCGGAATACTCGATCTGCTGATAAAGGAGCTGGGCAAACGTCTTGCGGACAAGCAGCTCAGTATCCGCGTTACGGACGAGGCAAAGGCGTATATTGCCGATAACGGATATGATCCGATCTACGGCGCAAGACCGCTGAAAAGATATTTGCAGTCCCATGTCGAAACACTTCTTGCGCGCAAGATAATAGCGGAGGATCCTGCTCCCGAAACAACACTGGTCGTTGATATGGAGGACAATGCGCTGACGGTAACGCTTGAAACTCCGAACGGGTAAGGGGTGATCTCAGATGGAAACGGTCATAATGATCACTGCCGCGGCATCGCTTATTCTTCTGCTTATAATACTTGTACTTCTGCTGAGATCGCAGAGTGATCTCAGGCAGGAGATAAATAATAATATCAACAGCAATGTCAAGGCTCTCGGCGACGGACTGAGGGAATCCCAGAAGCTGACGGGCGACGTCCAGGTCAGGGAGATAGAAGCTATGAAGCGTGAGCTTGAAAGGCTGCGCGAGGACAACAACAGACAGCTTGCCGAAATCAGAGGGACGGTGGACGTCAGGCTGCAGGAAACGCTTGACAAAAGGATAAACGAATCCTTCAAGACGGTCAATGACAGTCTGAAGGCGGTATACAGCGGACTCGGAGAAATGCAGGAGCTTGCAAAGGGAGTAGGCGATCTCAAAAACGTCCTGTCGAACGTCAAGAAGAGGGGTATTTTCGGAGAGATACAGCTCGGCGCGATACTCAGCGATATTCTTTCGCCGGGACAGTATGAGGAAAACGTCGCAACAGTTCCCGGAAGCAGAAACAGGGTCGAATTTGCCGTAAAGCTGCCGGGCGGCGGCGAGGGAGAGTATATTTATCTTCCGATAGATTCAAAATTCAATGCCGACAAATACACAGCCTTGCAGGAGGCGTATGAAACAGGCGATAAGAAGCAGGCGGCGAAAGCGTGGAATGAGCTTGAAAACGCGATAAAAAAGAATGCAAAGGATATCAGCGAAAAATATATTTCACCGCCGGACACGACGGAATTCGGGATAATGTTCATTCCGTTCGAGGGTTTATATGCCGAGGTAGTGAACAGCGGACTTGTGGACAGTGTGCAGCGCGAATATCACGTCAGTATTGCAGGACCGTCAACGATGTCCGCGATACTCAATGCATTGCAGATGGGCTTCAAGACGCTTGCGATAGAGAAGCGCAGCCATGAGATATGGGATATTCTCGGCAATATCAAAAAGGAATTTGCGACATTTGCGGAAGTTCTCGGAGAAACGCAGAGTAATCTTGAAAAGACCCAGATAAGTCTGGAAACGCTTGTCGGTGTACGGACGAGGCAGATGAACAAACAGCTCAGAAAGCTTGAAGAACTTGAACTCCCGGAGGGCGAATGATTTTTTTACGGGATATTTTTGATCAAAACCCAAAAAACACTTGCATATTTTATTTTTGTATGCTAAAATATGTAAAGTAATTATGGAGGTTAGTAAAAGAGTGGGGCGACCCACTCTTTTACTTATATACAATCCATATATAATGCATAACTTTGATAATGCATAATGCATAATGCATAATGCATAATGGCGGCGGAGCCGGGAAGAAACTCATGGGAAACAGAACTGAAAGTTTAGGTCAAGCCTTTTTAAAGAGCGCAGTGCCTGCGCTCTCAGTTCGCGCCGGAGTGCCGCCGGTGTCAGTTCGCGTTGACAGTTCTGTCGGGATCCGACTATAAAGCTGTGGTTGTCAGTTAGTAAAAACCGCGACCAGTGAACTGCCGCCTTGTATTCAGAGCGGAGCCGGAGGCGCAGCGACCAACGCGAAAAGCACGAAGTGCGTGGGTGCAGGGAGCTTGCTCCCTGCCGAGGGTCCGGGGCGAGGAGCCCCGGGCAGGTCCGGGCGGCAGCCCGGGAAGGGCAGCCCGGGAAGGGCAGTCCGGGGAGGCAGCCGGGGAGAGGGAGGATCAAATTGGCAAAGAAGAATACAGTAGCGGAAGTGACGGAGTTAGTGGAGCCGATAGTCGAGGGGCTGGGGCTTACGCTGTGGGACGTGAGGTATGTAAAAGAAGGAGCTTTGTGGTATCTGAGGATATACATAGACAAAGACGAGGGAGTTACCATAGAGGACTGCGAAACGGTCACAAGGGCGATAGATGCGCCGCTTGATGAGCTTGACCCCATAGAGGGCAACTACATACTGGAAGTATCGTCGCCGGGGATAGAAAGAGAATTGCTGCTCGACCGGCATTTTGACCGATTTATCGGCGCGCCCGTCATGATAAAGCTTATACGCCCCGACGGATCAGGAAACAGGGATATAAAAGGAACTCTGATCGCCCACGATAAGGAAACAGTGGAGATCATGTCGGAGCAGGGAGAAGAAACCGTCATAAAAAAGAAAGACACAGTATATATTAAACTGGACGACTTCAATATTTAATAATAAACGGAGGCATAAGGAAAATGAAAAAAAATAAAGAACCGGAAGAGAATCTGTTTGAGGCTCTGAAGCTTATCGAAAAGGAAAAGGGCATACCAGCCGAATTTATGATATCTCAGATAAGCAAGGCGATAGTAACAGCCTGCAAAAATTCCTACGGCGGAAACGACGACGTTACCGTTGAATTCAACAAAGATACCGGAAAGCTCCAGGCAAGACTCAACAAGACTGTCTGCGAGGAGGTAACCGATATAAACCGCGAGATATCTCTCGAACAGGCAAGAAAGATCAGCGCCTCCGCAGAAATAGGCGATAAGGTCGGGATCGCGCTCGATCCGAAGAATTTCGGAAGAATAGCCGTTATGACTGCAAGAAATATGATCCGTCAGGGTATACGCGACGGAGAGAAGGAACAGGCACTCTCCGAATATCAGAGCAAGCTGCAGGATATAGTTACGGCAACCGTTGAACAGGTCGATCCCAATACGGGAAATGCGATGCTCCGCCTCGGCAAGGCTATAGCAGTACTGCCGAAAAACGATCAGGTCGCAGGCGAGGTGCTGAATGTGGGCGATCTTATCAAAGTATATGTAGTAAACGTAAAGACCGGCGACAGGGGTCCGAGAGCGATCATCTCGCGCACACACCCCGATCTCGTGAAAAGACTTTTCGAGGAACAGGTACCCGAAATATTCGACGGAACTGTACAGATCAAGTCGGTCTCAAGAGAAGCAGGCTCCAGAACCAAGATCGCTGTGTTCAGCAATGACAGCGAGGTAGACGCTGTGGGAGCGTGCATAGGCCCCAAGGGTCAGAGAGTAAGCACGATAGTGAGCCAGCTCGGCGGTGAGAAAATAGATATAATCGAATACAGCGAGGATCCCGTTGAATTTATCAAAAAGGCGCTTTCGCCTGCTGATGTTGTCAAGGTGGCGCTTGATCCGAGCGGAGAAAAAGTATGTAAGGCTACTGTACCCGACAGCCAGCTCTCACTTGCAATAGGCAATAAGGGACAGAATGTCCGTCTTGCCGCAAAGCTTACGGGCTGGAAAATAGATATCCGCCCCGAAAGCGGTTTCTTCGGAGAAGATGAGGAGGACGATTTCCCTGCGGCTGAGGAAAAGAAAGACGACTCTGCCGGGGAGATCGGGGAGCAGGATACCGGCGCTGAAACAGAAGAAGTATCCGCCGGAGATGAAACTGCCGGGGAAATCATACCGGAAGAACAGAGCGCAGAAGAGGAATAACATTATTACCTGACTGCGAGCAAAAAGGAAACCGGGAGGAACATGATGCATCAGAAAAAAATACCGATGAGAAAATGTACGGGCTGTGCGGAAATGAAGGAAAAACGAGAGCTTGTCAGAATCGTGAAAGCACCCGAAAACGCTGAAAACAGCGGAGAAATATCGGTAGACCTGACAGGCAAAAAGCCCGGACGCGGAGCATATCTGTGTAAGGATCCCGACTGTCTGGCAAAGGCAAAAAAAGCCCGCAGACTTGAAAAAGCGTTTTCGTGCAGTATCCCCGACGAGGTGTATGAACAGCTCGGAAGGGAGCTTGCCGCTGAATAAAAAAAGGATCCCCCGTTTTCGGCGGAGGATATCCTTCGGATAATAAAAATAATCGGTTAGTCCGGAAAGAGTGATCAGTCAAAATGAATGAAAAGCTGCTGCCGTTACTTGGAATTGCGAGGCGCGCGGGAAAACTATCCCTCGGCTTCGACGCTGCAGCGGATTCGATGCGCAGCGGAAAATGCAGACTGCTGCTGCTTGCAAGCGACCTTTCGGAACGCACAAAGCGCAGCGCAATGAGAATATCCGGGGACTCTCAGGTACGGACGATCGTTTTGAATATACCGATGGAAACGCTCGGCGCTTCTGTCGGAAAGCTGACAGGCATAGTCGCGGTGAATGATAAGGGCTTTGCCGAAAAAATGAAAACGCTCTGCGGCGAATAAAGACAGGAGGAATTGATTATATGATAAAATATAAACTCAGTGAGATCGCAAAAAATCTGAATGTTACCAGTAAGGAGGTTTCAGAGGTACTGAAAACCTACCTTAATGTAAATAAAAAATCCGGAGCTGTGCTGACAAGCGAGGAGCTCAATATCATATTTGAGTATTTTACCCATAAGACAATGCTTCCGGATCTTAACGAATATTATGCAAGCGCCAATGAACCGACAGAGGAAAAGCCTGC
The DNA here is from genome assembly GCA_902778175.1 of uncultured Ruminococcus sp. Classification (GTDB taxonomy): domain Bacteria; phylum Bacillota; class Clostridia; order Oscillospirales; family Acutalibacteraceae; genus UBA1213. Next base: position 19,229 of record CACYWT010000017.1, on the reverse strand, counting down.
TCCGGCTGCCAAGGCGAAAAAGGAAGAAAAAACAAAGGATAAACAGCCGAAAGCCGACAGCGCCAAGACTGCGCAGCAGAAAAAAACCGATCAGCCGGCTGCACCAAAAACCGAAAAGAAACCTCAGTCTGAGCAGAAAAAACAGGCTCAGACTCAGCCCCAGCAGCAGCCTGAACAGAAAAAGCAGGCTCAGCAGGCTAAGGATAAGAAACAGAAAAAACAGAAACAGCCTGCGCTGGCAAGACCCAAGCAGGAAACTCATATCCTTACCGGCAAAAAGCTTGACCGCAGCGAGGCGGTGACTGAGGATAACTCCAAGGTGAGCGAAAACAGGGGCAAGGTCATCAATACCCGTGCGTCCAATATCAACATAGATAAATATAACGAAAAGTATGATCGTCTTGCAAGCGAAAAGCTCCACAAGGAGCCGACTAACCAGAAACAGAAGATCAACCAGCGCTCACAGCAGAAGGGCAAGCCGCGCAATTCGCGCAAGGAAACTGAGGCTGAGCGTCTGCGCAGGATCGCTAACGACCGCAAGAACAAACCGATCACGGTACAGATCCCTGATGAGATCACAGTCGGTGAGCTTGCTCTCCGTCTGAAGGCTACCGCTGCCGAGGTCATCAAAAAGCTTATGATGCTCGGCGTTATGGCAAGCGTGAATGACGTTATTGATTTCGATACGGCGTCTCTCGCGGCTATGGAATTTCATGCCAAGGTTGAAAAAGAGGTCATTGAAACCATTGAGGAAAAGATCATCGACGACAGCGAGGACGATGATGAGAACCTCGTTGAACGTGCGCCCGTTGTAGTTGTAATGGGTCATGTTGACCACGGAAAGACATCGCTCCTTGACGCTATACGTCATGCCCACGTTACTGCGACAGAGGCAGGCGGCATTACACAGCATATCGGCGCATACAGAGTCAATATCAACAAGCGTGATATCACATTCCTTGATACGCCGGGTCATGAAGCATTCACGACTATGCGCGCAAGAGGCGCACAGGTAACGGATATCGCAATTCTCGTTGTAGCCGCAGACGACGGTATCATGCCGCAGACGATCGAGGCTATACACCATGCGAAGGCTGCCGGAGTTTCCATTATCGTTGCGGTAAACAAGATAGACAAGCCCGGCGCAGATGTTGAAAGAGTAAAATCACAGCTCACCGAGCATGAGCTTGTGCCTGAGGAATGGGGCGGAGATATTCCGGTTATCCCTGTTTCCGCGCATACAAAGGAAGGTATTGACGATCTTCTTGAGATGGTACTTCTTGTTGCGGATATGAAGGAGCTTAAAGCTAATCCCGACAGAGCCGCAAAGGGTACTGTCATTGAAGCGCGTCTTGACAAGGGCAGAGGTCCTGTTGCGACGATGCTTGTACAGAACGGTACGCTGAATGTCGGCGATATAGTTGTCGCAGGAACAACGGTCGGCAGAGTCAGAGCGATGACCAATGACAAGGGAGCAAAGGTCAAGGCGGCAGGTCCGTCCGTTCCGGTAGAGATCACGGGTCTTGACGATGTTCCGACAGGCGGTGATATTTTCAACGCCGTATCTGATGAGCGTCTTGCGAGGGAGCTTGTAGCCCAAAGACGCGACGCCGAGAAGGAAGAGCGTTTCAATGCAAGGACGAAGGTAACGCTTGACAATCTGTTTGACCAGATGAAGCTTGGCGAAATGAAGGAGCTGAAGATCATAGTCAAGGCAGACGTACAGGGTTCTGTAGAAGCCGTAAGGCAGTCGCTTGAGAAGCTCTCCAATGAAGAAGTAAGGGTAAATGTAATACACAGTGCTGTCGGAGCGATACGCGAATCCGACGTAATGCTTGCATCGGCGTCGAATGCGATAATAGTAGGATTCAATGTACGGCCTGACGCTGTTGCGGAGGAAAACGCAAAGCGTGACGGAGTTGATATGCGTTTGTACCGCATAATCTACGACTGCATTGAAGAGATCGAAGCCGCGATGAAAGGAATGCTTGCGCCGAAGTTCAGGGAGAATCTTCTTGGCAAGGTCGAAGTACGTCAGACCTACAAGATCACGAATGTCGGGCTTGTATCCGGATCCTATGTACTGACCGGAAAGGTTGTACGCGGAGCGCAGTGCAGAGTTGTAAGAGATGGCATCATCATAGCAGATGACACTATTGCGTCGTTACAGAGGTTCAAAGACAGTGTAAAGGAAGTTGCGCAGGGATTTGAATGTGGTATCACGCTTGACAAATACAGTGACATAAAGGAAGGCGACATTTTCGAGGTTTACGAGATGGAGCAGATCACGGAGTGATACTTCTATCTTAATGCATAACTTCGATAATGCATAACTTTGATAATGCATAACTTTGATAATGCATAATGCATAATGCATAATGGCGCAGTGCCTGCGCTCTCAATTCGCGTTGGTCGCTCGCTGCGCTCCGCTCTGGGCACGTTGGGAAGCTTCGTAACTCGCGCCGGGAAGAAACTCATGGGAAACAGAACGGAAAGTTTAGGTCAAGCCTTTTTAAAGGCTTGCAGGTCGAGGGCAGCGCCCTCGTCGCCGACCGCAGTCGGCGAAATACTCCAAGCGACAATCCCTCCGCAAGGGGTGAATTAAAAAAAGCCCCGGTGGGGCTTTTTTTAAGAGGGGACGCCCTGGGAAAGAGGGCGTCCCCTTGTTCAGTTCCTCCGCGAACTGATCTTTCTGCCGCAAGGCAGAAAAGCAATAAAGAAAGAGGGCGTCCCCTTGTTTAGTTCCTCCACGAACTGATCTTTCTGCCGCAAGGCAGAAAAGCAATAAAGAAAGAGGAAAGATATGAAAATAATAAAAGATCTGCCCGATAAAGAAAACTACTATATGCCTGCGGAATATTCGCCGCATTACGGCTGTATCCTGATCTGGCCGCACCGCCGCGATTCGTGGCAGAACGGCGCGTATAAGGCAAGACAGGCTTTTGCGGAACTGATAAAAATAATCTCCCGTTCCGAAAAGGTCATAGTTTGCGCAAGATATGAGGATTACGACGACGCAAGAAAGGCTCTGCCCGATAGGGTAAGGGTTGTCGAAATGAGCAGCGATGACAGTTGGGCAAGAGATGTTGCCCCCACTTTCGTTACAAACGGGACAGAAATACGCGGCATAGACTGGGGCTTCAATGCATGGGGCGGTCTGCATGACGGACTGTATTTCCCTTGGGACAAGGATAATAAAATGGCAAGAAAGCTCTGCGATCTCCTCGATAAGGACTGCTATGACCAAAGGGATTTCGTGCTGGAGGGCGGTTCGATACATACCGACGGCGAGGGTACTCTGCTTACAACGGAGGAATGTCTGCTCGGCAGGGGCAGAAATCCCGATATGTCAAAGCAGGAAATAGAAGAAAAGCTTTGCCGCTGTCTTGGAGTGAAAAAGATCATCTGGCTGAAACGCGGAATATATCATGACGAAACTAACGGTCATATCGACAATATCTGCGCCTTTGTTTCTCCCGGCGAGGCGGTGCTTGCATGGACTGACGATAAAAATGATCCGCAGTATGAAATATCAGCCGAATGTCTTGAAATACTTGAATCCGCAGTTGACGCAAAAGGGAGAAGGATCAAGGTTCATAAGCTTCCCCTGCCGTCGCCGGTGCATATCACCGCAGAGGAATGTATGGGTCTTGACGATATGGACGGAGAACCTACAAGGATCCCCGGAGAAAGACTTGCGGCTTCATATGTTAATTTCTATATTTCAAACAAGGACGTTATCGTTCCTCAGTTCGGGGACGAAAATGATAAAAAAGCAGTGGAGATCCTCAGCCGCCTTTTCCCGACAAGAACCGTGACCGGTCTTTCCGGCTCAAGGGATATACTTATCGGCGGCGGAAATATCCACTGCATCACCCAACAGATACCGAAATGGCAGGAGGCGTCAGTATGAGAAAAATAAAGGCGGCAGCCGTACAGATGACAATGACTGCGGACAGAAACGAGAATATCCGCAATGCGGAAAAGCTGGTGCGTATCGCGGCAGCGGACGGAGCAAATATTATCCTTCTTCCGGAATTGTTTGAAAACCTGTATTTCTGTCAGGAAAGAAATTACGGTTACTATAAGCTCGCCTGTGAAACAGAAAATGATCCGGCAGTGCGCCGTTTCCGTGAGGTTGCGGCAGAGCTTGGAGTTGTCCTTCCGGTAAGCTTTTACGAAAAGCATATCAATTCCGTATACAATACCGTTGCTATGATAGACGCGGACGGCAGCATTATGGGAATATACCGCAAAGCCCATATCCCCGACGACCATTTCTATCAGGAGAAATTCTATTTCACTCCCGGAGATACGGGCTTTAAAGTATGGGATACGAAATTCGGAAAAATAGGAGTCGGTATCTGCTGGGATCAGTGGTTCCCGGAGGCTGCAAGATGTATGGCGCTGATGGGCGCGGAGCTTCTTCTCTATCCGACGGCGATAGGCAGCGAACCGATACTTGATGTGGACAGTATGCCGCACTGGCGCAGATGTATGCAGGGACACAGCGCGGCGAATATAATCCCCGTCATCGCCGCGAACCGCGTCGGCACAGAGGCGGTCACTCCCGATGAGAACAATAATAATCAGTGTTCCGCGCTGAATTTCTACGGCTCGTCCTTTATTACCGACGAAACCGGAAATATCATCGAAAGCGCCGACAGGGAAAGCGAATGTGTGCTGACGGCGGAGTTCGATCTTGATGCGATACACGATATGCGTTTCAGCTGGGGACTTTTCCGTGACCGCAGACCGGAATTATATACGCCGATCACGGACAGGGGCTGATATTATGAACGGTGAAAAACAGACGCCGAGGGTGAATTATCAGCTTATCCTCGACAAGACCCTGGAAAATATCGTCAAAGAAAACAGACGTCCCGCTCTTTTGCTTCATGCCTGCTGCGCTCCGTGCAGCAGCTATGTGCTGGAATATCTGACGAAATATTTTGATATAACGCTGTTTTATTATAATCCGAATATTTCTCCCGAAAAGGAATACAGATACCGTGTTTCCGAGGTGAAAAGACTTATCTCGGAGATGTGTCCGGCAGTAGCTTTCTCCGAAGGACGGTACGACCCCGAAAGATTCTTTGAAATGGCAAAGGGGCTTGAGCATGAACCCGAACGCGGAGCAAGGTGCCGCAAATGCTACCGTATGCGGCTTGAGGAAAGTGCGCAGGAGGCTCTGCGCCTCGGGAGCGATTATTTCACGACCACGCTTTCGATATCTCCGCAGAAGGACAGCGCGGTACTCAACGCCATAGGAAAAAGCGTAAGCGAAAAATACGGGATACCGTATCTGTTTTCCGATTTCAAAAAGCGCGGCGGCTACAAGCGTTCGATAGAGCTTTCGGCGCAGTTCAGTCTTTACCGTCAGAATTACTGCGGATGCGTTTTTTCCAAGAGCAGTACACGAGAGAAAACTTAATCCAATGCATAATGCATAATGCATAATGCATAATGACCGGCGTGCCGCCGGTGTCGATTCGAGCTGGTCGCGGAACGAAGTTCCGCTCTGAACTCAAGGCGATAGTTCGTTTTTCGCGGCATTGATTCTATGCATAATTCATAATGAAAAAACTCCCACGGTCTGCCTGACGGCGGCTGAGGGAGTTTTTTGTTATTAAGAGCAAAACCGCCCCGAGGAGGGGCGGCAGTCTGATTATTCGTGGGTTATATTTGGATCGGGTTCTTCAAGTCCTATCGTATCCCTTATGGTTTTTTGAAGCTGTAACACTTCTTCCTCATTATAATTGTCACCTGCAATTATTTTTTCATTAAAAAGTGAAGAATATGCTTCTTCGAGCCGCAATTCTATCCTGACCATTTCCTCTGTTGTGAGAGATATATCTGAATCATTGTAAAGCTTACATAAAGTGCTTATAAATTCATGATATGTCTCCAGATCATCAAGACTTTCATGTGTGATACTCTTACTGATAAGATTTTTCTTTTTCAGAAGATCAAGCAAGATCTTTTCAAAGTCAATGTTTGCCTTTATTTCTGCATCGGATTCAAGTACGGAATCATCTATAGCGGCATCACCCGATCCGTTATAATTTCCGGTTTTCTTTAACTCTTCACGATATTCAGCAACAAGTTCTGTATAACTTTTCCATACTTCTTTTTTCACTTTGTCATGATCTTCTTGAGTGACAGAATTTTGATTACTGCTATCGCCTTTATTAGCTGAACCAACTGCTATTACAGAACCGACGCCTACACCAACTATAAGTACTGCTGAAATTGCCGCTATCCAAATTTTCTTTGACATAATTATCTCCTCCTAAGTAAAATCAAAAAACATAACATATAAATCGTAATTACTATAAGGGGCGGCAGTGAGAAGTCATATTGTTCTTTCCAACAAGGCTACAACATCTTCAAGCGGTTTATCTTTAATATAGATCTCTTTGAACTTAGGATATACTTTTGACAGAAAATCCTTCAATTCATTCCTTTCTTCATCAGTCATAACAAACTCAATATCATTATAGACATTGCAGCATACAGTTACATAATCAATACGGAACAGTTCATCTTTATCAAGTTTATCAAACCTCGTTTTTATTCACTATGCCGATTTATGATTAATTTTTCTTACAAATAGTATATCACATTATATATGAGATTACTATTGATTTTTGTCACAAACTATTGATTATGTTTTTAGAGATTATGCACAAGATAAATCACAATTGTCGTTTACTGCCAATTTCTGACCGTTCAGTCACGAAAAATGACCGTTCGCAGTTGCAGGTTTCACATTCATTATGCATTATGCATTATGAATTATGAATTAGATTATGAATTAGATTAAGCTTTTTCTTGACAATGACGGAAGAAAATAGGATAATTAATATATAATGTTTTTCAGGAGGTTTTTTGAATGAATGCAGTTATTACAGTAATCGGAAAGGATAATGTCGGAATACTGGCGAAGGTTTCCAATGAGTGCGCACAGGTGGGCGTCAATATAATCGAGGTCACCCAGTCTGTTCTTCAGGGGCTTTTCGCTATGATAATGTATGTGGATATAAGCGGATGCACAGTGCCTTTCTCTTCACTCGTAGACAGCCTTACCGGAACAGGAGAAAAAATGGGCGTGAAGATCCATGTTATGCACGAGGATATCTTCAACGCAATGCACACGATCTGACAGACCGTCTGCGTTCTGTACATTATCTGAAAGGAATAAGGAATCATGATCAATTCACATGACATACTCGAAACGATCAATATGATCGACAACGAAAATCTTGATGTGAGAACCATTACTATGGGTATTTCACTTCTTGATTGTATCGACGAAGATATAGACAAGGCGTGCGGCAAGGTCTATGACAAAATATGCCGCTATGCCGGCGATCTTGTGAAAACCGGCGAGGATATCAGCAAGGAGCTTGGTATCCCGATAATACATAAGCGTATCTCCGTTACTCCCGTGGCAATGCTCGCGGCTGCCTGCCCCACAAAAAGTCCCGTCAAATTCGCAAAGATACTTGACAAGGCTGCAATGCAGATCGGAGTCAATTTTGTCGGCGGCTACAGCGCGCTTGTGCATAAGGGCTTTGCTCAGGGAGATTACGCCCTGATCGAAAGTATCCCCGAGGCGCTCTCCTGCACCGAAAGGGTTTGCTCGTCCGTTAATATCGGCAGCACAAAGGCAGGCATCAATATGGACGCCGTGGCAAAAATGGGCGCGGTCATACGCCGCAGCGCAGAGCTTACAGCCGACCGCGACTGTATCGGCGCGGCAAAGCTTGTCGTATTCTGCAATGCCCCGGAGGATAACCCCTTTATGGCAGGCGCATTCCACGGTCCGGGCGAACCGGACAGCGTTATCAATGTCGGCGTTTCCGGTCCGGGCGTTGTAAGGGCTGCTCTCGCAAAGGCAGGCGACTGCAATATCACCGAGGTTGCGGATATCGTGAAGAAAACCGCCTTCAAGATCACCCGCGCCGGTATGCTCGTTGCAAAAGAGGCTTCAAAAAGGCTGAGCGTACCGTTCGGTATCGTTGACCTTTCTCTTGCCCCGACGCCTGCGATCGGTGACAGCGTTGCCCATATACTTGAGGAAATGGGTCTTGAACAGTGCGGCGCACACGGTACCACCGCCTGCCTTGCCCTGCTCAATGACGCGGTTAAGAAGGGCGGAGTCATGGCTTCGTCCCACGTCGGCGGTCTTTCGGGCGCATTTATCCCCGTTACCGAGGACGCCGGCATGATCGACGCCGCAAGAAGCAAGGCTCTTACCCTGACAAAGCTTGAGGCTATGACTGCGGTATGCTCAGTCGGTCTGGATATGATCGCTATTCCCGGCGATACGCCTGCCGAGGTCATCTCCGGCATAATCGCGGACGAGGCTGCTATCGGCATGGTCAATTCAAAGACTACGGCGGTGCGCCTTATACCTGCTATCGGAAGATCGGCGGGAGAGGAGCTGGATTTCGGCGGTCTGCTCGGCAGCGGTCCGATAATGGACGTCAATCCGAAATCTCCGGCAAGATTCATTTCACGCGGAGGCAGGATACCTGCTCCGATGCAGAGCCTGAAAAACTGACCGGCAGTTTTTTTACAACATAATGCGGCATTTGTCGCTTGAAAAAGAAATTATACGGTAGTATAATCTATTAATGTAAAGACGTATTCCGGAGCATATTCCGGAACACGGCGCTGATCTTCGCAGTACTGCGCCGCGCTGTCTTTGCAGTTTCCATAACGGATCTCCGGGAGGTGTGATACTTTGGAGGATATGATCTCTAAAATCCTCGATATGGATAAAAAAGCCCGTGACCTTACAGATGCGGCTGTGCAGAGCAAGGCCGATTATGAAAAGGAAATAATCCGTACCAAGGAGAAAATAAAAAACGATTATCTTGAAAGAGCCAATGAAAGAATAAAGATCAATACAAGATCGGCGCAGAAGGACGCGGACGAAAAACTCGCCGCTCTGGAAAAGAAAAACGCTGTCGTTATAGATCATCTCGACAGTGAATATAAGGAAAATCGTGACCGCTGGGTCAATGAGATCGTACAGAGAGTGATAAGCGGACAGAATTAAGCGCCCTGTGCCGCATATCTTTCCCGTGCTGCTGCGCGCGGAAGCTCTGTAAGTGAGGTGAGAAAACAATGGCTTTATCAATGGTATCATCAATGGCGTCAAACGCTATACTTGCCAAGGCAAGGGCGATGTACGGAAAAAGCCTCAGCGAAACAGATTACAAGCAGCTTATGGACTGCAGGAATGTGTCCGAGGTAGCGGCTTATCTGAAAACAAGAACAAATTATAAGGACGCGCTTACGGGACTGAATGAAAACGAAGTCCACAGAGGTCAGCTTGAGCCTATACTCAGGCAGACGATATATTATGATATATTTGCGCTGTCGCGCTATGCGATGGATAAATCCCTTACGTTTACCGATTTTATTATTTCCCAGACGGAAATAGATCAGATAATCAGATGTCTTACCCTTGTCAATATCGGCAAGCCTGAGGAATATATCTACACTATGCCCTCAAAGCTTGCAAAAATGACAAAAATAGATATCGGAAAGTTCGTTCAGGTGCGGTCGTATGACGATATGATCTCCGCCCTCGCAGGAACAAAATATGCTCCGACGATCAGGAAATTCCGCCCCAAGGACGGGGAAAGGATCAATATCGCGCTGCTGGAGGCGGAGCTGAATAACCATAATTTCGCTACCGTTATCGAGGCTATCAGGACCACAAGAAGCGGCAAGGACAGGGACGATCTTCTGAATATGATCACGGCAATGCTTGATTTCCGCAATATTTCGCGTATCATAAGACTGAAAAAATATTATCACTATGACAAGGAACGTATAATCCCCCTGCTGATACCCTACGGCAGACTTTCCGAAAAGACAAGGGACGAGATCTGCGAGGCAAGCAGCGTGAACGAGGTCTTTGATATGGCAAATTCGACTTATCTCGGAAAGCAGATATCAAGACTTCAGTATAATGACGTATCCCAGCTTGCGAATGCTTTGCTGAGTATGTACTGCAAGCACCATCTGAGGCTTTCGCCTAATCCGACGATAGTAATGATATCATATTATTATCTCAAGGAAATAGAGCTTGCAAATATAGTAAATATAATAGAGGCGACACGCTACGGCTTGTCGTCGGACGAGAAGGAAAAAATGCTCGTCAGATAAGGAGGTGATCTTATGTCTGTGAAACCGGTCAAAGCCATAAGCATTATCGGTCTGATGCCTGAGCTTGATAAGGTCATACAGTTCTGCGGTGAATCCCAGGTATTCCACCCGGACGACGCGATGTCCTTTTATTCCAATACCAGGAATTTCATTCCGCTTAATGTGAAAAATCCGTATTCTGCCCCTTTGCAGAGTCTGAGGAGCGCAGCGGATATGGCAGGCTTTGAGCTGAAATTTACCGGGCTTGAGGATTTCGACGCAAATGACGGAGAAGTCGTTGAATATGTTGAATTTCTAATATCAAAGCTCGAGAAAATGGTCAATGACAGACTGCGCTGCAAACAGGAAAAGGATTCCTGCTTGAGAAAAATCGAACAGGTGGGGCATTTTGTCGGGAATGGTCTTGACTTTACCGAGATCAGCAAGTGCAAATATATTACCCCTGCATTCGGGCGGCTCCCGAAGGAAAGTATGGATAAGATCTCCAGAATAGATAATCCGTACATACTGTTCTTCCCGTGTACAAATGATGAAACGCACTGCTGGGGCGCGTATTTCGCCCCGATAGAGAAGTGCCACGAGGTAGACAGGATATTCTCCTCGCTTTATTTTGAACGGCTGGATATCCCCGATATCGCGGGTACGCCGGAGGCTTGTATAGAGCAGCTTAAAAAACAGCTTGAACAGCTTGATTCCGAAAGCAAAAGGCTCGAAAAGGAGATCTCGGCGTTCTGGAGCGCCGAAAAGGATAAATGCATGAGATACTATACCAAGCTGGAGGAGCTTGATACCTTCCACGCTATAAGACGGTATGTATACAAGTATCACAAGAACTTTATCCTTGCAGGCTGGATCCCTGCCGATAAGGAGAAATACTTCACCGAGAATCTCGACAAGATATCGAGCATTGAGTATTCCATCAGCGACGGCAAGGAGGAAATGAAAAATTCTCCGCCTGTAATACTGAAAAATCCCCCGTTCATACGCCTGTATGAATTTTATGTAAATATGTACGGTCTGCCGAATTACAATGAGGTGGATCCTACCGCGATAGTCGCTTTCACATATACGCTGTTCTTCGGAATAATGTTCGGTGATATGGGTCAGGGCTTTGTGGTCGCGCTTGTGGGTTTCCTGATGTGGAAACTCAAGAAAATGGAGATCGGGCGGATACTCATCCCATGCGGAATATCGGGTATGATATTCGGGTTCCTGTACGGGTCGGTATTCGGTTTCGAGCACGTTCTCGATCCGGTACACCATGCGCTGTTCGGCACACAGGGCAAGCTTATGGAGGTCATGGAGGCAGATACTATCAATATGATAATCTACGCTTCCGTCGGACTCGGCGTTGCAACGATAGTCATATCAATGATACTCAATCTTATATCGTCCCTGAAACGGCGTGATTACGAAAGCGCGTTTTTCGGACCGAACAGTATATCGGGTTTTGTCTTTTATGTTTCGCTTGTTGCAGGACTTGTATGCACAATGTTCCTTAATATACCGATAATGAATACGGCATATGTCATAGGGCTTATTATTGTGCCGCTGATACTGATGTTCATGCGTGAACCTCTGGGCAGGCTTTGCAGCAAAAAGAAAAAATGGCAGCCCGAAAAATGGGGCGAATATTGCACACAGAGCTTTTTTGAGCTGTTTGAAATGTGCCTGAGCTATGTTACCAATACGATGTCCTTCCTGAGAGTCGGCGCATACATACTTGTTCATGCAGGTATGATGATGGTCGTATTCACGCTTGCGAATATGGTAGGCGGCGCAGTAGGCTATACGATAATAGTCATTGTCGGCAACGGAGTTGTAATGGCACTTGAAGCTTTGCTTGTTGCGATACAGGTATTGAGGCTTGATTATTATGAAATATTCAGCCGTTTCTATATCGGTGAGGGACGTCAGTTCAATCCGATACGCGCAAGACGGACTGAGCAGAATCATTAATTAAAAAAAGAAAGAGGAATAAATTATGCTGACATATATTTTACTTGCAGTACCCGTTATTTTTCTGGTAGCGTCTGTATACTACGCTTACAAGAGCGTTGCTCTTAACAAGAAATCCCGCAAAACCGCAGTTCTCAGACAGATCGCATCATTTGCAATTGTCGGAACATTCTGTCTTATTACATCAATGGCAGTTATGGCTGCCGGTGAAAATCCTGCCGCAGCAGCGCCTGCCGGCGATCTGAACAAAGGTCTTTCAATGATCGGCGCAGCTCTTGCAACAGGTATTTCCGGTATCGGCGGCGGTATTGCAGTAGGCGGCGCAGCTCCGGCAGCTATCGGCGCTACAAGCGAAGATCCCAAGGCATTCGGTAAGGCACTTATCTTCGTTGCACTCGGTGAAGGTGTTGCTCTTTACGGTCTTCTCGTTTCGATCCTCATAATCGCACAGTAAAGTTTGGAGTGTGGAGTGTGGAATGTGGAATGTGGAATTATTGTCACACTCCGCTTACGCTCCGTGTAATTATAGCTCGTTGCTATTGAAGCCGCGATTGTCAGTTAGTAAAAACCGCGGCAAAAGAACTACCGCCCTGTGCCCAGAGCGGAGCCGGAGGCGCAGCGACAAACGCGAATAGCACGAAGTGCGCGGGTGCAGGGAGCTTGCTCCCTGCCGGATCCCAAAGGCAGAGCCTTTGGTGGGGTCCGGGGCAACGCCCCGGGCAGGTCCGGGCGGCAGCCCGGGAGGATCCGGGCGGCAGCCCGGGCGAGGAGGGAAGGTATGAAGTTTTATCTGATAAGTGATAACGTGGACACGATGATGGGAATGCATCTTGCAGGGATAAACGGAGTTGTTGTCCATGAAGAAAAAGAGGTCAGGGAGGCACTGACCAAAGCAATGGAAATGGAAGATGTTGCGGTCATACTGATGACGGAAAGGCTCGTGCAGCTTTGTCCGGAGCTTGTATATGATCTGAAACTGAACCGCAAACAGCCATTGATCGTCGAGATACCCGACAGACACGGAAGCGGAAGAGCTAAAGACTCTATCACACGCTATGTCAGGGAAGCGATCGGCGTTAAGATTTAAAAGCCTTCGGAGGTGGCATTATGCCGGAAACTGTAAGCAAAACAGACAACTTTTTAAAGGCAATAGAAAAATACGCTGAACAGCAGCGTTCCAGAATACAGTCCGAAGCCGAGGATTTTAAGAAAAAGGAACTCAGCAAGGCTGAGGATGAGGGTCTGAAAGAAGCATATATCCTTATCCAGAAGAAAATGAACGATATCAAGGCAGAGATCGCGTCAGGTCTTTCACGCGCGGAAAATTCAAGCAGAAAGAAAATCTTTGCGCGCAGACAGGAGATCGAGGAGGAAGTATTCTCAGAGGCAAAAAAGAAACTGCGCGAATATACCAAAACTCCTGAATATGCCGCTGCTCTGAAAAAAAGCGCGCAGCAGATCGCGTCTGTCCTTAAAGCTGATGACGTCGTAATATACCTCAGAAAAGAAGATATGCATTTCGGCAATGAACTGAAGCTGATCTTCAAAAAGGACGACGTGGTAAGCAAGGATCTGAAATCGGCTCTGACAAGAAACTGCCGGGTCGAGGAATCAGATGAGATCATGATCGGCGGTATGATCGGCATTAGTAAAAAACTCGGACTTCTCGTCGATGAAACACTCGACAGCAGACTTGAAGAACAGCACGGCTGGTTCTGCGAAAATTCGGGTCTGAGGGTGACCGAATAATATAAGGATAGGATTGAATTATATGGAAACAAATGACGTTATTTACGGAATAAACGGTCCTGTTGTCACCGTCAGGAATACAAGAAGCTTTTCCATGATGGAAATGGTGTATGTCGGAAAATCACGCCTTGTCGGTGAGATCATCGGTATAAACGATCAGTTCACGACCGTTCAGGTATATGAGGAAACTACAGGTCTGAAACCCGGAGATCCTGTTTACGGAACAGGCGCGCCGATGAATGTCCTGCTCGGCCCCGGTATTATCGACAATATCTTCGACGGAATAGAACGTCCGCTGAAGGCTATCGAGGAACAGAGCGGCTCGTTTATCTCCAGAGGCGCAAGCGTTTCTCCGCTTGACCTTAACAGATATTGGAACGTAAGAATAAAAGTAAAGCCCGGCGATAAGCTTGAGGGCGGCATGATCTATGCGACCTGCCCCGAAACGGCTATCATCGAGCACCGCTTTATGGTTCCGCCTTCGCTCAGCGGTACGGTAACAAAAGTACAGCCGAGCGGTAAATATAAGCTTAAAGATACTATAGTAACAATAGAGGACAGCAGGGGCAGAGAACATGGGCTTACTCTCTGTCAGGAATGGCCTATAAGACAGGCGCGGCCCTGCGCTGAGCGTCTGCCTGCAAATATCCCGCTTATTACCGGACAGCGCGTGATGGATACTATGTTCCCGATCGCAAAGGGCGGTACGGCGGCTATCCCCGGCGGCTTCGGTACGGGTAAGACAATGAACCAGCACCAGCTTGCAAAATGGTGCGACGCAGATATAATCGTATATGTCGGCTGCGGTGAGCGCGGAAATGAAATGAGCCAGGTGCTTGACGAGTTTTCCGAGCTTATCGACCCGAAATCCGGCAGACCTATGACAGACAGAACAGTGCTTATCGCAAATACCTCAAATATGCCTGTTGCGGCGCGTGAGGCGTCAATTTATACCGGTCTGACGCTGGCTGAGTATTACCGCGATATGGGCTACCATGTTGCTATAATGGCGGATTCGACATCGCGCTGGGCTGAGGCTCTGCGTGAGATATCCGGCCGTCTGGAGGAAATGCCGGCGGAGGAGGGTTTCCCGGCTTATCTGCCGTCAAGACTTTCCGAGTTCTATGAAAGAGCAGGACGTGTCGATACTCTCAGCGGCAGCGAAGGCTCTGTAACAATAATCGGCGCTGTTTCTCCGCAGGGTTCGGATTTCTCCGAGCCGGTAACACAGAATACAAAGCGTTTCACACGCTGTTTCTGGGCTCTCGATAAATCCCTTGCCTATGCAAGACATTATCCGGCTATCAACTGGATGGACAGCTACAGCGAATATTTTACCGATCTCGACCCGTGGTTCAGAGAAAACCTCGGTGAGGATTTCATTAAATACCGTAATAAGATCACGGCTCTGCTCCACGAGGAAAGCTCCCTTATGGAGATAGTAAAGCTTATAGGCTCGGACGTTCTTCCCGATGAACAGAAGCTGGTCATAGAAACGGCAAAGGCGATCCGCGTGGGCTTTTTGCAGCAGAACGCCTTCCACCCGGACGATACCTTCGTTCCGCTTGAAAAGCAGAAGCTGATGATGAAGGCGATACTTCATCTTTATAATAAAGCAAAGCATATTATCGCGGCGGCTATCCCGATCTCAAGCATTACCTCGCTGGGACTGTTCGAGAAGCTCGCCAAAATGAAATACGATATCCCGAACGATAAGCTTGAGCTTTTCGACGATCTTATCGCCGAAATCGACAAGTCGCTTGCAACTCTTTCGGTTGATCAGGCGTGATACGGGCATTATGCAATAAAAGGGGTGTAAAGAATGATTCTCGATTATGTCGGCGTTAAAGAGATAAACGGATCTCTTATCGTTCTGGACGACGTTGAGGGTGCATCATATGAGGAAATGGTGGATATCCGTCTGGATAACGGAAGCTGCCGCCATGGCAGAATAGTTCAGATAGACGGCAGACGTGTGGTAGTACAGGTCTTTGAGGGAACAAAATCTATCTCCCTCGACAATACGCGCACAAGACTGAAAGCCCGTCCGATGGAGCTTGCGCTCTCTCCCGAAATACTCGGAAGAGTATTCAGCGGCGCAGGCAGACCTATTGACGGCTTTGGCGAGGTCTATCCCGTCAAAAGGGCAAATATCAACGGTACTCCGATGAACCCGGTGTCCCGTATTTATCCGAGAAACTATATCAATACAGGTATTTCGACAATTGATACCCTTACTACTCTTATCCGCGGACAAAAGCTCCCGATCTTCTCGGGATCAGGTATGAAGCATAACGAGCTTGCGGTGCAGATAGTAAGACAGGCTAAAATATCCGACAGCGAGGACAATAACTTCTGCGTTGTTTTCGCCGCGATGGGCGTTAAAAATGACGTAGCGGATTATTTCCGCCGCAGCTTTGACGAAAGCGGCGTTCTTTCGAGGGTTGTAATGTTCCTGAACCTTGCGAACGACCCGATCATCGAGCGTACCCTTACTCCGCGGTGCGCTCTTACCGCAGCGGAATACCTTGCGTTCGAGTGCAATATGCACGTTCTGGTAATAATGACGGATATGACTTCATATGCCGAGGCTCTGCGTGAGTTTTCGTCCTCAAAGGGTGAGATCCCCGGAAGAAAGGGCTTCCCGGGTTATCTTTATTCCGACCTTGCGTCGCTTTATGAGCGCGCAGGAATGGTAAAGGGCAGCACCGGATCCGTTACCCAGATACCGATACTGACAATGCCGAATGACGATATTACCCACCCTGTCCCCGACCTTACCGGATATATAACCGAGGGACAGATAGTTCTTGACCGTGCGCTTGAGGGTCAGGGAATATATCCGCCTGTTGCAGTACTTCCGTCGCTGTCCCGTCTGATGAAGGACGGCATCGGAGAGGGCTATACGAGAAGCGACCACCAGCCGCTTGCAAACCAGCTCTTTGCGGCTTATGCAAGGGTACAGGACGCACGTTCGCTTGCGAGCGTTATCGGCGAGGAGGAGCTTTCTCCCATAGACAAGAAATATATTACCTTCGGAAAGCTCTTTGAGCAGTATTTTGTAAATCAGGGCTATACCGAAAACAGAACTGTCGAACAGAGTATCGACCTCGGCTGGAAGCTGCTTTCGACCCTGCCGCGCACCGAACTTGACAGAGTTGACGACGCTCTGCTGGATCAGCATTATATCGAGGACAGCGAAATGATATCCTTTGACGATCTCGGCGGAGAAAAGCATGACGACGGAAATGACGAAGAGGAATGATGACCGGAGGTGACGGATAATGGCAGTCGGAGCAGTCCCCACGAAAGGCAACCTGATAGCCTACAAAAAATCTCTTACGCTTGCCAGGACCGGTTATGAACTTCTTGACAAGAAACGTAATATCCTCGTGCGTGAAATGATGACCCTGATAGACAGGGCGAGCGAGATACAGGATAAGATAGATATTACATACAGTAAGGCATATCTTGCATTGCAGAAGGCAAATATCGCAATGGGCTTTATTGATGATATCGCAAAATCCGTTCCCGAAGAAAATTCCCTGCGGCTCAGCTACCGCAGCGTCATGGGCGTAGAGATCCCGATCGTAACGATAGACAAGGATCAGCAGCCTGAGATCTGCTACGGCTTACAGATGACCTCGCCTGCACTGGACGAGGCATATGCCTGTTTCCGTGAGGTAAAGACGCTGACGGCGGATCTTGCGGAGGTGGAGAACAGCGTATACCGTCTTGCGGATTCGATAAAGAAAACGCAGAAAAGGGCTAATGCGCTGAAAAATATCATGATCCCCCGTTTTGAACAGGGAGTCAAGTTCATATCCGAGGCGCTGGACGAAAAGGACAGGGAGGAATTTTCCCGTCTGAAAGTCATAAAGGCGCAGAAAGAGAAAAAAAGCAAAAAAGAAGAATAAATAAATTCAGCCGTTGTCTGTTTGACAGCGGCTGATGTGATTTTATATTGACAAAAATGCTATCGGGTAATATATCCATACTGAAATAAACGGAAGGTGATAGTTATGTTAATAGAATTTCCGGCTTGTTTTTATCGGGGACGCGGGGACGGATATATTAATTCAAATGGTAACTGTCACTGTATGAAATCCGTCCATTTCCCGTCTTTGAGTATCTCGAAGCTGCCCCATTCGGGCTTTCCGGTATTGCGCCCCTTTATTCGTATCGGCAGAAATGCGTCATGCTGACAGTCGGGCAGAGGATCGTCGATATCTGTCCATCCGTTTTCGTCAGTCTTATCGTTCCATTCGTCGTACAGATCGCTGATATCTGTATAATACAGATCATATGAGGACATAACGGCGTCCCTGGCACAGTATTCAAAAAGATATATCTCGTCGGGCGCGGTCTGATACAGCATTATTTTATAGATAAGCCCGGAATCACTGCACGGCAGCGGTTTTTTCAGATAAGCATATTTTCTCATAGGCATACCTCTGTTACATACAAAAGCGCGTTGTCATTCTTCCGTAATGGCATTGACGATCGCGTCTATATGTATTTTCATCGTATCAAGACACGGAAGAAAAGAAACATCGTCGTCAAGTATCAGCGGAAGTTCGGTACAGCCGAGTATGACTGCCTCCGCTTTGTTTTCGGTTTTCATTCTTGCGGTTATTTTCTGTAATGACGCTAAAGTGTCCGAGCGCTTTATGCCAAGCTCCAGCTCGGTGGATATTTTCTCGTTGATGAACTGCATTTCGGATCCTGTCGGTATGATGATCTCAATGCCGTTGTCTGTAAAGGGCTTTCTGTAAAATTCGCCTGTCATGGTAAAGATCGTGCCGAACAGGGCGAGTCTGTTATATCCGCGTTTTTTGCTGTCCTCAATCGTCGCTTCGATTATGCTGATGAGCGGGATCGGCGACCGTTCCTTTAATCTGTCAAAAACGATATGCGGCGTATTTGCGGTCAGGGCGGCAAAATCCGCGCCGCACGAGGCTAAATTGTTTATCGCCTTCATCAGATATTCTGTCAGCTCATCATATTTCTGTTCGGAGCAAAGCTGCAATACCCTGAAAACGTTTACGCTTTCTATCGTCAGCTCAGGAAAGCTGCCGCAGCGCTTATGTACTCCGTATACGATATCGTGATAGTAGGGTATAGTCGATTCGGGTCCCATACCGCCGATAAGTCCTGCTTTTTTCATACTGATCCCTCCGGATAATTTTTTCCTTCCGGATTTATTTTAGCACAGGTATCCGGAAAAATCTATATAATGTAAACTGAACAACCTCAAATCTCCGATAAATACTGACAGAACGCGTGAAATATGGTATAATAAATGCAAGGAAAAAGCGGGAAAGCCGCAAAAA
>CACYWT010000016.1 GCA_902778175.1 uncultured Ruminococcus sp. | reverse complement strand
TGTTTTGTCAAAGCCCGATGAAATGACCTGCTTCCATGAGATCTTATACTTTCCAGCCACACCGGTTTCATTATTCTGCATCAGACTTTTTATGCGGTTGCAGATTGCATCTTTAGCTGCTGTAAGCTTGCTTATTTCATCCGAAAGTCTGCTGTATTCCTCGCAGTCAGGCACAATGTCTTCGGGCAGTTCAATTGTCTGACCATTTGAGAAACTATATTTGCTATTAAAAAACTCTGTAGTAGCCTTTGTGCCGTCAATCTCCGGTGCTATGCCGCCAAGCACATTGACCTCCCAGAACTGCTTTTCCATAGCAATGATTTTCTTTATCATTTCATCGTCACGTTCAATAGGTCTGTACTCAAAATGATTTCCGCCTATCAGTGCTGCTATGTAGGTTTTGGCTGCACCTGTAACCGCCATATAATGCTGGACTTGCAGCATATATTCCGGAGGTATGCCGTTTTGCCAGTCGTCAAGCTTATACGCCGATGCAGTTTTTGCCTCAAATATGCACATTTCGCCGTCAAGATTGATTACGCCATCAAGATTTGCGATCATGAACGGATATTCCTCACTTTGCAGGAGCATATGTTTTTGTCTGACCTTTAGTCCTGTCCTTTCCATAAACTCCTTGCGGATAACAGGTTCCAAAATTGTTCCGAAGTGGGTATACTCGTTGTTGCTTTCTGCCGGTTCGGTCTGACCTGTCTTTTCAAGCCAAAGTTGATACACCGACCTGTAGGGATTTATTCCGGTGATCACCGAAACGTCCGACCCGCCGATCCCCATTGTTCTGTATCTCAGCCAATCTGTATGACAAAGATTTTTTGTTTTTACCAATACTTTCATAAACACCTCCGTTTTGTCTTACATAAACTTTTATCACTTTATATAATTCCGGTCGGACAAATCTGCGCCATTAAATCATGCCCGACAACAAACTCCGCATGGTTAGCTCACGCCAACCATGCAAAAATTTGTCATGCATAATTTCCCGACGCAGCTTTGTCCGTGTTTATAATGATAAAAGTCTGTATTTTAATGAATGCATGACAATAACTTTTTCACCCCCTGAATCATTATTTGATATTGCTATCATGATTATAATATCTGCCTGTAACACTCAACTTTTACAAAAAAATATCCCCCGGACATTTCTGTCCGAAGGATTTGTTTTATGTTCCTCTATGTTCCTTTAAGGCTCTCGCCCCACCACTCTAGGCTCGACAAGTCTATATTATACAATCAATTCTTTTTGCAATAACTTTTTAAATTTTCTCTATAACGCACTCATGCTCCTTACTGTCTTTATCATAATTTATACCAACAAGCAAAATGTTATCGAAACCTTCAAGTGCATCAGGATATTTTTTGTTTTTTATCTGAGCAATAGCCGCTTCTGCTGTTTTATTCCATTTTAACTCAACCACCATCGGCGGATAAGCATTTGCATCAATAAACGGCTTTGGTATGAAAACAATATCAGCAAAGCCCTCTCCTGACGGCAGCTCCTGAATGATATTGTACTGTTCTCTTGCATAAAAATAAGCGATAAGAACAATAAAACGGAGTGACTGCTCATTGTTGTAGTTCAGGATTGAGCTGTTTTTCTCATGTACCATTCTGATACAGTCGGCAACAATATCCACTTTTCCGGCAAGCGTATCTGCTAAAAGTTTTTTTGATTTCAGAACAGCGTCTATCGTTTCTTTCCACAGTCCCTTTGCTTTCATGCTTGTAACAAATTCATCGTATATTTCTTTGTTGGGAATATACGATGTTTTTTTATCAGATCTGTATCCTAAATATCCCAAATGAATAAGCAGTGTCAAAATATCATCCTTGTTTTCAAATGTTACCATATCATTGGAAAAAGTTCTTGTATCTACAGGCTGTTCCTGTCCCGCAAGCAGCTTTTCGATAGTTTCATGCAAGCCATCATAATTCATAGTGATGTATTTTGCAAGTGCTTCATAGGTTTCTGTCTGTGTCCAGTAGTTTGAAAAGCGTTTCTTTTCGATAGCCATAAGAACCGAACGTGGACAATAAAGCTCCGTTCCATCAAGTTCATATCCGTCATACCATGACTTCATGCTTTCAAAATCAATGCCGTACTCGTTACAAAGCTCCATGACTTCTTCTCCGGTAAAACCTGTATATTTCTGAAACGGCTCGGATTCAAGCATAGAATATTCATCAAACATATTAAGCGCCGAATGTGAACCATATTTTTTTATCGGGAGTATGCCCGTCATATATGCAAGAGCAACATAGGTCTGATCTTTGAGCAAATTACGGATAAAATCAAGATACTTCTTTTGTGCATCCTTGTTATCCATATTCTCACGCATAACACAGTCCCATTCATCTATAAGAAAAACAAATGGTTCTTTTTTCTTTGCAAAGACCCTATTAAGATTGTAAGTCAGTCCCATTTCAGGACGAAGATTTATATCTTCAAAATCATCTTCAAGATCATACATCAAACCCTTATTAATGCTTGACAGCATTTCTTCAACATTTTTGCTGCCGCTGAGGAATTGCTGCATATTCAGATAAATGACATTATATTTGTTCAGATGCTCAGTATAGCCTTCCGTACCTGAAATAACAAGTTTATCAAAAAGCTCACTGCTACCCGATCCCTTGCCGTAGTAGGCTGCAAGCATACCCAAATTGAGTGACTTACCGAATCTTCTCGGACGGCTGACACAAATATATTTCTGCTTTGTGTTTATCCTTTTATTAGTAACTGAAATAAGACCGGATTTATCAACATATATTTCCGAATTCAACGCTTCAATAAAACTTGCATTTCCCGGATTAACAAATATACCCATTTTCTGCACCCCCTGAAAGTTTCTATACTTAGATTATAAACCATCTGACAGGATTTCGCAACAAATCATAATGCAAAAAATAACTATTTTATATCATATTTCTCAGTTTACTAAAGTCAAATAAAAATCCTGTATTAAGCCTTATCCACGTTAATTATCACCCTGAGATTACCGATTTTAATAGAACCACGGAGTTTTTAGAACCAGAATAGAACCAGGCAAATTCCAAAAAATCCGCAAACCGGCTTTTCATGCGGGTTTGCGGACACTTTTTGTTATTTTTCGTTTATTCCCACTCAATCGTAGCCGGCGGTTTTGAGGTAATATCATAAACCACCCTGTTGACATTTTTAACTTCGTTGATAATACGGTTTGATATCTTTTCAAGAACATCATAAGGTACTCTCGCCCAGTCGGCAGTCATAAAATCACCGGTAGTCACAGCGCGCAAAGCGATAGTATTATCGTAAGTCCTGCCGTCACCCATGACGCCGACACTCTTTATACCGGTCAGAACAGCAAAATACTGTCCGGTCGTCTTGTCAAGTCCGTTTGCAGCAAATTCCTCGCGCATTATCGCATCGGCATCCTTGAGTATTTCAAGCTTGTCCTCGGTTATGTCCCCCATAATGCGGATCGCAAGTCCCGGTCCCGGGAAGGGCTGACGATATACCAGAAATTCCGGAATACCAAGTTCAAGTCCGGCTTTTCTTACCTCGTCCTTGAACAGATCTCGCAACGGCTCAATAATGCCTTCAAATCCGACATCCTCAGGAAGTCCGCCAACATTGTGATGGCTCTTGATGACCGCTGATTCTCCGGCGCCGCTTTCGACAACATCAGGATAGATCGTACCCTGACAAAGATATTCGATCTTTCCGAGTTTCTTCGATTCTTCCTCGAATACGCGGATGAATTCCTCTCCAATGATCTTTCTCTTGCTCTCGGGATCACTCACTCCTGCAAGCTTTCCGAGAAATCTATCCTTTGCATTGACACGGATAAGATTCATGTCAAACTGCTTCCTGAATATGCTCTCTACCTGATCTCCTTCGTCTTTGCGCAAAAGTCCGTGATCTACAAATATACAGGTGAGCTGCTTTCCTACTGCCTTATGAACAAGTAATGCGGCAACAGATGAATCTACTCCGCCCGAAAGAGCACAGAGAACCTTCTTGTCCCCTATTTTTTCTTTCAGCGAGCTGATCGTTTCTTCTACGAATGAATCCATCTTCCAGTCTGCTGTACATCCGCAGGCATTATAAAGAAAATTGCGCAGATACAACATTCCCTCCACGGTGTGCTGAACCTCGGGATGAAACTGTACAGCAAAGAAATTCCTCGTTATATCCTCCATAGCGGCAACAGGACAGTCCTTGGATATTGCCGTGATCTTGAAACCGTGAGGAACCTCCTCAATGCGGTCTGTATGGCTCATCCAGCAAATACTCTTCTCCTGCGCACTGTGGAACATAAGAGATGAGGTATTGAATTCCACCTCTGTCTTGCCGTATTCTCTGTTTTCCTCGATACTGATAACCTTTCCGCCGAGCGTCTGCGCCATAAGCTGAGCGCCGTAGCAGATCCCGAGAACGGGAATACCAAGATCAAACAATGCAGGGTCGCATTTAGGTCCGTTTTCATCATATGCACTGTTCGGACCGCCGGTAAAGATAATACCCTTGTATCCACCTTCCCTGATCTGCTCTGCAGTTATCTTGTAGGATCTTATTTCGCAGTATACATTACATTCTCTTACCCTTCTGGCAATGAGCTGAGTATATTGTCCGCCAAAATCCATAACAAGTATGGATTCATTCTTTGTATTCATATTTACACCTTTTCCTTTTCCAGTATATCCTTTATTCTACCGTTACGGATTTTGCAAGATTCCTCGGCTGATCTATATCACAGCCCTTCAGAGATGCTACATAATATGCAAAAAGCTGAAGCGGAATGACTGCAAGCGACGGCAAAAGCATATCGCATACCTTGGGTATAAAGATCGTTTCTCCGACGCTTTCAAGCTCCCTGTGATTATCGCAGGCTATGCAAAGCACCTGCGCTCCGCGGGTCTTTACCTCTTCAATATTGCTTACTATTTTGGGGATAAGCTCCTCATGCGTTGCCAGCGCGATCACCGGCGTACCCTGCTCAATAAGTGAGATAGTGCCGTGTTTAAGTTCGCCTGCCGCATAAGCCTCACTGTGTATATAGGATATTTCCTTGAGCTTGAGTGAACCCTCAAGCGAAAGAGCATAATCTATATTTCTGCCTATAAAGAATACATCCTTGCTGTTAAAGAATTTAGACGCAAGATACTGTATACGTTCCTTATTGTCTAAAACAGAATCTATCTTATCCGGAAGCTCTTCCAGTTCTCTCACAAGAGCATTATATTCATCGGGAACAACTGTTCCGAGCATTTCACCGAAATAAAGGGCAAGCAGATATATTACCGCAAGCTGGGTACTGTACGCTTTAGTGGTAGCAACAGCGATCTCAGGACCTGCCCATGTATAAATAACGTCGTTGCTTTCGGTAGCGATAGCGCTTCCTACTACATTTACTATTGAGATAACATGAGATCCTCTGCGCTGAGCCTCTTTCATCGCCTCTTTCGTATCGGCAGTTTCGCCCGACTGACTGATAACGATAGTCAGGGTCTTGTCGTTCACGATAGGATCACGGTAACGGAATTCCGATGCAAGATCAGCTTCCACAGGTATTCTCAGCATTTTTTCAAATATATACTTTGCCACAACGCCAACATGATATGCGCTGCCGCAGGCAAGAATATTGATCTTATTGAATTTTTTCAGTTCCTCTGCGCTCAGATTGACTTCATCAAGAACGACCTTACCGTTACGGATACGCGGAGCGATCGTATCACTGATAGCCTTGGGCTGCTCCATTATTTCCTTGAACATAAAATGCTCATATCCGCCCTTCTGGGCTGCATTTATATCCCAGTCAACGGTTTCCGTTTCCTTTCTGACTTCATCCTTATCGGTATTGATGATACGGACGCCTTCCCTGCTGAGGATAGCGATCTCGTTATTTTCAAGACGATATATCGTTCTCGTTCTTGCAAGTATTGCCGTAACATCAGATGCAAGATAGTTTTCATTTTCTCCCAGACCGATGATAAGAGGGCTTTCCTTTCTTACGGCAATTATCTCATCGGGATTTTCCTGACTGATAACGCCGAGAGCATAGCTGCCTTCGAGCCTGCCGAGAACCTTTATTATCGTATCTATAAGATCGCCTTTATAGTAGTATTCTATAAGCTGAGCAATTACCTCTGTATCCGTTTTTGAGCGGAAAACTATTCCCTTGGAAGTGAGATAATCCTTGAGCTGCTGATAATTCTCTATAATTCCGTTATGAACAACGGCAAAGCGGCCCGATTCGCTCAGATGGGGATGTGCATTAACATCTGACGGTTCGCCGTGTGTAGCCCATCTTGTATGACCTATACCGACGGTACCCTTTGTATCGGCGCCGTTGTGGGTAAGTTTGCGAAGATCGTCAACCTTTCCCTTTGCCTTTTTTACTATCAGTTTATGTCCGTCATTCAGACAAACTCCTGCGCTGTCATAACCTCTGTATTCAAGTGTCTGCAGACCATCAAGAAGAAACGGTCCTGCCTGCTCATATCCGATATAACCAACTATTCCACACATAAGTTATCCCTCCGGATCATCTGTATATTATATCCTCACGCTTGGGACCGTTGGATATCATCTTAAACGGAACGCCTACTGCTTTTTCCGCAAATTCAATATATCTGCGGCAGTTTTCGGGAAGCTCAGCATAATTTCTTATGCCTCTGATATCGCACTTCCAGCCGGGAAGTACTTCAAGCACAGGCTTGCATCTTTTGAGCTTTGTTGTAGACGGGAAGTAATCAATCTTCTGACCGTCAAGCTCATATGCAACGCAAACCGGGATCTCATCAAGATATCCGAGAGCATCAAGTACAGTAAATGCTACCTGAGTTGCGCCCTGGACCTTACAGCCGTAACGTGTTGCAACAAGGTCGAGCCAGCCCATTCTTCTCGGTCTTCCTGTTGTTGCGCCGTATTCGCCGCCGTCGCCGCCTCTTTTTCTCAGCTCCTCAGCTTCCTCTCCGAAGATCTCGCTGACAAATTCACCTGCGCCCACAGAGCTTGAATATGCCTTTACTACAGTGATGATATCCTTTATCTCATATGGCGGGATCCCACCTGCACCTACCGCACCGTAGCCTGCAATTGTATTTGAAGATGTTACCATCGGATAAATACCGAAATCCGTATCCTTGAGCGAACCGAGCTGACCCTCAAGGAGTATATCCTTTCCGCTGACCGCTGCGTCATGAACAATGTCGAAGGTATTTGCAACATACGGTTCAAGAGCCTCTTTATATTCCATCAGCTTTGCGAACATTTCATCTGTGCTGATCGGATCCTTATGATATACATTTGTTACGATAGCATTCTTTACTTCAAGTATGCGCTCAAGCTTTTCGCGCAGTCCCTGCTCATCATCAAACAGCTCGTTTACCTGAAAACCTATCTTCGAGAATTTGTCCGAATAGAAGGGCGCTATACCCGATTTTGTGGAGCCGAAGCTGCGTGATGAAAGACGTTCTTCCTCATAGCAGTCAAAAAGCTTATGATAGGGCATTACGATCTGTGCCCTGTCAGATACAAGGATATTCGGTTTCGGAACTCCGCTGTCAACCAGCTCCTTTATTTCCTTGACAAGATTTTCAACGCTCAGTGCGACACCGTTGCCGATGATATTTACGATCTTGTCATTGAACACGCCTGACGGAAGCTGATGCAGCGCAAACTTACCGTAATTATTGATTATAGTATGTCCTGCGTTGCTGCCGCCCTGAAAACGGATCACCATATCCGATTCCTGAGCCAGCACGTCAGTGATCTTGCCCTTACCCTCGTCGCCCCAGTTAGCGCCGACAATTGCTCTTACCATTTTAAACCTGCCTTTCCTTATTACGGCAGACATTACAGTTCCCGTAATAATTCTGTTATACTTTATTATTAAACCGGAAAATTCCGGATCATTTACTTATTTATCCTATGGGTGCTACAAGTACCCTTCCTGTTCCCCTGTAGACATTTACAAGTCCTTCACCAGAGGCTGCGGAACCGATAAGCGATTTCGTTGATTTCTCAACGGTAAACTGAAGAGAATGTGACCATGCGATAGCCATATTTCCGTCTATTTTAAGGCAATCATTCTGAAGATCGAAAACAAGAAGTTCTTCCATCGGAGCAGGGCTTTCAAGCACAACAACTCCGCTGCCGATAAGCGTGGAATTGAACAGACCCTCGCCGCCGAGAGCAGCTGAGGAAAAATTCGATCTTGCAGTCACCTTCAGATCAACGGTATCATCACACGCAAGGAACAGACCGTCCTCTATCGTCATTGCGCCGCCCCATTTATTAAGATCCTCAAGAAGAATATATTTATAAGTCGGCTCCAATATGACCTGACCAGAACCAAAATATCTCGGTTTGATCCCGCTTTCGCCTGTAACCTTTCCGCCTACCATCTTTTTAAAGAAGTCGCCTGCACCCTTGACATTCGTATTCATATTGATATTGCCTGCCATGATCTGCATTGCGCCGGACTGAAGAATAATACCCTGATTATTCAGAGAAGCGACTACCTGTCTTTTTCTGAGTCCCATCTTTGACATAAAGTATGACGTCTGTGCGCTTGCAGGACTGACGGAAAGATCCTTCATATATTCCACGACCGAAAAACAGCCGAGATTTGCTATTACTGTATGTGCCGCTGTCCTGGCAAGCATATTATTCGTTACCATAACCGCTCCTCCTTATTTTTGATCAGATATTGATTTCTGCCTTTTCCGTTTCCATTGTTTCATACGGAGCAAGCGCTGCCTTTACTTCATTATTCAGGAAATCCTCAGTCTGAACAGGCGCTCTGCCGACATAGTTTTCCGGCTTGAGAAGCGCTTTCAGTTCATCAAGCGTTACACCAAAGGCAGGATCGGCAGCGATCCTTTCGAGAAGATCGTTTTCTCCTCCGTCACGCTTTACTACTGCGGAAGCAGCCATTGAATGTTCTCTGATGAGTTCGTGAAGTTCCTGACGGTTGCCGCCTCTCTTAACAGCGTCCATCATTATATTTTCCGTCGCCATGAACGGAAGCTCGCTCATAAGGCGTGAGGTGATGACCTTATCATATACGACAAGACCGTTGCTGACATTGATATAAAGGTTGAGTATAGCGTCAACTGCGAGGAAAGCCTCCGGGACGCTGAGTCTTTTGTTTGCAGAATCATCAAGTGTTCTTTCAAACCATTGTGTTGCCGCCGTTATATACGGATTCAAAACGTCTATCATTACATATCTCGAAAGCGAAGCCATACGCTCGCAGCGCATCGGATTGCGCTTGTATGCCATTGCGCTCGAACCGATCTGGTTCTTTTCAAACGGCTCCTCAACTTCTTTCAGGTGCTGGAGAAGTCTTATATCATTCGAGAATTTTGTCGCGCTCTGTGCGATACCTGCAAGAACATTAAGCACACGGCTGTCAAGCTTTCGGGAATAGGTCTGACCCGAAACGGCAAAGCAGTCGTCAAAGCCCATTTTCTTTGCGATAAGCTTATCTATCTGTCTGCATTTTTCATGATCGCCCTCGAAAAGCTCAAGGAAACTTGCCTGAGTACCTGTTGTACCCTTGCAGCCCAGAAGCTTCATATTTGAAAGTACATAGCGCAGATCTTCAAGATCCATAAGAAGATCCTGTATCCAGAGTGTAGCTCTTTTGCCTACGGTCGTAGGCTGGGCAGGCTGGAAATGAGTAAACGCAAGAGTAGGAAGAGCCTTGTACTTATCGGCAAATCCGGAAAGCTGACGGATCGCGCTGACAAGCTTTTTCTCAACGATCCTGAGAGCCTCTGTCATAATAATAACATCGGTATTGTCACCGACATAACATGAGGTCGCGCCCAGATGGATAATGCCTGCCGCATTCGGACACTGCTGACCGTATGCATATACATGGGACATAACATCATGACGCACGAGTTTTTCTCTTTCCTCGGCTACTTCATAATTGATATCCTCCGCATGAGCCTTCAGCTCGTCTATCTGCTCCTGTGTGATATTCAGTCCCAGCTCATGCTCTGCTTCTGCAAGAGCGATCCAGAGCTTTCTCCATGTCCTGAATTTCTTATCGGGAGAAAATATATATTTCATTTCCTTATCCGCATATCTTGAAGAAAGCGGTGATTCGTATGTATCTCTCATAGTGATCTCCATTCTGCAGTCATTTTCTCAAATTTATGGATTTTCGTCTTTACCGAGGCATGATGCATCGGGATTTTTCTTCGGCGGAAGTTTTTTGTCAAAATCAACGCCACCTCTTTCCTTTCCGGAAAGCATTTTTTCGGGGATCCTTGTCGGATAATTTCCGGAGAAACAGGCGTCACAGAAACCTGTATTCTGACCAAAAAGCATTTCTCCGAGTTTATCCGGCGGGAAAAAGCCGAGAGAATCAGCCCCTGTAAGCTCGCATATCTCATCAATGGTATGCTTAACGGCAATCAGCTCTCCGCGGCTGGGGATATCTGTTCCGTAAAAACACGGCCAGATAAACGGCGGCGAACTGATGCGAAGATGTACTTCTTTTGCGCCTGCGCCCCTGAGCATCTTTACGATCCTGTCACAGGTCGTTCCGCGGACGATAGAATCATCTATCACAACTACCCTTTTTCCTTCAAGTACCGAACGAAGGGGGTTGAGCTTGAGCTTGACACTGTTTGCCCTTTCCTTCTGAGTAGGCTTGATAAAGGTTCTGCCGATATATCCGTTCTTTACGATACCCTTTTCGTAAGGTATGCCTGATTCCTCGCTGTAGCCTATTGCGGCATCAATTCCCGATTCAGGTACGCCGATAACGATATCGGCATCTACCGGAAATTCTCTTGCGAGTATCCTGCCTGCCTCCTTACGGGATTTATATACGCTGATACCGTCAATTTCGGAATCGGTTCTTGCAAAATAAATATATTCAAATACGCAGAGTGATTTCTTACTCTTCTTCGGCATCTGAGAGCGGATCGAATGGACGCCCTCATCATCAACAACGACTATCTCGCCCGGCTCGATATCGCGTACAAAATCTGCTCCGCAGGCTGCAAGAGCGCAGGATTCCGATGCAAAAACTATGCTTTCACCGAGCCTGCCCATGCACAGCGGACGGAACCCGTGAGGATCACGCGCTGCGATAAGCTTCTGCGGACTCATAACAAGCAGCGAATATGCGCCCTCAAGCTGACTCATTGTGCGCTCGACCGCTTCTTCAACAGAAGCAGCATTGACACGTTCGCGGGCGATAAGATAAGCGATAGCCTCAGAGTCGATAGTTGTCTGGAAAATAGCTCCGCGCATTTCAAGCTCCTTGCGGACTTCATAGGCATTTGTCAGATTTCCGTTATGCGCAATGGCAAGCGTACCCTTTACATAACGCATAACAAGCGGCTGTGAGTTTTCACGCACACTGCCGCCTGCTGTAGAATACCTGACATGAGCTATTGCCATCTGACCCGTCAGAGAATCGAGTATTTCATTGCTGAATACCTCGCTGACCAGTCCCATATTTTTATGACCGGATATAACACCCCTGTCATTTACCGCAATGCCGCAGCTTTCCTGACCTCTGTGCTGCAAAGCCAGAAGTCCGTTATAGCACGCATATGCCGGTGCAAGACTGTCATTTCCGTATATTCCGAATACTCCACATTCCTCGTGCAGTTCCTCGGAAAAATATTCCTTTGAATCAATACTCAAAAAAACACCTCATTTGCCCGGCGGACTGCCGGTCATTATGCATTACCCATGATCATTTGCCGAGACCGATACGCTTCATCATTTCGGCATAAGCTTCCTCTACGCCGCCGAGATCACGACGGAAACGATCCTTGTCGAGTTTCTCGTGGGTCTTGATATCCCAGAAACGGCAGGTATCGGGAGAGATCTCGTCTGCGAGGACGATCTCGCCGTCTGCTGTCTTACCGAACTCGAGCTTGAAGTCGATAAGCTCTACGCCAACAGATGCGAAGAACTCAACCATATATTTATTGATATCCAGAGCCATCTTGCTGATGGTATCTATATCCTCCCATGTAGCGGCGCCGATAGCTACTGCATGATAGGAATTGATAAGCGGATCACCGAGGTCGTCGTCCTTGTATGAAAATTCAAGAACAGTAGTTTTAAGCTCCGTACCCTCCTCAAGACCGAGGCGCTTAGCCATTGAGCCTGCTGCCTTATTGCGGATAATAACTTCAAGAGGAACGATCTTAACCTTCTTAACAACAGTTTCGCGGTCGTTAAGTTCAAGAACATAATGGGTCTTGATACCATTTTTTTCCAGAAGCTTGAACATGAAATTAGACATTCTGTTGTTTACAACGCCCTTACCGGTAATTGTACCCTTTTTCAGACCGTTGAAAGCAGTAGCGTCGTCCTTATATTCAACAACGCACATATTTTCGTCCTCAGTTGCATAGACCTTTTTTGCCTTTCCTTCATAAATAAGCTCTGTTTTTTCCATTTTTGATTTCTCCTTCCGGTAATTGACCGGGCATATGATATAAATGTCCGGGATCAGGTTTTCACCGCCGGACGCGCTATCAGCGGAGCATATCCGGGCGATAAAAACAGTCATACAAATACATATAACATTATACAACTATTCGCGCATTTAAGCAAGAGCAAAATAAAATTTAATCGAATTTGTCGGATTAGAAACTGATTTAAAGAAAAATTATGCTTTATGCACAATTACGGCGCAGACCTTTGCCTGCGCCGCATGGGTTTATGATTATTTTACTGTTATCTTACAGGTGCTTTCCTTGCCGTTGTATGTGCGGACTGTCACATAAGCAGTACCGGGCTTCATAGCCTTGAAGGAGCCTGTCCAGTTTGTCTTTGTCATTTTTACAATATTATTGTTGCTGCTACGGAAGGTGCGTGTTGCGCAGCCTACATTTGACGGAACTGAGCAGCTGAGCGTTGCCGTCTGACCGACTTTCATCGTCATGTTTTTCTTACTTATGGTAACAGATGTCGGTGCAGCCTTGACTGTAACCTTACAGGTTGATTCCTTTCCGTTATATGTGCGAACGGTAACGTATGCAACTCCGGGCTTTACGCCGACAAAATCGCCCTGCCAGTCGGTGCGGGTCATTTTCACGATGGAGCTGTTGCTTGTGCGGTATGTCCTCTTTGAACAAGCCGCGCCGTCGTTGACACCTGAGTTCAAAGTATATTTTTCTCCGACACCTATCGTAAGTATGCCCTTTGTCAGTGTGACCTTTGTCGGGGCGTTTTTGACTGTGATCTTGCAGGATTTTTCAAGACCATTCGTGGTTCTTGCCGTTATCCATGCAGTGCCGTTTCCGACAGCCTTTACATTGCCGTTCTTGTCAACGGTAAGTATTTTTGAATTTGAGGTGCGCCAACTTACAGATTTGTTCGATAAACCACTAACGGTTGCTGTAAGTTTAACAGATTCGCCTTTTCCGAGTGACATTTGGTTTTTGCTGAGGCTAATTTCTTTAGCAGTTACGGTAATTATAATATCTTTACTGCTCAGAGTTTCATTAATATCGTGTATATCTTTTTCAAAATACCATGATACTAAACTGCCTTTTTCTAATTTATAGTTTTTTGACCCTGATGTATTATAATTTCCTGATGAATACGAAAGAGGTATATTTCTGCCAGAAGGATCATCTACAAAAACTCTCTGTTTTGAAGAATAACTAAAAGTATAGTCACCAGCTTTTTTTGCGATAAAAAAGAAAAAATAGTCCCCTTTCTTCGATTTAACCGAATTAAATGTACCTGCATCGTTTTTTACCACACTCAAATCAAAAAAATCTATTCCTCCATGAAAAGTTGCATATTTCTCTGATTTTGATCCTTTACTGCTGATAATAATCGCGTTTTCTTTCTCATAATCAAATAAACCAGCTGAAGGAAGAAGCTCACCTTCAGAAGAAAATGAATAATAAGAAATATCATCAACTGATTCAGGAATGACCACAACAGATAATTCGGTACAACCCCAAAAGCAGCCATCACCTACCTTTTTAACACCATACGGAATATTCATACTTTTTAAACTTGAACAATGCTCAAATGCTCTTTCTTCAATAATTTTTAATGAATCCGGTAGAATTATTTGTGTCAATAAAGTACATCCGCAAAAAGCATCACTTCTTATAATTTTTACTCCTTTTTCAACTCTGCATATTCCATATTTGTTTTGTGAACACTTTATCAATTCAGTCTTATCCTTATTATATGTAACTCCATCAATAACTACCGTAGACTGACTTACAGCGTTAGTTTTAATTCCGAGCGGTATAGCCTGCGGCAATACCGCCGCGCCCGTGCATAGCATAGCCGCCGACATTATGACCGCCCCGACCTTTTTGATTAAACCTTTCAGCTTCATAAAAAAGCCCTCCTTAAAAATAATAATATATTTTGATATCACATATGACATCATTTATTTACACAATTATATTATACAATTTATCCTTTTGTCAATATAAAATAGGATATATATTTCAATTAATGTTTATGATATTTGTTAATATTTAATATAATAAAAATATTAATATCGAACCACTGAAGATCAAGAAAAGAGGCGAGGACGGCTATAAGCTCATATCGGTAAGGATAAAAGAAGATACGCTTTCGGAATTAGACAAGATCGCATCTGAAACCAATTATTCGAGAAACGAACTTATCAATGAGATACTTTGCCACGGCGTCAGGAATATAATCATAGAATGACAGCGCAAAATGACAAACAAAAAATCTTTCGTTCATTTTTTATACAACAGTATGACATTTTTATAACAAACAAGCACCGAAATGCAAGTTCAGAAAAAAAACTTGCATTTTTTTGAATATTTTTCTTGACTAATGCCTCAAAATATGCTAAAATATACGAGTGTCAAAGGAAAGACGCTTGAAATGCCTGCAATAAGCTCGCTTGCAGAGCCGTTTGCAAGTATTCAGAACTAAAAATTCATTTTTTCAAGGAGTGACCAACAATGTCATATGCAAGTGAAGTGCTCGAGAAGGTAATCGAAAAGAACCCCGCTCAGCCGGAATTCGTTCAGGCAGTCAAGGAGGTTCTGGAATCTCTTGAGCCGGTATTTGAAGCAAATCCCCAGTATCAGAGCGAGGCTATCCTCGAAAGAATCACTGAGCCTGAAAGACAGCTCATGTTCCGCGTTCCGTGGGTAGACGACAACGGCAAGATCCAGGTAAACCGCGGCTTCCGTATCCAGTTCAACAGCGCTATCGGTCCCTACAAGGGCGGCCTCAGACTCCACCCCTCTGTAAACCTCGGTATCATTAAGTTCCTCGGTTTCGAGCAGATCTTCAAGAACTCACTTACAGGTCTCCCGATCGGCGGCGGCAAGGGCGGCTCCGATTTCGACCCCAAGGGTAAGAGCGACAGAGAAGTTATGGCTTTCTGCCAGAGCTTTATGACTGAACTGTTCAGACATATCGGCGCTGATACAGACGTTCCCGCCGGCGACATCGGCACAGGCGCAAGAGAGATCGGCTACCTCTTCGGTCAGTATAAAAGACTCAAGAACTGCTATGAGGGCGTTCTTACAGGTAAGGGTCTTACCTACGGCGGTTCTCTCGCTCGTACAGAGGCTACAGGCTACGGTCTTCTCTATATGACAGAGGCACTCCTTAAAGATCATGATATAGATATCAAGGGCAAGACAGTTTGCGTAAGCGGCGCCGGCAATGTTGCTATCTATGCAACTCAGAAGGCTCAGCAGCTCGGCGCTAATGTCGTTACTCTCGCTGACTCAACAGGCTGGATCTACGATGCAGAGGGCATCGACGTTGATGCTGTCAAGGAGATCAAGGAAGTCAAGAGAGCAAGACTTTCCGAGTACAAGAATTATCGTCCGAATGCAGAATATCACGAGGGCAAGTTCATGTGGACTATCCCCTGCGACATCGCTCTTCCCTGCGCTACTCAGAACGAGCTTGATGTTGAGGCTGCTCAGAACCTTATCAAGAACGGCGTTATCGCTGTTTGCGAAGGCGCTAATATGCCTACAACTCTCGAGGCTACAAAGCTCTTCCAGAGCTCAAATGTTATGTTCGTTCCCGGTAAGGCTGCTAATGCAGGCGGCGTTGCTACTTCCGCTCTTGAAATGTCACAGAACAGCCAGAGACTTTCATGGACATTTGAAGAGGTTGACTCCAAGCTCAAGGATATCATGTACAACATCTACAATAACATTGCAGACGCTGCAAAGAAGTACGGCATGGAAGGCAACTATGTTGCAGGCGCAAATATCGCAGGCTTCGTAAAGGTTGCAGACACCATGATCGCTCAGGGTGTAGTCTGATAAAGTATTATCTCACATCATCTGAAAATATACCGCAGAGATCGTATCGTTTTTCCGTCGGAAAGCGATACGATTTTTGTTTTGCAGAAAATATCTGATACCGCCCATACGGTTTTTAAGCGAATCTGGCGCAAGATAACGGAAAAAACAAGCAAGACAGGTGCTGAACCGTCAGGCGCGATCTATTCAGTGGTTCATTAGCTTGACTGCAAATAAAAAAAATACTATAATATGAATGTAAACCTTTAATGATACATTAAAGAGATAAGAAAAAGGAGCAATAAATCATGAAAACCAGAATAGGTATTTTAGGCTATGGAAACCTCGGCCGCGGTACGGAGATCGCTGTTGCCGCTGCTGATGATATGGAACTCGCAGCAGTTTTTACACGCCGTGATCCTGCCGGAGTAAAGATCCTTACTCAGGGCGTTCCTGTCGTTAATGTTTCCGAAATTGAAAACTGGAAGGATAAAATAGACGTTCTCGTTCTCTGCGGAGGCAGCGCAACTGATCTTCCGGTCCAGACTCCGAAATACGCAGAGCTTTTCAATGTTATCGACAGTTTCGATACACACGCAAGGATCCCCGAGCATTTTGCCAATGTTGACGCTGCAGCTAAAAAAGGCGGCAAGGTCGGCATGATCTCTGTCGGCTGGGATCCGGGTCTGTTCTCACTTAACAGAGTATATGCAAATGCTATTCTCCCCGACGGAAAGGATTATACATTCTGGGGCAAGGGAGTAAGTCAGGGTCATTCCGATGCTATCCGCCGCGTCAAGGGCGTCAGGAATGCAAAACAGTATACTATCCCCGTTGAGTCCGCTCTTGAATCCGTAAGAAACGGCGAAAACCCCGAGCTTACTACACGTCAGAAACATCTTCGTGAATGTTTTGTCGTTCTTGAGGACGGCGCCGATGCCGCTCAGGTCGAAAAGGAAATCAAGGAAATGCCCAACTACTTTGCCGATTACGATACCACTGTCCATTTCATCAGTGAGGAAGAGCTTCTTCGTGATCACGCAGGTATGGCTCACGGCGGCTTTGTTTTCAGAAGCGGAAGAACAGGCGTTAATAAAGAAAATAATCATATTATTGAATACAGCCTCAAGCTTGATTCCAATCCGGAATTTACAACAAGCGTTCTTGTAGCATATGCGAGAGCAGTAAAGCGTATGGCTGACGAGGGTATGACAGGAGCCAAGACAGTTCTTGATGTACCGCCTGCATATCTCTGCTCACAGTCCGGCGACGAGCTGAGAGCTCATCTTCTCTGATATCCCGGAAAAATATCCGGCGTATGATATCTTGCTGATACCATACGCCGGAATTTTTGTTTGTATTGAATTACAGAATACTATTCTATTGACTTCAGTGATTCTACCATGCTGACCTTTTTCATCTTGAAATACATTATAAAATTAACGAAAAGTGAAAAGATCAGTGTCAGCACAAAGCCGATCGCATATGAAAGAACCGTTATATACTGCGGGAACATTACCATTTCCATCTGTATAGATACCATAATAAATGAAAGAAATACCATTCCCAGCGGTAAGCCTACCAATGCTCCTGTAAGCGTCAGGATAATATTTTCCCTGTAGATATAATTCGCAGTTTCAATGTTATAAAAGCCCAGAACTTTGATAGTGGCGATCTCGCGTATTCGTTCCGAAATATTTATATTCGTAAGGTTATACAAAACAACAACCGCTAACATTCCGGCACAAATTATTACGACCAGAACAATTACATTCAGTGAATCAAGAGTACTGAGAATACCGTTCAGCTGATCCTCAAGGACGCTTACCGTCAGTATCTCGTCCTTTTCCATCCAGTCGTTTGCCACTTTCTTCTGTTCATCTGAGGAGATGTCTGAAAGCTGGGTATATACAACATTATACTCTGTTTCCTTGCCGGTGACCTCAGTATAAAGCTCAGGAGTAAAATAAACCGTATTACCGGCATAGTTTTCCGTGATACCCGATACTTTTACAGAATACGATTCATCATCAAGCATAAAATCAAGGATCTCTCCTGCTCCTACGCCTGTGACCTGCGAAAGCCTTTCATTTATAACTACTCCGCTGTTATCCAAGGTTACTTTATCATGTGTTACCCTGTCGCGTAAAACAAATATTTTTTCAAAGCTGCTGTCAGGCTCGGCAATTACCGTCCTCAGACTTATTTTTCTGTCATTATCATATACTACATTTATCCAGTTCTGTCCGACAGGAATAGTCTGATCAAATCGCTTGTCCGCATGGAACTGCGACATGATATATTCCGTTTTCCTTTCATCACCAGGGTCGGAAAGCGCATATATCTGATCAAAAATAGTCAGCTCGTCATATTGTCTGCCGGCTATGACCGATAATGAATCTTTGAGTCCAAGTCCTCCGATGATCAGAGCCGTACATCCCGCTACACCTATGACCGTCATAAAGAACCTGATCTTATACCGGAAAAGATTTCTCATTGTGACCTTCGAGGTGAAATTCAGATGTTTCCATATAAAAGGTATATGCTCAAGGAGGATCCTTTTTCCGGGCTTAGGCGCCTTGGGACGCATAAGAGTCGCAGGTTTCAGCCTGAGTTCTCCCAGACATGACACAACCGCAACAACTGATGTGCAGATCAGTCCCATAGCAGACGATAATATGAAAATATCTAACGGAAAAACAACTTTAGACGGAGGAAGTGTATACAGCATGGAATATGTATCCACTATGATCTTAGGAATGGTAGACATTCCGAGTATTCCTCCGATGATACTTCCGACAACAGAAGCGATCGAGGAATATATAAAATATTTCAAAGCAATGGAAAAATTGGAATAACCGAGAGCTTTAAGCGTTCCTATTTCAGTCCGGCGTTCCTCTACCATTCTTGACATGGTAGTAAGACATACCAGAGATGCTACCAGCATGAAGAAAAACGGGAACACCGTCGCCACCTTGTCAACACGCATGGAATCTTCCTCAAGCCCCGAATAGCCGGGATAATCATTTCGCGCATTGACGAACCATTTTGCATCATCAAGACTCTCGATCTGTTTTTGCGCATCATTAAGCTTTTTAAGGGCTTCGCCAAGCTGACGGGCAGCCTCGTTCTTTCCGGAATCAAGCTTTTCTCTTGATTTTTTCAGCTGTTCCATTCCGGCAGCCTTTTGCTTTTCAAGCTCTGTCTTTCCGTTTTCGAGCTGCTTTTCCCCTTCGCTGATTTTTGCCTGAGCAGCCTGTATTTCAAGCATACCTGAATTCATCGCTGATTCATACTCAAGCATTCCGATATCTATCTGACTTTGGGCATTATCGAGTTTGATCTGCGCATCATTGAGTTTCTGACTTCCCTCAGCCTTTTTTTTCCGGAATTCTGCCTTTGCATCATCAAGCTTTTGTCTGGCATCTTCAAGCTGCTTTTCGCCTTCTTTCAGCTGCCTTGTGCCTTCTTCGTACTGAAGATTATATTCATCAAGCTTCGCGCTGTATTCATCAAGCTTATCTTTCAGCTTCTGCAGCTCATTCTCATCATCTACCTCAATGGATATGATCTCTTCTGCTTCTTCAATACTCTGCTTTGTTTTGTCAATAATCTCATTGCATGAATCTATTGCGGTTTTAAGCAAAGTAAGCTTTGTTTCCGCCTGAGGCTTGGTCGTTCCGTAGAACAGCTGATACTGAATATTGAATTCTGTTTCGGCATCATCAAGCTTATTCTGCGCCTGCTCTATCTGAAGATCATATTCATTTTTTGCTTTTGTATATTCCTCTTTTCCTTTACTGTATTCCGTCTTTGCATCGGTAAGCTTTTGTTTTGCCTCTGCGATACCGTCAGCATATTTTTTCTGACCTTCGGCAAGCTCTTTTCTGCCGTCTTCGAGTTCTTTTTCTCCTTCGGCAATTTTTCTTTCCGCATCAAGAATTTTCTCGGCATACTCCCTTTCGCCGTCATGGAGCTTTTTCTCGCCGTCGGATAATTCCTTTTCCGCCTCGGTCTTTTTTTCGCTGTATTCTTTCCGGGCGTCCGAAAGCTCTTTTTTTGCATCCTTCAAGGTATTCTCATTGAAGATCCTTATTCTTTCTTCGGAAAGATCAGTATATACGTCCTTGACCTTATCTATATGCTCCTTATATTCAGAATCATACGGATTATAAGGATCAAAATTCTTTTTTGTTGTAAGAAACACATTTGTGTATCTTTCACTCGAAAACTCTTCGGAGGGGAGCATTATAAAATAAGCAATCGTTCCGTCTCCGACATTGGTGTTTTCTCTCTGATAGGTAATATATGTCGGTGACGATACAGCACCGACGATCTTATATTCCAGATTTTTTACAAAATCAAGGGTATCATTTCCCTGTACCTTAGGATTAAGTGTGATCTTATCCCCGATCTTATATCCGTATCTGGTGAAATAATAGCTTTCTATCGCACATTCTCCGGAGCTTTCCGGAAATCTTCCTTCGACAAGTATAGGTTCATTTATTATCCTGTCATTAGTATCCGTCTTTTCCGGCAGGGAAATTACTTTTATTACCGTATCAATATTATCCTCGGTGGAAATAAGATCTGAGGAATATCCGGGCATTACATCTAAAGTGTTTTCATTTTCCTTTATCGCCTTGATATCGTCATCATCAAATCCTACTGTTGATACAAGTCTTATATCCATCAGGTTCTGTTCTTCAAAATAATCAAGTCCTGTTTTCATCATGCTCGGACCGGAAGCCTTTATTCCCGTAAAAAAACCGGTGCTGAGTCCTATGATAGCAAGAATTGAAAAAAACCTTGATTTAGTCCCGCTTATCTCCCGGATAATATTCTTTTTCAGTGCTTTCAT
Organism: uncultured Ruminococcus sp.; assembly: GCA_902778175.1. Classification (GTDB taxonomy): domain Bacteria; phylum Bacillota; class Clostridia; order Oscillospirales; family Acutalibacteraceae; genus UBA1213. The sequence goes on along the minus strand of CACYWT010000016.1, from coordinate 20,773 downwards.
ATAACACCAGCTTTCCCTTTAAAGATTAATCTGATCTGCTTTTACCATTCGATCTGTTCAATAGGAACAGGAGATTCATTGATCGTATTGCTGATAACCTTACCGCTGCGCATACGGATAACTCTGTTAGCCATAGGAGTGATCGCGGAATTATGAGTTATCAGTACTACCGTCATTCCGTCCTCCTGACATTTATTCTGCAAAAGCTTGAGAATATTTTTTCCGGTATTATAATCGAGCGCACCTGTAGGCTCATCACATAATAGCAGCTTGGGCTTTTTTGCAAGAGCGCGCGCGATCGAAACACGCTGCTGTTCTCCGCCTGAAAGCTGCGCCGGAAAATTATTCTTCCTTTCAGTAAGACCTACGCTTTCAAGGGCAGCATCGGCATCCATATGGTCGCGGCATATCTGCGTTGCAAGCTCGACATTTTCCTTTGCGGTAAGGTTCGGTATCAGATTATAGAACTGGAATACAAAACCTATATCATATCTTCTGTAGGAGGCAAGGTCTTTTCCGCTGAGGCGGCTGATATCTCTTCCGCCGACAATGATCGTTCCCTCGTCGCAGCTGTCGATACCTCCGAGAATATTCAGAACGGTGGTTTTTCCGGCTCCCGAAAGACCGACAACAACGGCAAATTCTCCCTCGTCTATAGAGAACGAAACCCCGTTGGCAGCGTTTATCGTTACTTCGCCCATTTTGTAACGCTTGTATACATTATCGAATTTTACAAAATCCTTCATCATTTTAAGATCAGTTCTCCGTTCCTTAAATACGGTTTTCGTCCAGCCATCTGACCGCAGTCACGGCTACCTCCCTGAGCGCTTCCTCATCAAAGGGGGATTTCAGTCCGGCAGTTTCGACAAGACCTGTATAAGTCTGAGTACCGGCTTTTTTCACAAGCTTCATATACTGCTCCCATGCTTTTTCCCCGTCATGCTGCATAAGCACCCAGAATTCAAGCGCAACAGTCTGCGCCAGACAGTAATCAATATAATAAAACGGGTTTTCGTAAATGTGGATCTGACGCTGCCAGCCCTTGCCCTCCCCGTAAAACGGGCTGCCGTCAAGCTTCATCCAGGGCATATATATCTTCATAAGCTTTGCCCATTGTTCATGTCGCTGCGCAGGAGTCATTTCAGGATTTTCATAGACAATATGCTGAAAATGATCCACCATTGTTCCGTAAGGGATAAACATTATCGCGCCGGAAAGATGACTGTAGCGGAATTTTTTTGCTCCGTCCCCGAAAAATTCATCACTCTTGCGCCAGCCGAAAAATTCCATTGTCATTGAATGTATCTCGCAGGCTTCAAGCGTAGGACTCTGATTTGCCGACGGAACAAGATCCCTTGCCGTATAAAATGCAAAGGCATGACCGGCTTCATGGGTTATCACTTCCACGTCATCAGCCGTACCGTTGAAATTGGCAAAAATAAACGGAAGCTTATAATCAGGAAAGCTCGTACAGTATCCGCCGCCTGCCTTGCCCTTTTTGCTGAGGACATCCATAAGCTCACAGCTGTTCATAACATCTATGAACTCCGCGGTTTCGGGTGAAAGCTCATGGTACAGTTCGCGTCCTGTCCTGAGTATATCATCAGCTGTACCGACCGGATCAGCGTTTCCGTCACGGAATTTAAGTGAAGAATCCGCAAAGCTCAGAGGATAATCAAAGCCTGTGCGCTTAGCCTGTTCGCGGAAAAGTCTGTCAGCAAGGGGAACGATATATTTCACGACCGCATTTCTGAATCCGGCAATATCCTCCGGACCATAGCAGTTGCGGTCCATCTGAAGATAACCCAATTTCACAAAATTATCATATCCGAGCTTACGAGCCATTTTTGTACGCAGCTTAACCATTTTATCATATATTTCATCAAGCTGTATACCGCAGGAATTATAGAATTCTCCCTCCGCCCTCCATGCCGCGCGTCTGACGGCGTCATCTGCGGACTGCTTGAACGGGTGCATTTCGGGAATATTGCGCTTTTCCCCCTCAAAATCTATCTGCGCCGAAGCAAGAAGTTTCTGATATTCCGTTTCAAGCTTATTTGTTTCCTGAAGCTCAGGTATTATTTCCGGAGAAAATGATTCAAGCGATATTTCGGCATTAAGGAAAAGGAGCGAACCGTATTTTTCTTCAAGCTGTCTGCGGAAGGGACTGCTGACAAGCTTCTTTTTGAAACTCTGTTCAAGCTCTATGAACTTCGGAGATGTTTCGTTGATATATTCAACTTCATTTTCATAGAATTCATCAGCAGTATCCAAGCTGTTTCTTGTATATGCAAGGCTCATCATTGTTTCAATATGACCCGAAAGCTTATCCCAGCGGAGGAATTCGTCATCTGCTTTTTCAAAACTTTCCGCTTTGGAAAAACCGTCAATTATTTTCTCTGCCTCTTCCTTGAATTCATCAAAAACAGGACGATCGTATTTCATTTCCGAGAACTTCATACCTTATGCTCCTTTAAAGTAAATCATTTATATTTTACCTCAATTTCAATAAAAAATCAATCAGATAAACAAAAAAATATAGCAAAAGAGCCGCCGCATAAGCGGCAGCTCCGATACCTTATCATCAGTTGTTTCTTGAAGCGAAAAGCCTGAGAATATAGAGGAACAGATTGATGAAATCAAGATAAAGCTCAAGCGCTGAAACAATTGCGCATTTTTTGAGCATCACCTCATCGCCCTGTAATGACTGATAATACTTCTTTATTTTCTGAGTATCATAAGCGGTAAAGCCGATGAAAAGAGCAATTCCGATGAGGCTGATAAGAAGATCGCTCATAGGCATATGGAAAATCATCGAGATCACCGAGAAGATCAGCAGTCCGATAAGTCCGAAAATAAGAACCGGTCCGAGTCCCGAAAGATCTCTTTTGGTTATCATTCCGTACAATGACATTGCTCCGAATATGCCTCCTGTAACACCGAGGGCTGCAATAACCGTACCCATTTCATATAAAAGAAGTATCGGCGCGATAGTCAGACCGTTGATCGCTGAATATGTCAGGAAAATCGCAAGCGCCGCTGCCGGCGGGAGCTTCGTAACAAAAAAGCCGAGCGCAAATACAAGAGCTACTTCGACCAATGCAAGCACATAATACATTCCGATATGCTGTGTCATAAATCTCATTGCCGCCTGCGGATTGGTCACTATCAAAATTGCAAGACCGAAGGTTATCGCAAGACCGAGGAACATCCAGCCGTAAACCTTTCTTGTAAAATCAGAAAGGGAAACAGTCGAAGTATTCTGATTGTAATAAGGGGTTTGCTGCTGACCGTAGATCTCCGTAAATCCAGAATTGCCAAATCCAGGAGAGTTGGGATCATTATAACCGTCGTTGTAATTATAGCCGTTGTTGCCAAAACCGTTATTCATAAAAATCCTCCTTCTGTATTTATCAAAAAACGGAAATACCGTTCTTCAACTAATAATATACTACAGATATAGCAAATAGTCAAATGGTCAAGAGCATATTAATGAACAAAAATTATTTAAACAAAAATCATTTTTCTTCGTCGGTTTTAATAACTTCTATCCCGAGATCAATAAGCTGCTGAGTGTCAACGTCCGCAGGAGCATTTGTCATCGGTTCGCTTGCGTTCTGTACCTTCGGGAAGGCAACAACATCACGCAGGGTCGAAGCGCCGAGCATCTGCATTACAAGTCTGTCAAGACCTATGCCCATTCCGCCGTGGGGCGGTGCGCCGTATTTGAATGCGTCCATAAGAAAGCCGAATTTATGGTATGCCTCCTCATCGCTCAGACCGAGCATCTCAAACATTTTCTTTTGCAGATCGGGGTTCGTGATACGGATAGAACCGCTCGAAAGCTCGATTCCGTTGAGCACCATATCATACGCCTTTGCATAGACCTCTCCCTTGTTTCCGTCAAGCTTGTCAAGACAGTCGTCTGTCGGTGAGGTAAAGGGGTGGTGCATTGCGATCCATTCTCCGCTTTCCTTGTCAAACTCGAAGAACGGAAATTTCACTACCCAGAGGAAATTATATCCGTCCCCGATGATATCAAGCTTCTTTGCAGCTTCCTGACGTACTGCGCCGAGTACGGGCAGAACGGTATTGTCGTCCGTATCCGCTACGATAAATATAACGTCGCCCTTTTCTGCGCCTGCCTTAGTGAGAATAGCCTGCATCTCGTCCTCGGTCATGAATTTTGCAAAGCTTGACGCAATGCCGTCGTCAGTCATTCTGATCCATGCAAGACCCTTTGCGCCGATACCTCTTACAAATTCAGTAAGCTTATCTATCTCTTTGCGCGTATATGTCTTTACGGCATTTTTCGCATTTATTCCGCGAACAGATCCGCCGCCCTCTACCGCACTTCTGAATACGCCGAAACCGCAGTCCTTTACGGCATCTGTCAGGTCGAAAATCTCCATTCCGTAGCGTGTATCTGGCTTATCCGAACCGAAACGCTCCATTACCTCATTATAGGTATATCTCGGGAAAGGAGTCGGGATATCTATATCCATAACTTCCTTGAATACCCTCCTGATATATCCCTCGCCTATCTCAAGAACGTCCTCCATATCCACAAAGGACATTTCAAGGTCGATCTGAGTAAATTCAGGCTGTCTGTCTGCGCGAAGATCCTCATCACGGAAACAGCGCGCTATCTGCATATAGCGGTCAAAGCCCGCTACCATGCAGAGCTGCTTATACATCTGCGGAGACTGGGGCAGCGCATAGAACGAACCCTTGTGTATTCTTGAAGGCACGAGGAAGTCCCTTGCGCCCTCGGGAGTGGATTTGATAAGCATCGGGGTCTCAAGCTCTATAAATCCGTTTTCATCAAAATAATCTCTTGTAACCTTTGCAACCTTGTGACGGAAAATAAGGTTCTGCTGTAAGCAAGGTCTGCGAAGGTCAAGATAACGATATTTAAGTCTGGTAAGCTCTGCGGTATTGCACTCGTCGGTTATCTCAAACGGGGGCGTTTCGCTTTCCCCGAGAACACGAAGCTCTGTTACTTCTATCTCGATATCACCGGTCGGTATATCCTTATTCTTGCTGCTGCGCTCGCGGATCTTTCCGACTGCCGCAAGAACAAACTCGCTGCGGACAGACGCCGCCTTTTCAAAAACAGCCCTGTCTGTATTATCGTCAAAAGCAAGCTGAACGATACCTGTTCTGTCGCGCAGGTCAATGAATATAAGCTGACCGAGATCGCGCTGACGCTGTGTCCAGCCGCATACCGTTACGGTCTTTCCCGTATCACTGCTGCGAAGCTCGCCGCAGTAATCTGTTCTTTTCAGTCCTGTCAAAAATTCTGCCATTTTTTATTACTCCTCATCACTAAGTCCGATCTTTGAAAGATATATATCGTTTTCTCCGTTGATATATATATTATAGAATGCGTCATAGAATTTATCATCAAGCGGAACTTCCTTTGAAGTACCCGTAGCCATATTCTTTACCTTAGCCTTATTTGCGGCAAGATCATCATCACCAAGAACCATGCTGAATTTAGCCTCTATCTTATCGGCATATTTCATCTGAGGTTTCAGCTTTCTTCCGACTATATCACATTCCGCGATAAGCGAGGAATTGCGTATTCCCTCGGTAAGCTCGAACGCCTTTATTCTTGCGGCGTCGCTTATTCCTGCGATATAGATATCGCATACAGGCGGCTGTTCAAGAACGACCCCCTGAGCCTCCAGCAAAAGAAGAAGGCGTTCTATACCCATACCGAAGCCGAGTGACGGGGTATGCTGACCGCCAAGCTCCTCGATAAGACCGTCATATCTTCCGCCGCCGCATACAGTACCCTGCGCGCCTATATCATCGGAAACAAATTCAAATACCGTGCGCGTATAATAATCAAGACCTCTTACAATAGCAGGATTGACCTTGAAATCAATACCAACCGAAGTCAGGCAGCTTTTTACGCCCTCGAAATGGCTGCGGCAATCATCGCAAAGATAATCCGTCACAACAGGTGCGCCTTTGGCTATTTCCGAGCATATGGGGCTTTTGCAGTCGAGTATCCTCATCGGGTTCCTGTCAAGACGTGAACGGCAGGTATCGCAAAGCTCTCCCTCATGCGAAGCGAAATAATCCTTCAGGGCTTTATGATAATTCGGGCGGCAATTCTTGCAGCCTATGGAATTAAGCTCCAGACGGAGATTTTTCACTCCGAGCCTTTCAAATATGGAATTGGCGGCGCAGATGACCTCCGCATCTGCAAAGTATGACGCAGCGCCGTAAACCTCCATACCGAACTGGTGAAATTCTCTCTGTCTGCCCTTCTGGGGATTTTCATAGCGATAGCATGATGTAAGATAATATGCCTTGATCGGATATCCGTCATTATATATGCCATGCTCAAGCATAGCTCTTGCAGCGCCGGCTGTACCCTCAGGACGAAGTGTTACAGACTCGCCGCCCTTTGTTGTGAAAGTATACATTTCCTTTTGTACAACGTCTGTTGTATCTCCTACCGAACGGCTGAAAAGCTCGGTATGCTCAAATACGGGAGTGCGTATTTCCTTAAAGCCGTAGGACTGAGCCTGTCCCCTCATTATATCCTCTACGAACTGCCATTTGTAACTGTCGGCAGGAAGGACGTCGGCTGTTCCCTTTATTCCGTTGGTTATCAGTTTCATTCCTGATCTTCCTTTCGTTTTTTATACTCTCCCATTATACATCATAAGATTACAATTTGCAATGGTAAACAAATTCATGATCATGAAAAAACACAAGAAAGCTATTGACTTTTCCCCATACAATGATAAAATATCATCAGTATGAGTATTTTCAAGGCAATACCGCAGCGCAAAGGGGGAATCTGTATGACGGATCTATTCTTTCCGACCATTGATATGAAGGCAACGGGAGAAAACATTATCCGGCTGCGAAAAGCAAACGGGCTTTCTGTCCGTGAGCTGCAGCGTTATTTCGGTTTTGAGGAGCCTCAGGCTATCTACAAATGGCAGCAGGGAAAAAGCCTTCCGTCGGTAGATAATCTGCTTGCTCTGAGCTGTCTGTTCGGTGTTTCAATGAACGAAATACTTGTTCAGACGCCTCAGCCTGATATCATAAACAACGGGCAGTCATATGACTGCCCGTTTGGTTTTATCTGTTTGCGTCTGCGAAAAATGACAATATTTCCATTGGTTCACTTTATGGCATTATCTTCATATAAAGCTCTTTCAGCTCAAATACATTTGTTTCTCTTGGATTTCCGGGACGGCAGGCATCGGCATATGCGTCTGCTGCAAGCTGATCAAGATCTTCCGATCTGATCTTTTCATTAACTGCCGGTATGCCAACATCAGCCGAAAGCTGTCTTACAGCATCAACAGCAGCCTTGCGGTATTCATCCTGGCTCATATTGTCAACGCCTTCAACACCCATCGCCCTTGCTATCTCACGGTATTTTTCCCCCGTAAATTCCTGATTGTATTCCATGACAAGCGGCAGCATCATCGCGCAGGCAACACCATGCGGTGTGTCATAATGCGCGCCGAGAGTATGAGCGATCGAATGAGCTATTCCGAGTCCGACATTTGAAAAGCCCATTCCTGCAATATACTGTGCAAGAGCCATGCCTTCCCTGTCCTCCGGAATATTTTGAACCGCTCCGCGAAGATGCTTAGCTATCAGCTTTATAGCCTCAAGGTGGAACATATCCGTCATTTCCCATGCCGCCTTTGTTGTATATCCCTCTATAGCATGGGTCAGCGCATCCATTCCGGTAGCTGCTGTAAGTCCCTTTGGCATCGAGGACATCATATCCGGATCGACAATAGCATATTCAGGAATATCGTGTTCATCAACACAGACAAATTTACGCTCCTTTTCAGTATCGGTGATCACATAATTGATCGTTACCTCAGCCGCTGTTCCGGCAGTAGTAGGTACTGCAATGGTCGGCACGGCATGATTCTTTGTCGGTGCGACCCCTTCAAGTGAACGCACATCGGCAAATTCGGGATTTGTTATGATTATTCCTATTGCCTTCGCGGTATCCATTGAGGATCCGCCGCCGATGGTGATGATAGAGTCAGCCTTACATTCCTTGAATGCCTCTACTCCTTCCCTTACGTTTTCGATGGTAGGATTGGGCTTTATCCCTGAATAAACTGTATATGGGATACCCTCTTTGTCGAGCAGCCCCGTCACCTTTGCCGTCACTCCGAATCTGATCAGATCGGGATCCGAACAAACAAACACATGAGAAAAGCCCTTTGTTTTTACTATCGGGGGTATCTCATTGATCGCTCCTTTACCATGAAAGGAAGTGGTGTTAAGAATAATTCTGTTAGCCATGATATTACCTCCTGGATTGTATTTTGTTATTTCTATTATACACTATTTTAAGATTTTTTCAATAAAAATTTCAGTAAAAGTTTATTTTATTTATCATTGCTTTAAAAGCTTTGCTTTCAACAAGCAAAGGCAAGCCGTAGGCTTGCTGTCGCCTTAGAGGGTGCGGGTGTCCAGTGGACACCTCTGCGAAGCAGAAGCACCGACCGAGCCGGCAGGCGAGACTCGGGGGACATACTTTGCGGTTATAATCAGACACAATCGTCATATGCGCTCACGCATCATGTCATTATCTTTGTGGGTATCGCCTTAAAACAAACAAAGCATAATAAAATAATTGGAAGTTATTCACGATAGATTTTTCAGACAATAAACATTATAATATAATCATGTTGCTCAGGATCAAGAAATCACTGATAAAATCCAGAGCAGGAACAATAAAAACGAAGCTTTTCAAACTGACGGCAACAGCATAAACAGACCACCCTCTGTACGGAGATCATTATGGACATTTTTACATTGAACAATATGCAAAGAACAGGATTATCCGATAATTACGTTTCTGTTGTAAGCAAAAACGATCCTCCGGAATGTGGGATCACCATTCCCGGGGATTCCCTTCCGTCATACGGCGGCGATCAGAACTGGTTCCATGAGATCGCAGTTTCCGCCATGTACCCGGAGATCGAAAGAAGAGATTTCGGAAGTGTAACACGCAACGGCTGTACGCTTATTGCCGCGACAGATTTCATTCTCTATGTGCTTAAATACCACGCTGAAATCACAAGCGAAAAAATCATCACTGATGATATAGCCTCAATGGATCTTTATACTTACGCTGAAAGGGTAATGCTTTGGAAAAAGAAATACTTTGAAGTATTATTCAGCGGACTGGATAATATTCAGATGCAGAACGGTTTCAATTCCTTTTTCAAAGATCACGGAATAAAACTAAAATGTAAGGCTTCTCTTTTCAGATTATTTGACAGAGCCGCTGTTGAAAAATATCTGAAAAATAATATTCCCGTTATCCTTTCATTAAGATCAAATAATCCATCAGGAAACAGAAGTCTTGATTTTTTCACTCAGGAAGAATTGCTTTCCGGAGCCGCCGTCAGCAATAAAAAATGCAGCATCAACCATACCGTTAATATAACAGGCATTATCCGCGACAAAAACAGGATATGGTTGGAAATATCCTCATGGGGCAGGAAATACTATATTGACTGTGCCGAATTCAGGGCAAAATGTATTCAGTTCAACAGTATGCTTTATTTCAGCTATAAATAAAAGCCTGCTTTTACCATGTATCATATTCCGGCAACGGTTTTTTCCTGTCATAAAGCTTTTTGCTCTTCACTACCCTTGTAACCGGATCGATACCGTTCCAGCCGCTCCGCTGTGATGAATAATACTTTCGCTGTTCTTTTTTGCTCCGCTTATTGATAGGAACATATTTCATTTCTGTCACCTCCTTAATGCATCACCAAACATCTGCTTAATCATAGCATATATTATCAAAGCCCTCATTAAACCTGTAGTTTAATGAGGGCTGACTTTATCCACAAAAACTGTCATTTAGCCTTATTGAATACCTTTAATGTCATTTCATATCTGTCGCTGCTTGTTCCGCAGCCTGTTACTACGGAAATATAAGTCCTGCCGTCCTTTTCAAATGCAGCGGCAAGACAACATCCGGCATTGTCTGTCGTACCTGTTTTCATACCTATCGCGTTTTCACAATAGTATGCGCTGTCCGGGTCAAGAAGCTCATTTGTATTTGTCCATGTAATGCTTTCACCGGATTCAAAAACAACGCTTTTCTGATATGTGCCGACTATCTCTCTGATAACGGGAAAACCGAGCGCATATTCGCAAAGTTTTGCCATATCGGAAGCTGTAATATACTGGTCGTCATCGTCCCAACCGTCAGGAGTTGAAAAATGACTGCTGTTCATTCCGATCTGTGACGCAAGACTGTTCATCATTCCGCAGAAAATATCCACTGCTTCCGTATCGCTCAGTTCTTCCCCCGAATGAACAGATCTTGCTGTTGTAACAGCTGCGGTATATGCTGCGTCATTTCCCGAATTAAGCAGCATGCCTGTCAGAAGATCTCTGACCTTTATCTGATTGCCGACCGAGATATAACAAATGCTTGAATCTGCGTGTACAAGATCAAGCTCCGAACCTACAGTAACAATATCGTTCTCATTCATATTATTGAGCATTACGGACGCGGTAAGCAGCTTTGTCATACTTGCCGGTGCAGTCACAATATCAGCGCCGTCATCATATATTATCTTTTTATCATCAACACTGTAAAGTACCGCGCTTCGGCAGTACGGAGTCGGTATTATAGAGGATTCACCTGAGCTTTCGGCAGATGCCTTAGAGCTTTCGTCTGCGGAAGTCTTTGAGTTCTCCGTTTCCTGACTGGTTTTTCCGGAATCGGAACTGCTTTCCGGGGTTATGCTGCTGTTCTCTCCAGAGGGATCACTTTTGTCCTGCTGACTTTCCTTTTCCTGGTTTTTCTGCGAAACGGACGATCCTGATTCCGATGAAGTCTTGCTTGTCTGTCCCGTCTGAAATATGGAGCATGATGACATTATCACCATTGCACAAACGGCAGCCGCAAAAACTCTGATCCTGTTTTTCATTTTATATCTCCTTTGTTTTCTCTTTTATATCCTGTCAGTCCTGCGATCATACTGTCCCGTTTACTATTGCGGCATATTGCTCCTCGGGGATCATCGGTGAACATAACTGTTCAAGCAGCTCCGGTTCAATACTGCCGGTTTCCGCATATTGTTTTCCTGCCTTTGCGACAAGCTCCAGCCTCGGAACGGTAACGACCGCCGCTTCCGGCGCGTTGAACATAGGACTTTCGGGTATCGTGACTACAGTAGAATTATCCGCAAACAGCAATCTGAACTGCGCAGCGGCAGGCTCAAAATTATACTCACTGTTCGGGAAACCGCAGCCGCATATCATAAGATATCTGAGCTTTGAAAAATCAGCCTGACCGATATGCTCATATCTGTCCCCCACCTTCTGCATAGCCATCGACGAAAGCGGCAAAGTACGGTCGATAAGAGCTTTCAGCGATGCAGGCATACCGTAGCAATACACCGGAAAGCTACACAGCAGCAGATCACTTTCCAATATCCGGTCAAGTATTTCTTTCATATCGTCATCATGAATACATATGCCGCCGTTTCTCATGCATGAAAAGCAGCCTGTGCAGTATTCTATATGCTTGTCTATGGTATTTATTATCTGTACATCCTGATCGGCAAATTCCTTCATTCCGCTGATAAAGGCATTGGTGATCTTCATCGTATCGCTTTTTCCTTTTTTGGGACTTCCGTTCAGAACAAGTATTTTCATTTTTCGCTCCTTCTTATCCATTCATCAATATATTCCATCTGTTCATCGGTATGAAACCAATGCTCTCCGTTTTCCATTACTGTCAGTCCTGCATTGCATTTGCGGGCAAAAGCGGATATTGTTTCATAAGAAGTAAGGGCATCATTTTCTCCGTAAAGTATCTCAGTCGGAGCAGTCCAGCAAACCGGGTGTTCTCTTACATAACACAGATAATCCCATGACAGATCCTCTCCGGAAGAAGTACGGATCGTCCTCCTGTCTTTCAGTTCATTTTCCGTAATTCCTTCACACAGCATCATATTGCAGATAAGCTTTTCCATATCGACGACCGGCGAAATGAAATATGCTTTTTCTATCATTTGATCCGTCCCCGAATGCATACTGAAAAAGGCTCCTATGCTGTTGGCGATCAGGATAATTTTTTCATATTTTTCTTTTGATTCTTTCACGGAAACATATATTTCTTTTCCTGTTTCCCAAGGGGTAAATGTACGGTAATCAAGTCCCATGACATCATATCCCGGAAAAAGAGAGCTGTAGTGCCTGCTTTCATGCGGACTGCCGCCTTTTCCGTGAATATAAAGAACAAGATTCATCATTTATTTCTCCCTGCAAAATTCTGACAGCAAAATGACTGTAAAGAAAGTTATAAGATCTTCCCATAAGATAATACAATCATATCATGCATTTGTCAATCAAAATTTTTTCCACCCGGCGCGCATATCAAAGCAAGGCAATAAGAGCGTTTCTCTGACAAATATGTTCTTCCCTGTCGCTCAGCGAAAGGATATGTACAAGACCTGTTCTGTTATATAATCTTATCCCGTCTTTGATGATCCCGTATTTTTTCATCTCATTATAATCAAGTTCGCCTTCTTCATATGTCACATCAACTGTCAGACCGTCACATATTCCGCGGATATAATATCTTCCTCTGAGCAAGGACATCGGGACGTTTTTATCTATCCTGTCCTGCCAGGAAAAAACTTCAAAGCCTCTTTCCTCCATCAGTGATATTATTTTTCTGATATTATCTTCATTATTATCGGCAAAAAGATCAACGTCATTCGGCAATCTGCCGAGCAATTCAGGTGCGAGCATATACAGACAAAGACTGCCGATCAGTGTGCAGTCGGTTTTTCCGGTAAAATAACGTGCAGTTTCAAATAATTTCTCCACTTTGCTTTTTCACCTCTCCCTTTTTATTCCAGCTGCGGCACAGTTTTCCGTCAGGATAAAAGATCAGCTTATGTATCCTGCTTCCGGTATGCCTTTTTTCCATTTCTTCATAATCCGACATCTCAAAGCATACTCTCATTCTGTTATAAGTATAAACAAAGCTGAAATAATAATATCCCTGAGTTATGCTGACAAGTCTGAATCCCTCCGGGAGATCATGAATGATATCCCATATTTCTACGCGGTTTTCTATGATATAATCCGCAGTATTTCCGGCGTCTACCGAATCTCCGAATACAGCAAGCTCACGGAATACAACATCATTTATCCCCATTGAATCAGCAAAATCAAGGTAGCGCTCAACTCCTGCGATATCGCCTACGCCCGATCTCTGCAGAACGCATACTATGCGCATCGGAAATACTTTTCTGATATTTCTGACAGTGCCGGCAAGAATATCATTAGCTTTTATTTTCTCACCAGGACGGAAATTCATTATACTCTGATTTATTTCTTCATCAAAATGATGCCTTGAAAGCTCAATTCGCGTAAGCGGAAAGGCTGTCAGAATATCAGTCAGCCTGCTCCGGTATTTGCAAAAACCGGAAAAATTGCTGTACATTACTGCGTCCGAAACCATAAGTCCGTTTTTCTTTGCTCTTTTTACCGCGCATAATATTGAATACAGCAATTCCGGACTTTCAGTAGGTTCCTTTCCCGAAAGGGACAGAAAAACATTTCTGCCGTTCAGTACGGACAATACTTCCGAAAGTTTCTGCTCATAATCTTCGCACATTGCTCCGCAAAGAGAATCCTGTCCGTTTTTTATCAGCCTTTCAGAACAGAACCTACAGGCAGCGCTGCACTTATTTTCAATATAGGGTGTAAAGGAAAGCGAATTTTCCGCTGACACATTAATATTCACACCGGATTTTTCTGCCGCGTCAAACGCAGCTTTTCTGTAATCTTCATAGTATTTCATAATATCCTCCCCTTACACTCATAATATCATTTTGTTATTATCTATATATCAATAACATTATATCATAGTCATAGATAAATGTCAATAACTATAATAATACTTTTCTGATTGTATTTTTATATTATATTTGCTATAATATTATCATCCTGAACAAACCGGAATTACAAGGAGAATCAATTATGAAAATAACAGATATACTAAATACAAAAAATATGTCGCTTTCCTTTGAAGTCTTTCCGCCGAAAAAGGAAACCAGCTTTGAAAGCGTAAAGGCTGCTACCGAGGAGATAGCAGGATTCCGTCCGTCGTTTATGAGCGTTACATACGGAGCAGGCGGCGGAACAAGCAGATATACTCTTGAGATCGCAAAAAATATCAAGGAAAGGTTCTCTGTGCCCACTCTTGCTCATCTGACCTGCGTTTCGTCAAGCAAGGAAACAGTACATGAACAGATAAATGCCCTGAAAGAAGCAGATATAAAAAATATAATGGCTCTGCGCGGAGATCTTACTCCCGAGCTTGAAAAAACCGACCGCTCAAAATGGGATTACCAATATGCTGTCCAGCTCATTCGGGAATTGAAGGAAAGCGGAGATGATTTCTGTATCGGCGCAGCCTGCTACCCCGAAATACACCCCGAAAGCAAAAACCAGAAGGAGGATATCCTCCACCTTAAAGAAAAGGTTGACGCAGGAGCAGATTTCCTTACGACACAGATGGTTTTTGACAATAATCTGTTTTTCAACTTTATGTATAAGCTGCGTGAAGCAGGAGTGACTGTACCTGTCATTCCCGGAATAATGCCCATAACAAATGCCGCGCAGGTAGAACGCGCAATAAAGCTTTCAGGATCGTTTATGCCGCAGCGTTTCAAAAGTCTTGTGGACTATTTCGGACAGGATCCTGCATCAATGAAACAGGCCGGTATCGCATATGCAACAGACCAGATAATCGACCTTTATGCTAACGGAATAACTAATGTTCATGTTTATTCCATGAACAAGCCCGACGTAGCGAAGGCGATAAAGGATAACCTTTCCGATATTCTCGGCAAAGATTTCAACAGATAATTATCGGCAATACCGTAAATTCAGCCATGAACCGTCGGCGATCTTTATGCGGTGTTTCCAATATATAAAAGGACGAGGCTCATATCGCCTCGCCCTTTTTTGTTTTTTACGGATATTAACTTATCCTGAAGATGATTCAATTGACTGTAAGATCATAATCTACAACAGAGAATTCGCCCGTTTCGTCCATAACAGCAATTCTGACATCATATTTGCCTGATGTTTCGGGTGTGAAGCTCAGCGGTGAATTATCTGCCGTACTCTGTGATAATTTGAAGTTTGCATCAGTTTTCAGCTTATACATAACAATGTAGCTGTATAAACCTGTTCCGCCGGAAGCATTTGTATTTACGGTTACGGTTTCACCAAGATTTATGCTTTCGGCTGACAGCGTTGACTTATTCTGAAGATCGGCTGCTAAAGAGATCGCAAATCTCTTTGACTTGATATTTTCTGCGCTGTCTTACCAATGACACGATCTTCATGAACGAACACGCATCGAACCTTTTCCATGTGAAATGCCGTATTCCCGAACAGAAAGAGGAACTGCTCGAATATATCAGGAAATTCATGGAGGAAAGCGACGAAAGAGAACTGCGAAGGTATCGGGAGAGGATAACGAGGGCGTTCTGAATGGAGTGGAATGATTGTATAAATAGCCCGTAGTCTAATGGCGCACTCGCAAACCGTTCCACACAAGTCCATTTAATCATTATGGGGCGCGCCGCTCTGAAGTAATACCCTAATGGCACAGCACTATCCTGATTGGCTTCCTGAGAGGATATATCGCACTTGAACTTACCGCAAATTGTGCTATAATAGTAATATCCAAGCGAACAGGCGGTGAACTCATTGAAGCGAAAGACCACAAAAGAAATACTTGCTGAGTCCTTTCAGGAGCTTGCAGCAAATAAGCGAATCGACAAGATTACCATAACAGAGATCACCTCAAACTGTGGAATGTCCCAACCGACTTTTTACAACCATTTCAAGGATAAGTATGACCTCATCGTGTGGATATACATTCATGAGTCGGGTGAGATCATGTCAAAAATCGGTGTGGACGGTTATTCGTGGAGAGATTCTTTGCTTGACGGCGCACGTTATTTCGCTGCAAACAGGGAGTACATCATCAATGCGCTCCGCCACACCGGCGGACAGGATTCATTCCTGCGGTATCTGCAAAAGGTCAACAGTGAGCTGATGCTGACCGAGGTGCGGAAAAAGCTGATGACCGAATATATCCCCGATGAGATATATGGCATGATAAAGGTCTATGTCTACGGAACAGTACACCATATGCTCGAATGGCTGATGAATGACAGGGAGCTGTCACCCGAAAAGGTTGCCGAGATATGGGAACATAGCCTGCCCGAACCGCTGAAACAATACTTATACGACCAATAATTTTGTAATTCTCGTAAAATACAAAATCATTTTGTAAACGGCTGAAATTCTAAATGGACTTTCAGCCGTTTTTCTGTTACAATAGAATTACCAAATATAAACAGGAGGTCATTCAAATGGCAGATACAAAGAAGATTCTCGAAGGATTACAGATCATCGTAACAGATTTAGCACAGCAGGCTGACGGACACGCAATACAGTCAAAGATATTCGCAGCTCAGGGCTTTTCAAAATTGGGTGAAAAGTATGCTGAACACGCAGAGGAAGAACGTGGCTACGTTGACAAGTGCATTGACCGTATCCTTGACCTCGGCGGTGAGGTAAAGAACGGTGCAAAGAAGGAAGCACCCGTTTACACTGATATTATCGAGTGGATCAAGTACGATCTTCAGGTATCAAAGGACGGTCTTGCTTGGCTGAAAACACTGGTCGAGGAAGCCCGTGACGATTACACTACATTTGATATCCTCAAGGAGTACTATCAGGACGAGGAAGAAGATATGTACTGGGCAGAGCAGCAGCTTGAACTCATCGAAAAGATAGGCTTGCAGAACTGGCTGAACAGACAGGTGTGAAACGATTATGCTCCCCGATAATGTAAGAAAGCTGTTTCAGGAGCATCTGTGGCATATCGCCACATACGGTAATGAGCCGAATGTTGTCCCTGTGGGCTTTAA
This sequence comes from uncultured Ruminococcus sp., assembly GCA_902778175.1. Lineage (GTDB taxonomy): Bacteria > Bacillota > Clostridia > Oscillospirales > Acutalibacteraceae > UBA1213. Next base: position 3,767 of record CACYWT010000016.1, on the reverse strand, counting down.
GTGTGTGTGCGATGACGGCAGGCTTGCGATAGGTGCGGTACTGCTTGATACAACACTTGAAAACCTCAAAGCAAACGGCAAAATTGCAGTTTCCTGCGCCGATCCGCTAACAGGCAAAGCGTATCAGATAAAAGGTACTGCCGAGCTTGTCACCGAGGGCGAAGCATATGACCACTATCAGAAGCTCACGGAAGAAACATTCAAGGGCGCAATGTCACTGAAATGTGCGGTCATCATCACACCCGAAAAGCTGATAAACTGCTCACCCAATGAGCATAATAAGGAAGATATCGCAATATAGGAGGTCACTCAAATGGCAGAAAAGGAACAGATATTAGAGGCTATGAAAAAGGCAGGCGAGCCGCTGAATGCTGGCAAGATAGCAGAGCTGACAGGTCTTGACCGCAAGGTCGTTGACAAGGCTATGGCGGCAATGAAAAAGGACGGCTCTATCGTTTCCCCCGTAAGGTGCAAGTGGGAGCCTGCTGAAAAGTAAGTATAAAAAACAGGGCTGTCGGTGGACATCGGCAGCCTTCGCTGTAAGGAGGAAAATATCATGGAAATTAAAGCAGTAAAATTTTTTGAAAAGGGATTTCAAGCCCAGGGATTCGCATTTGGCGGTGAGGACGGTATGGAACATTTTGACAACAATGTCAAGTATCGTGCATCACTTCAGAATTATGTAATTGATACCGGAGATGATGTCATTCTCGTTGATACCGGATTTCCCAAAGAAACTCCAGGCGCTGTATGGGACGGAAAAGCACATTCCTATATGGGCAGATGGATCGAAGATTATATATCTGCACTTAAGACGGCAGGCTATGAGCCTTCTCAGGTCACTAAAATCATTTTGACACACAAGCACAGCGACCATTCCGGAGAGATCAGAAGCTTCCCGAATGCAAAGTTCTATGTGAACAGAGTCGAGCTTGACACGGATGAGGTCAGAGCTTTGAAGGATCACCCCGGCATCACTCCCGTGGATTTCACGGATGGTGCTTATTATAATTTCACCAGAAGCCAGATCATTGCTCCCGGTGTTCGTATGCTCCCCGCACCCGGTCATACATTCGGAAACAGCATCGTGATCGTAGAAAATGACGGTTTGTTCTATATGATCCACGGTGATATTTCGTATACTGATGAGGCTATATATGCGGACAAGCTGTCCATCGTATACGATGATATTTATCTGGCGAGAAGCACACAGAATACGATTCGTGAGTTTATTCGCAGCAACCCGACTGTTTACTGTTCGACACATACACCTTTAGGATATGAAAATCTTGAGGCAAAGAGAGTAATGGATCTCGATAATCCGCCTGAGACAATTTGGCCTGATAAAAGTTATTTTGTGCTTGATGAAGGAACAGGCAAATATGTCTGCTCGATCTGTGGCTATGTGTACGATCCTGCCGAGCATGACGGTGTAGCATTTGAGGACTTGCCCGATGACTGGAAATGTCCGAGATGCAAGCAGGGCAAGGACAAGTTCAATAAGGCGTGAACTGTGATATATTGTCAGTTTACGAAACCAACAGCACCCTTTCATCTATTTGATAGGGTGCTGTTTTATTGTTCACATTCCCCGCTCCGCAGGCTCGGACGGCTCTGAGGGGCGTTTCCGTTCGTCTGAGGGCGCTGTCAAGCAGAGGTCGGCTATACCCTTGTCAAGCTGTTCTATTGTTTCCCTGTTCTCCGGTGTATCCAGAGCTCCTGCGCGGAAGTCCATCGAAAACATAGATGAGGGCTGAACAATAAGATCTGAATAAGACGGCTTTTGCAGAAAATAGCTCCAGACGTAAGAATTATGCAGCAATGCATCTACTTCATCTCTGCGGAGCGCGTCCACACATTCGGTCATTGAATCATACTTTTTTATTTCGATCCCCGGATATTTCTGCTTTACGGTCTTTGATACACCGCTCAGTGATACAGGCATACCCACACGAAGATGATTCAGATCCGAAAGCTTGTTCCTTCCTTCTGTAACAAGGGTAAACGGCGTCTGGAAAATATTGTCAGAAACAACGACCTTTTTTCCGGACACACTCGGTACAGCGCTGCCAAACGGCATTACAAGATCGTATTCCGGGTTTTCAATAGCCTCCGGCAGCGTTTCTTCTTTTATTTCCTTGAAATTGACAACAAAGCCCGCCTTTTCAGCGGAATATCTCATCAGATCAATACCGATACCAACAATATCTCCCGTTACATCATCATTATAGAAAACAGGACAACGATCTGTCGGCACACCTACGGTTAATGACCGGCTGTCATTTTTTGTTGAAGCAGCTGACGCCGGAATCGTAAATATAAGCGCAGTTATCACACAAAGGATAACTGTCATCAGTCGTTTTACAGCCTTCATTTCCGGTCACCATCCCTTCTTCCTTTTGTAAGATGATCAATTCTTCCCATTTCCCGTACAGTCGTATCCGTCAATGATTTATATGCGAGCGACACACAGACACAACCATCATATCTTCCCGGGAATAATTATCCCGCTCTTACTATGACAACAAAGTTCCTTGTGAAAAACTTCCGTAAATTGTCACATTGACTAATAAATGGTCGTTTTTTTATGATAAACTATACTTATTTCCTAAAAACAGTATAGCATATCTTTTTATATATTTCAATAGGTAATTATACTATACTTTCCGGATCTTTTTGCAGCAAAGATATTTTTTATTTTAAACTTATATATTCCGGGGACAAAAACAAGATCGGTTATATTTTTGTGAGAAAAATACAATAAAAGTATAATAAGATACAGCCCGGTGTGACTGTCTTTTTTAAAAGCTTTGCTTTCAACAAGCAAAAGCAAGCCGTAGGCTTGCTGTCGCTTAGAGGGTGCGGGTGTCCAGTGGACACCTCTGCGAAGCAGAAGCACCGACCGAGCCGGCAGGCGAGACTCGGGGGACATACTTTGCGGTTATAAAAAAGTAACTTTGTGTCTGATTTATACTTGTAATATATATCAGTCTTGTGTATAATTATCAGGAATATAAATTAAGGAAAATTTGCTGAGATGAATGTCGAATTAATTAAGCTGACTGAATCAGACAGAGAAAAATTCATAACCGAAAACCAAAGAGCATTTAATTTCGGCGCTCCGGAAGAATTCGGCAGACGAGATGATCACTTTGAAGAAGATGAACAGATCATTTCCCGAAGTACGATAGAAAAAACAATTGATATCGGTCCGGCATACTGTATAATGCTTGACGGAAAAGCTGTCGGCGGTGTCGTTGTCCTGACAGACGGAGAGCGCGGCAATCTTGAGCTTTTATTCACTTATCCCGAAGTACACAGCAAGGGTGTTGGTCATGCCGCATGGAATAAGATCGAGGAAATGTATCCCGAAGTAAAGGTATGGGAAACTGTAACCCCGTATTTTGAGAAACGTAACATACATTTCTATGTAAACAGATGCGGTTTCCATATCGTTGAATTTTTCAACAGTCATCACCCGGATCCCGGCGATCCCGATATTTCCGCACAAATTGAACAGCAGTTTCCTGACGGAATGTTCAGATTTGAAAAAATAATCTCAGACTGATTTTTCCCCGGAGCCGTCACTTTATTAAATTTGTTTTTATTAAAAGCTTTGCTTTCAACAAGCAAAGGCAAGCCGTAGGCTTGCTGTCGTTCAGTGGGAGTTTTTACTCCCACTGAACGGATATATGACACCCGCCGCCTTAGAGGGTGCGGGTGTCCAGTGGACACCTCTGCGAAGCAGAAGCACCGACCGAGCCGGC
>CACYWT010000015.1:32485-33070 GCA_902778175.1 uncultured Ruminococcus sp. | reverse complement strand
CGACCGGCTTATGCCGCTCTCAACGGACGGCTGAGCGAACGTTTAATAAATTTGTTTATTATAATCGCCTGCGGCGATTGTTATATGTTCAAATTTATGGTATAACAACCGCACGCCGCAAGTCGATTTGACCGGCGTGCCGCCGTTCTCATCGGGCGGCTGAGCGAACGTTTAATAAATTCATTTATTATATGCGCCGACCGGCTTATGCCGCTCTCAACGGACGGCTGAGCGAACGTTTAATAAATTTGTTTATTATAATCGCCTGCGGCGATTGTTATATGTTCAAATTTATGATATAATAACCGCACGCCGCAAGTCGATTTGACCGGCGTGCCGCCGTTCTCATCGGACGCCTGAGAGAACATTTAATAAATTCATTTATTATATGCGCCTTTTTTCTGCCCCGGGTTCATCGGAAGCTGAAATAGTAAATCTCTTTGAGATCTGCCATGTCAGGCTCCATGTATTTACCTTGTTTAGAAAATTTAAGGCAATACCGCACAAAGATAGTGCCACAGATGCGCCGTCAATTTTTTCGTCAGAATGTGCAAAACGAGCGTAGTTAACCTGACGGTTATCAAG
>CACYWT010000015.1:0-32451 GCA_902778175.1 uncultured Ruminococcus sp. | reverse complement strand
CCTGACGGTTATCAAGCGAGTTTTGTGCAGAATGACGGAAAAAGAGCAAGCAGATGTGGTGCTAAGCCGTAAGGCGGTCTTTGTGCGGTGTTGCCTTTAATTTAAGATCAGGAATATTGTATTATGACATTTTAAAAAACATATGGTACAATACTATAGGATAAAATGACTTCTGTTCCGGAGGTCATTGACATCCGAAAAAACCGGTTTCTGATCAATATGCAGTTGAAATAAACAGCAAAATGCGATCATTAATAATTTTTTGAAATGATGGTGACTTATGAAAGCAGTAAAAAAACTAAGCGAAATAATAGGAAAATTTATGGCGTTGATCGTTCTGGCAGTAGCGGCACTTGCACTGTTTGTACCTCAATCATCTCTATGGATACAAACCACCTGGGTGAATTATCTTCTTATAATTGTGATGTTCGGTATGGGACTGACTATGAAACCGAAGGATTTTGCTCTGGTTTTTAAAAGACCGAAGGATATTCTGATCGGATGTGCAGCGCAGTTTATCATTATGCCTGCACTTGCTTTCGGCTTGAGCAGACTGTTTGGACTTGATGCTGCGCTGACCGCAGGAGTTGTGCTTGTTGGAACCTGTCCGGGCGGCACAGCGAGCAATGTAATCACATATCTGTCAAAGGGCGATGTTCCGCTTTCCGTAGGAATGACGAGCGTCAATACCCTGCTTGCGCCACTCCTTACGCCGGCAATAACATATCTGCTGCTGCAAACGACCGTAAGCGTTGACGTCTGGGCGATGTTCTGGAGCATAATTCAGGTGATAATTATTCCTATAGCACTTGGTTTCATTATCAATCATTTTCTCGGAAAAATAACGGAAAAGGCAGTCGATGTACTTCCGATGGTGTCCACGGCTGCTATTTGTCTGATTGTAGCTGCTGTTGTTTCACACAATGCTGAAAAAATCTACACAAGCGGTGCGTTGGTTCTATGCGTTGTGATTCTTCACAATTTGCTTGGCTATGCTTGCGGTTTCGGACTTGGCAAGCTACTGAGACTGCCTAACGCAAAAGTAAAGGCACTTTCTATTGAGATCGGAATGCAAAACTCCGGCCTTGCAACAAGTCTTGCAGGAACAGCTTTTCCCGATCTTGCTATGGCAACAGTACCCGGCGCAATTTTTTCTGTTTGGCACAACATTTCGGGTGCGTTATTATCGGGAATATACAGAAGATGGAAAAATGAAACCAAAAAACCAGATACTCTCCAAAAGTCTTGAAATCACCTTTACAATACAGCGAAATATGAATATATATTTATCAAGACCATTTGCTAATGATTTGCCTATATCCTTATAGGCAACTGGAGCAGATTATCAAATGTATTCATTACACAAAACGAATGATTGATAAGCTGCCGACTTAGGGCAATACCGCACAAAGATATGAGCGTATCGGCTGAATATTGGGTCAGCCCCGTGAATATCAAAAAGCCGTTCTTTGACAGGGAAACTCTTGAAAAATTCAATGTTACCGATGTCGCGATAACAGCGCCCTCAGCAAAAAGACGCTTATTCCTGCGTCTGAGGTAGTAACCGTTGCCTTTGACCCGGGAGACGGCACGGGCGAAATGGAGGACGTTTATCTTTTAAAAGAAAGCGAATATACTCTCCCCGAATGTGAGTTTGCTGTTCCTTCCGAAAAGCGCACCTTTGTTTGCTGGAAGGTTAAGATCGGGGATGACTCCCCTGTTATGAAAGCAGCGGGCAGCTCTGTTGCCGTTACAAAGGATACGGTGCTTACCTCCATTCAAATTGCTGTTGTGTCGATATGAAATACCTGACAGCGTAGCTGAGAAAATCAAGCACAGTTATTTCTTCGAGCCTGATCGTCATATATGCAAAGCACAGGGTTATCGCCGCCGGGCGGAGTGCCTCCGCTGTCGGTTCGCGCTTTAGTTCAGTAGTTATTATGCTTCTGTTGCGCGAAGATGCTTTTTCGATTTTTGAGTTGCGGCTTAGCACCACATCTGTTGCGCCCGAAGGAAGTGCCCTTGGGGTACTCTTTTTCCGTCATTCTGCACAAAACTCGCTTGATAACCGTCAGGTTATTGGCTCGTTTTGCACAATCTGACGAAAAAATAGACGGCGCATCTGCGGCACTATCTTTGTGCGGTATTGCCTTAAATTATTTCTATTGTACACCTGCCTGCCGGTAGGCAGGTCAGCAAGCGCTAAAAAAAGAATAATGATATTTTTTTATTATAGAATCATTATCACATCTGTGTACATCTGCTTTTGCGTTTCAAAGAAATAGAAAAGCTTAAAAATATTGATTAACCCCTCGCAAGACAAGTTCATAAAATATGGAGTATAATACAATCGTGAATATTATTTGTATATAAATGATAAAAAGTGACTGTTTTTTTGTGTGAAATATCAATAGATCGATTGTGATAAATGTGATATAATTATTATAATAAATATATTCAAAGGAGATGTTTTATCGTGAAAGTGAAAAAACTAATGGCAATGGCAATCGTTCTATCTCTTTTAGCAGCTCCGATAAGTGTTGGAGCTGCCGAAGAGGAATGCATCGGTGCCGAACTCACAGCGGAATCTTCGGAAACAACAGAATCTGATCCTTCGGACGATTCGGATTTCCTGTTGGAAAACGAAACATCAGAAGATAAAGAAACATTATACAAAACCGAAGATGTTACACAGCCGGAAGAAAGCGATGAAAACTCTGAAAGTATTCAGCAGGAAGCTTCGGAGGAAAGCAGCGAAACAGAAGAAGACTCTGATTCGTCGGAAAAAATGACCGAGCCGGAACATACAGAAGAACCGAGCGAGATTATCTCTGAGGAATCCGATAAAGAATCAGATGAAGAACAGGAAGCAGTAATTACTATTGAAAAAACTGATGAAAGCGAACCATCCAAATCGAAAGAAAGCGGAGAAAAAGGCGATACCGAGGGATTTGTTCTTCCTGCAATAGTAAGCGAAAAAGAAGCGCAGGAAAACGGCTATGTTGCAAGAGATAAGGATTCGGAAGAAAATCTTTATACCTTCGTTTTCAGAAATTCCGACGGAACAGGAACGATGCGGCTTTACAGCCACCCGGTAAAGTATATTGACAGCGATGGAGAAACCAGAGATATTACCCTTGATGTCAAAGAGGACGGAAACGGAGGATATGTATCGGCTGATCATTATGTGATCACTCAATTTCCGCATGATTTTACGGAAGGCATTGAACTCGGATATGAAGATACAGACCTGCGCATTACAGCGGAAATAACAGGAGAAAATGTATTTGCCGAAAAAACAGGCGGAAGTGTGACCTACAGTGCGGACGAAAATACAGATTATGTTTATACGCTTACATATGAAGGCATAAAGGAAGATATCATAGTAAGCGAATACACGGGGCAGACGGACTATTCCTTTATTCTTGACACCGCAGGTCTTGCTGTCAGCGAAAATGACGGTTCATATTATCTTATGAATGATAAAAACGAAGTAAAAGCCGCTATCGGAGATATCATTGTGTATTCCGCAGACGACAGCAACAATACAACAGGTGAAATAATATGCGATGAAATAACTCCGAATGAACAGTACCGTATTACGCTTCATGTAGATGACGAATATCTCAGTGATGAAGCAACGGTATATCCGATACGGATCGATCCGACCATCAACGTAAACTACACTAATAATGGTGATGGCGGTATTCGTGATGTAACCGTTTACAGCAATAATACGTTTAACGGAACCGGCAGTGACCTGTATGTAGGTCGCAAAAACGGATTGAAAGCAAGAACACTTATGAAGTTTCCGTGGTTATCACTTACAAATATTCATTCTTCCTTAAATGTTACAAGTGCAACTGTAGAAATGATAGATTGCAGACATCAAGAGGAATCTGTTCGTGTTTATTGTTATATGTACGGCGGCAGTACATGGTCAGAAAACAGCGCTTCGTGGAACAGTACCTCAAAAGATTATCGTCTTTTACAATTGGACAGTGTTATTGTTCATAATACAACGACACATAAATTCAACTTCGACATTTCCGGAGCTGTAAAATGTTGGGTTGACGGTTCTGTTTCAAAAGATTTGGGGATTCTGTTTAAAACGTCGGATACTGTTGAATCAGGAACAAATGATAAATTTAAGGAATTTGCTTCATATAATCGCTTTACGCTCAAACCAAGCTTAACAGTAGTATATACAAATGAAATTGTACAGAATCAGTACTATTCCAAATATGATTATACTAAATATTATTTAAATGATAATTATGTTTTTCCATTGAATATAACAGATGAAGTAAGATTTCGTATGAATTGTTACGGTTATGCCTTTGGTTTTATGTTGGGTGTTCCTGTTAGCATATCACCGGATTTACATATTCACACTGCTGTAGAATTTAGTGATTATGGTTATCGACAGCAGCCGGGTGAATTTGCTTCTGTGTATAATAAGAAAAATAATATCACGAATATTTATGGATCAAGTGCATCAGATGCAACAAGTCGAATTTATAATAATATGAAATATGATGCTCAACGATTAGGGTACACAATAACCCAAGTGCCGATTACATTTTCTTCCGTACCACAACAAGGAATCAATTCAAGATTGGTGGCACTTGTTACAAAACAAGATGGTAGAGGATACCATTTTTATATGCAGCATAATGACGGAACATGGTCTCACAAAGATGGAGGCAAAAATATTTCAAACAAACCGTTAAATAGCAACCCAAATACAACTATAGTTTTAACAAATGATAATATTATCTCTCAAGCTCTTAATGGAATCTATGTGAACGGACAAGTAACTCTTTACGAAATAACAAAAAATGCTATCATCGATTGCGCACATAACAAGAGATGCTGTGATGATTTTTATACTAACAATCCACAGAATCAGTGTAATCATACGAAATTAGTAAGCTTTGCTGGTTTTATTAAAGGCGGTGAAAATTTTGAAACAGCTTGTTCCAAAACATTAGGACATAATTCCGGGCTGATGGATTTTAATAAAGATCAGGATGTATTTTATTTTACTCCTTCTTCAACGAAAACATATACTATAAACATTTCAACGCCTTATGAAAGTGAAGCAACAGTTTTCTATGATGATCATCCTAATAAAGATGAAGAAATACCTGAGAAAAGCCTAAAATGCAAAGTTTATAACAGTAACGGAGTATTGATAGCCAGTGATTATGACGGGGGTAATGTTCTTATCAATATTGCCTTAACATCAGGTCAGAAATACTATATAATATTGTATACTCATGATACTACGGTAATGACACCTAAAAGGTATAATTTTGTTTTGTCTTAAGGAGGAAGTATTTATGAAAAAACTATTATTGATAATATTGTCCGGAGCATTGATCGTCGGGCTATGTGCTTGTAATAATGTAACACAAGACGACAACAGCGGTACAGAACAAAAAACAGCGGTTACAGACAAAAAGATCGGCGAAACAAGCCAAGATGAATTATCTGAGATCGAAAGCAAAGCCGAAGATAGCTCATCGGATTCCGAAAGTAAGGTATCACAAGAGAGTACACAAGCATCGGCAGAACAATCTGATTCCCAGACAAGCAGTAAAAAAACGAAAATCATAGAAATAAGTCAGCTTCAACCTGATGAGATAATTATGCCATCGGATGAAATAGTGCAAAATCTTGAAAAACTCAATGAATCAAGCGTAACTATAAAAAACTATGCTGAAATTTACAGTTACAAGTATCCGGAACTGACGCAAAAACAAATGGATAAAATATTTTTATTGTTGGATAAATACTATCCGATCACTCCGCATTACGATATTGCTGTTGCCGCTGGAGAAATAGATGAAAATGCACCGACTCTTACACTTGAAAAAACCAAGCAGATAATTAATGAGGCAACAGATGAGAATGGCTACACAAATATGGAGCAAGTCTTATCTGAAATAGAAAAAATTCAGAAATATCCAAATGAAAAGATTTCTACCGGAGCAGGTGTGGATAATCTTTATTATATCAGCAGGTATGATAATGGTTTTAAAAAAGAAGGAATTATGCCAGGTCGTGGTGGTTTTGTTATGCACGCTTTTTTTGACGAAAACGGTATTGAAACAGCATGGGAGGATTTAGTATTTGATTATAAAATTATAGAATCTCCGAAATTACAACCATAATTGACACGGAGTAATAATCGCTTCCGCTCATTACAAACATGACAGTAATATAAATGTTACACAGAATGATCCCGGAGATTATCTTGAAACCTGTTATCAAATAACAACAGGAACGCACAGCTATAAAATCAATTACACTTATGATGATGATGTTTTCTATTTTGTTCCGTCGCAAAGCAGACAGTATACTATTACAACAGTCGCGGCGACCGGAGAAGATCTGGATGCTGAATTGTATGACAATTCAAACAATTATCCATTGGTAACAGATGCGAGCACGGGCAATGTAAATATTTCATATTATCTGAATGCCGGTTCTGTGTATTATATAGATATCTACAGCGATACCGGCGGCATGAAACCATATTCTGTTATAATAAGTTGAGGTGATCAATGTGAAAAAATCATTTATATCAATTATTCTGTTGTCTTTGCTTGCGTTTTCCGCCTGCACCAAATCTACCGAAAGCAGCTCCGGGACATCATCCGGAGATTCATCGGTAACAAGTAAGATCAATGCTGCATCAAGTGAACCGGAAGAATCATCTGACAGTGAAAGCTCTGTTTATATAGGAAATGCAACTGATTACAATGATGCTGTTGCAAAAGGATATATCAAAGACGGAACGCACAGGGTGACATTGGAGCAGATACGGGAGCTTATTGATAAATATCATGACGGTAAAAAGGTACTTGAAGAAGTAGGAAAGATCCAGCCTATATGGGATAGCGAAGACGCTTTTTATGATAGTTTTGATGTTTTTAACTATATAGTAGATAAAGAAAATAATTACTGGGTTTCTTTTAATAGAAGTATTGGTACCGGAAATATTAGCATAGTCTTATATAGAGGTGTTCGTGGTAATTCCGAAATTCTTCATAAAGATAATGATGTGAAAAGTTCAAATATTGAAAGTACTGCAAGTACTGTTTCCGAATGATATTTTATTATCCGGACAAAAGGGGCTGTCGCACTAAGAAAGAGGCAGCCCTGAATTTTTTGTAAAAAAAATAACAGCCGGACTATGAAAAATCCGACTGTTGGTGTAAAATAGAAGTATGCTCAAACACAACTATTTACAAAAAGATTATACAACAAACGGAATAGAAAAGCAACTGAAAATTCCGTTTGAAATAGAACTGAAAATAGAAAAAAGTGTCGACAAAACATTTCTGTCCTGTCGGCGGTTTTATCATCTGATCTTCATTCCTGCCCTTATAGTTCTGAACATTCTGACAGCCGCTTTATAATACAGCGTTTCCGCATTGGTCACAGCATATTCAAGCGTCATCGGTCTGTCAGTGATACAGTGCAGTGAGGAAATGCCAGAATCAAATATCTTTTCCGCGCCGTCACCAAGCGAACCCGACAGCCCGATACATGGTATTCCGAGCCTTTTTGCGCGCATACCTACGCCATGTATTACCTTTCCGCAGATGCTCTGACTGTCGGTGCAGCCTTCGCCGGTTATCACAAGATCGGCGTCTTTCAGCTTTTCGTCAAAGCCGATGAGATCCAGGACTGTTTCAATTCCGGACTGCATTTTGCCGCCGAGAAATACGCACAGCGCAGCTCCAAGACCACCGGCAGCGCCCGAGCCTTCAATTGTATCGCAGTCAATGCAAAATTCTTTTTTTATAACATCACGGTAATTACACATTCCGTTTTCAAGCTGTTCAATGATCTCAGGAGCAGCGCCCTTCTGCTTTGCAAATGTGCGTGTTGCGCCGTTAATGCCGCAAAGGGGATTTTTTACATCACACATAACAGTGATGCTGCACTCGGAAAGCCGCCTGTCAAGACCGCTTGTATCAATATGCGCGACCTGTGCAAGCTCTCTGCCAAAGCCCCTAAGCTCCTGTCCGTCCTTGTTAAAAAAGCGCGCGCCGAGCGCTCTCATGCAGCCCATTCCGCCGTCATTGGTAGCCGAGCCGCCGATCGCTGCGGAAATATCACGGCAGCCGCGATCAAGAGCGTCAAGTATAAGCTCGCCTGTGCCGTAGGTGGTTGTGTTCATCGGATTGCGAAGATGCTCAGGTACAAGCGGCAGACCTGATGCCGCAGACATTTCTATAATTGCTTTATTGCCGTCTGTTATTCCATAGGCGGCATTTATTATGTTCATCAGAGGGTCGTGTGCCTTTGCGGTTACGATCTTTCCGTTTGCCGCAGAAACAACGGCATTTACAGTACCCTCGCCTCCGTCAGCGACAGGTACGCCGATACATTCGCAGCCGGGAAAGACCTCTTCTGCGGCTTTTGACAGTAATTCAATTGTCTGCGCGCTTGTCATACTTCCCTTGAACGAATCAGATGCAAAAAGGAATTTCATTTTGTTTGCCTCCGGATATTTTTTCTGATGATATTATATCATAAATTTGAACATATAACAATCGCCTGCGGTGATTGTCATTGGTTCGGATTTATAGTATAATCAATATGACGATATTTTTTTATTAAGAGGATTGATAAAATGAGTGGACTTAAACACAGAAAAGCACTTCCCGATGATGCTGAAAGGATATTCTATATAGTTCAGCATACCAAAGAGGTAATTTATCCTGATTATTACGCAAGACCGGCGGTCGATTTCTTCGGCAGACTTCACAGCATCGACAATATAAGAAAAGACATTGAGCAGGGGAGAATATATGCCTTTGAAAAGGACGGCGAGATCATAGCAACCGGCAGTCATACCGATAATCATATTACAAGGGTCTATGTTCTTCCGGAATATCAGGGACAGGGGTTCGGTACGCTGATAATGGACGAACTGGAGAAAGAAATATTTGCAGAATATGATTTCTGTGAGCTTGACGCTTCTTTACCTGCTTGTGTTTTTTATGAAAACAGAGGGTACCGTACTGTCAGGCACATAAAACACGATCTCGGCAACGGGAAATTCATGATATATGAAATAATGGAAAAACGTAAAAGTAAATAATACCTGCCGTCAGGGAGATGAATAAATCACGGAATATGAAAAAGCAATAATTGTAATGGATCCGCCCCGATAAAGAAATCAAAGCTGTATTGCGGATAAAAACTCGCTTTTTTTATGATGACACGCTCCGTATCAATGACGTGACGGAACGATTCTTTACTTTTTTCTTCATATCTGTTACTTTCAAGGTACAAAAACGAAAGGACGGATAATATGAAGGCTAAAAGAATTTTATTGATCGGCGTCGGTCTGCTTGCCGCATTTGCGCTCTGGACATTTCTGATAATGAATGTTGATGTCCGTAATGTCGGACAGCGGGGAACGCCGATAGGCTTTGCAGGATTCAACACATGGTTCCATCAGCTTACGGGCGTACATATGCGGATCTATACTGTAACGGACTGGCTTGGACTTGTTCCGGTAGCAATATGTATGTGCTTTGCAGTTTTGGGGCTTATTCAGCTGATACGCCGCAGAAGTTTATTTAAGGTCGATGCTGATATCATTCTGCTGGGTATCTATTATATTCTTGTTATTATCGGGTATTTAGTTTTTGAAATGATACCTGTAAATTACCGTCCGATCCCGATAGACGGAATTATGGAGGCTTCCTATCCGTCCTCGACGACACTTCTTGTATTATCCGTAATGCCGACGCTGATAATGCAGATCAGACGAAGATGTGATAATAAGATCATCAGATATTCCGTGTATTTCTCTGCGGTTTTGTTTTCTGCGTTTATGGTGATCGGAAGGCTGATCTCCGGTGTTCACTGGGCTACGGATATCATAGGGTCGGTTTTTCTGAGCTTCGGATTGTTTGCGTCATATTGTGCCGCAGTAATGTTTACGGATAAGAGGAAAGAAAATGGAATTCAATGAAAAACTGCAGGAGTTAAGAAAAGAAAAGGGAATGACACAGGAGGAGCTTGCGAAGGAGCTTTTTGTATCAAGGACAGCGATCTCAAAATGGGAATCAGGAAGAGGATATCCGAGTATTGATTCGTTAAAAGAGATATCACGATATTTTTCCGTATCAATTGACGAGCTGATATGTTCTGACGAGATAATAACGGCTGCTGAAAATGAAAAGCAGGAAACCATCGGCAAATATACCGCGCTCATATGCGGCTTGCTTGATATTCTTACATCGCTCATACTGTTCCTGCCGATATTCGGAAATGGTGAAAAACCGAATTCTGCTCCGATTTTCGGACTGAGTGAGATAAGCCGATGGATCGTGACAGTATATGCGGCGGTTATAGGTATTACAGTATTGAACGGAATCTTTGCATTGATTGCAACCCGTTTGGATAAACCCGTGTGGAATAAGCGTTTGCTGATCGCGGGGATCGTATTATCAGTGATTTCAGTAATAATATTTATAATTACAAGACAGCCGTATGCAGGGATAATGTGTTTTACTATACTTGTAATAAAAGTTTTTTTAAGGAAATAATGAAAAGGTTTATACCGGGAGGTAATGACAGTGAATAATAATCAACCGTCATTTTTTGAACTGTTAATAGAGGCTCATATCGGTCTGGAACGGCAGGGACCGGGCAGCCGCGAAACGATCAAAAAGGCGCTGGGATTTCTGGGTGATCTGAACAAATTTGAAAGCATTGCCGATTTAGGCTGCGGAACGGGCGGTCAGACACTTATTCTTGCGGAGTATTTATCCGGCAGGATAGTCGGTCTTGATATGTTTCCCGAATTTGTCCGGGAGCTTGACAAAAAAGCAAAAAGCAAGGATCTGTCCGACAGAGTAAAGGGAATTGCAGGCAATATGGAAAGACTGCCGTTTGAAAAAAACTCCCTTGACCTTATCTGGTCGGAGGGAGCTATCGATAATATCGGCTTTGAGAAAGGTCTGTCGCATTGGCGGGGATTCCTGAAAAAGGGCGGTTATGTCGCTGTCAGCTGTCCTTCATGGCTGACAAATGAGCATCCTGCAGAGGCAGAAAAATTCTGGAACGACGCAGGCAGTGATCTTGACATTATCGGAAATAATATTGCAGTCATGCAGAACTGCGGATATCAGTTTGTTGCTGCCTTCGCACTGACGGAGGAATGTTGGACGGATAACTATTATTCTCCGCGGGAGAAAGCTATTCAAAAGCTTATCGAAAAATATGACAGCTGCGATACCGTCATAGAATACGCCGGGATCAACCGCAGTGAAGCGGAGCTTTATCTGAAATACAAACAGCATTACGGATATGTGTTTTATATAGGACGGGCAGTATAGTGTAAAGAAATAGTTGAAAAAGAATACCTGTCTTTGCCGTAACTCCGGTTGACATAACTGTTCCTGTGTTGGTATAATTATTATATTGATTATTGGGAGTGATCAGATTGTCTTTGAAAAAACTGTTCGGGAAAAATATTCCGCCGGATTGCGATTACTGTCTTTACTGTACTAAAAATAACGACGGCATAAAGGTCTGCCGTTACGGTTCGCGCAGCTTTGGTGAACCGTGCGGTAAGTACTGCTATGATCCTCTGAAAAGAGAACCAAAGGTCTTACCCGACATTCCTGAATATACCGCCGATGATTTCAGGCTTTAAAGAAATACCGCACAAAGACGTTACGATATGCCGTATGCTCTTTGTGCGGTGTTTTATATGGTTATGTAATTATTTCTTGAGCGCAGCAGCAGCCTCTTCAAGAACAGCTGTACAATGAGGGCAGCGTGTAGCCTTGATAGCGATCTCGCTGCAGCAGAAAGGACATTCCTTGGTCGTGGGAGCTTCCTCTTCCTTTTTCTTTGCAATGGAGGTGAGCTTGTTTACAGCCTTTACCATGATGAAGATGATGATAGCCATGATAAGGAAATAGATTATAGCAGCAGCAAAGTTGCCGAAATTTATCGGTCCGACATTAAGCGACTGAGTGACCTTTGTGAAATCAAGCTGTCCGGTTTCGGGATTGGTGAAATCCATTCCGGAAACAGTTGCAATTATCCAGCTTACGCCCGGCATGATAACATCATTACACAGAGAAGTAACGATAGATCCGAAAGCTCCGCCGATGATAACACCGACAGCAAGATCCATTACGTTGCCTCTCATAATAAATTCTTTGAATTCGCCTATAAGTTTACCCATATGACATTCCTCCGTAAAAATTGATAAACATATTATATCACAAAGCAACTGTATTAGTAAATAGAAAACTGTATTTTTTTTGAGAAATTTTGTATACTTTAGCACAAAAAGGCAAAAAAATCCCCCCGGCAATACCGGAGGGAAAAACTATTATTCGATAACCTTGATCCAGCCCTCGGGAGCTTCGAGCCTGCCCATCTGGATACCTGTAAGAGTATCGTAAAGCTTCTTTGTAACAGGACCCATCTCTTCCATTCCGCTCGGGAAACAGATTTCTTTGCCGTGATCGTTGATCTTTCCGACAGGGGAGATAACAGCCGCTGTTCCGCAAAGACCGCACTCTGCGAAATCCTTTACCTCGTCGAAGTAAACTTCCCTTTCCTCGACCTCAAGACCGAGATAATCCTTAGCAACAGTCATAAGCGAACGTCTTGTGATAGACGGGAGAATACTGTTCGACTTAGGAGTAACGATCTTATTGTCCTTTGTAACGAAAAGGAAGTTTGCTCCGCCTGTTTCCTCGACCTTAGTGCGTGTTCTTGCGTCGAGATACATATTTTCTGCAAAGCCTTCGTTATGAGCGGTAACGATAGCGTGAAGGCTCATTGCATAGTTAAGACCGGCTTTGATAAAGCCTGTGCCGTTGGGAGCAGCTCTGTCGAAGTCGCTTACCTTTATAACGATAGGCTTAGCGCCGCCCTTGAAGTAGGGACCAACAGGAGTAGTAAATACTCTGAACTGGAACTCATCTGCCGGCTTAACGCCGATAACGGGGTTGATACCGAACATATAAGGACGGATATAGAGAGTAGCGCCTGTGCCGTAAGGCGGAACGAATGAATCATTAGCCTTTACTGTCTGAACAACGGCGTCGATGAACTTATCCTCCGGGAAAACCGGCATTTCCATTCTTCTTGCAGAATTGGCAAGTCTTTCAGCATTGAGGTCGGGGCGGAAGATAACGATATGTCCGTTTTCAGTAGTATAAGCCTTCAGTCCCTCAAATATAGTCTGTGAATACTGAAGAACGCAGGCACATTCACTCATAGTTATCATATCATCTTCAATAAGCGCGCCCTCGTCCCATGAGCCGTTTTTATAAGTAGAAACGTAACGCTTGTCTGTTTTGATATAGCCGAAGCCAAGGCTTGACCAATCAATATTTTTCTTTTCCATTTTAAGGACTTCCTTTCAAGATTAGATACAACTTTATTATAGTACCAAACAAAAGCCCTGTCAATATTTTATAGTAATATAAATTATAAAACAGAGCGATAATGTTATGCATTAATATCCGGAGAATCAGTTCTTCCGGATAATAAGATACGGCTGCCGGAGAGTATCAGCAGCCGTATTTTTTCAGAATTTGATTTTTTCTGCGATATAGTCGTTCAGCTTGTCAATAGAGATCCTTTCCTGCTGCATTGTATCACGGTCACGGATTGTCACGCAGCCGTCCTCAACGCTGTCAAAGTCGTATGTGATGCAGAAGGGAGTACCGATCTCGTCCTGACGGCGGTAACGCTTGCCGATAGATCCTGCGTCGTCATATTCGACCATGAAATCTTTGGAGAGCTGTTCAAATACCTTTTCTGCCTGCTCATTGAGCTTTTTGGAGAGCGGAAGAACAGCAGCCTTGACCGGTGCGAGAGCCGGGTGGAAGTGAAGTACCACGCGGGTATCCTTATCGTCGATCTTTTCCTCGTCATAAGCCTCGCAGAGAACTGCAAGGAACAGACGCTCAACGCCAAGTGACGGTTCGATGACGTAGGGGATATATTTCTCATTTGTAGTCGGGTCAAAATATTCAAGGCTTTTGCCGCTGGTATTGATATGCTGAGTAAGGTCATAATCGGTTCTGTCGGCAACGCCCCAAAGCTCGCCCCAGCCGAACGGGAACATATATTCAAAGTCGGTCGTAGCCTTTGAATAGAAACAAAGCTCCTCGGGATCGTGATCACGCAGACGGAGGTTTTCTTCTTTAATGCCGAGGCTGTAGAGCCAGTCGCGGCAGAATCCGCGCCAGTATGTGAACCATTCGAGGTCGGTTCCGGGCTTACAGAAGAATTCAAGCTCCATCTGTTCAAATTCACGAACACGGAAGATGAACTTGCCGGGAGTGATCTCATTACGGAAGGATTTACCGATCTGAGCAACGCCGAAAGGAACCTTTCTGCGTGTAGTACGCTGGATATTTGCGAAGTTTACGAAAATACCCTGAGCAGTTTCCGGACGGAGATAGAGGGTATCCTTGCTGTCCTCGGTAACTCCCTGGAAGGTCTTGAACATAAGGTTGAACTGACGGATCTCTGTAAAATTATGCTTGCCGCATTTGGGGCAGGGTATCTGTTTCTGTTCGATATAATCGGAGAGCTGTTCATTTGACCAGCCTGCGACATTAGTTCCGTCAAATTCCTCGATAAGGTTATCTGCGCGATGTCTTGTCTTACATTCCTTACAGTCCATAAGAGGATCAGAGAAACCGCCGAGGTGACCCGAAGCTACCCATGTCTGTGGGTTCATGAGGATAGCGGCGTCAAGACCGACATTGTATTTGTTTTCCTGAACGAATTTTTTCAGCCAGGCATTTTTGATATTATTCTTGAGAGCTGCGCCGAGGGGACCGTAATCCCAGGTATTAGCAAGACCTCCGTATATTTCGGAGCCGGGGTAAACGAAGCCTCTGCTGGTACAGAGAGCCTTGATCGTATCAAGATTTTTTTCCGTATTTTTCATTTTAGTTCCTCCAATAAAATCAGATAAAGTAATTTTAACATTTTTTGCCCGAAACTTCAAGTACTTTATGAAACTAACCTCCGCTTTCATATACTACTTTTTCCGCTGCATATCAACGCAGTAAAAAAACAGCTCCGGAGCAGATAAATGCTCCGGAAACTGCCTGGGGTTGTTTGACGGGGATAGATCCCTGTCATCATATACAGCGTGTCGTATTCGAGAAGATATCAGACTTTTCTTTGGGAACGGAAATCAATGCATAGCATATTCCGTGCTCGTCTGTATTGCCGCTGCCGGATGTGTCTTCGGTACAAAAGTGCAGGTATGTCAGATCTGTGCTTTCTTTTGTATAAACCTCCGGTAACGAAGCGTTTTCTATATTTTTATAAAGGGAAAATGATACGACGACCAGATCATTGCTGATAAAGAAATTATCATCGTATTTGCTCAGTTCGGGAGAAAGCACGGCTTCCATTGCATGAGCCGCTTCATCATATTTTCCGCCCGAAGCACCGTTGTTTATGCGCAGCTTTTCAGCTTCGGCATAATAAGCGTCAAACTCCTTTACGGAATGGAACACTCTGTCGGGAAGCGCTGCTTCTGTTGAATAATACATAGAGTAATCGTTTGTCTGGTTCATAATACTGTTTGTCACAATGACAAGATCCTTTTCATTCTTTTCTGTAGCGCCGCTCTGCATACATAATATTTTTACAGTATAGTCGGAACCGTTTCTGTATACCACGGAGAAAAATACGCTGAATGTTATCATATGAATAAACAGCGCCAGCAGGGTGATGATAACAAATAAGGCGGAGCCCCTGTCTTCTTTTTCAGATTCTCTGACCATGAGTATAATAGTCGCCGCAAGGATGATTACAGCGATAATCACTGTCAGGACAATATCCGGAACACCTCTTTTTGCGAATATGATATACGCAATGTCCGTCATAAGGGCGACGCCAGCCGCAATGAATGTATTGCGCGGACTGATGTTTTCCTTGTGCTTTACTGCCTTGACAAACGCCATTATAATATAGTATACGATCGGGATAATGCTGACGATGATGAACAATGATGAAAGATATGTCAGCAGACGGAGAGAGGAATCACTTTCGCGCAGGAATTCATAATATACCCTGCTGAAACTTTTGTAGTAAAAGAAAACAAGCGCAATTACGGATACGATCGTCTGTAAATTACGGTTTGTGACGATCTCGAATTTTTCATACTTTTTTCCCTTGACCGGAATAGCGGCGGACTTCGCCGGATTTCTGACCGGATCAAAGGGATCGAGATATTCAGTATTGTTATCATTGTAGCCACTGTAAAATAATTCGGTATTATTCATTGTTTTTCCTCCTGCTCTTATTTGTTTTTCGCTTTCTGTAAATATAAACGCAGAAAAAACATAAAAAGGTCCGGATCATCAGTAAAAAGCATAATAATATTATAAAGAGGCATTTTATTATCATTGAGTGAGGGGCATAATAGTATTATAATACTATTGTATCAGTTTTTATGACAATTTGTAATCTGTACGGATAAATGGGGATTCTTTACGGATAAATAAAAGGAGAAAGAAATATGCAGCAGGAAGAATTACTGAGCCTGAAGGAAACAGGTCAGAAGGGAGATTTTCTGTTACCTTATATGGTATCAAGAACAGTTATGCCTGATTTCTATACTACCTATCCTATGCACTGGCATGATGAGATGGAGATAGTATATGTTGAAAAGGGAAGATTCGAGGAGTATATTGATCTTGAAAGCTATCAGGTCAGGGAAGGGGATATAATAATAATAAATCCCTGCCTTCTTCATTCTTTTAAACAGGCAGACGATGTGAGAAGCTCTTTCCGCACTATAATATTTGATCTGAGTATGCTTACCGGCAACAATACCGATGCCTGCACGATAAAATATCTGAATCCGTTTCTTGACGGAAATTATATCAACCCGATAGTGATATCTTCAGATGCTCCGCATTATGATGAGCTTGTTTCCAGTGTCCGCAGACTGATAGATGAATACGACCGCAGGAAACCCTTCTATGAAATAAAAATAAAGTCTGAACTGTTCAATCTGTTCCATACTCTTTTCAGTTATTTCTTTACAGCGGAGCTTCACGAGCCGACGATCAAAGATAATACCACCCGTAATATCAAGACTATTCTTGATTATATCGACGCAAACTATATGAATACGATTACCATAGATGAGCTTGCGGAAAGCGTTAATCTGAGCAAGCATTATTTCATGCGGTTTTTCAAGAAATATATGGGTATGACCTGTATCGAATATATAAATGATTACCGGCTGAATATAGCGACGAATCTTCTTCTTACCACGGGGATGCAGATAACCGAGGTCGCGGCAAGGATAGGGATAACGAATCTTTCCTATTTTAACCGTATTTTCAAGAAGAAGTACAATATGACACCGAAGGAATATCGTTATAATGTCGATAACCGTAATTGATCGGAGAGAAAACATAATGGTAAAAAAAATGATCCGGGCAGCTGCGGCAGTATGCGCCGCAATGCTTGTCGGACTTGGGCTGCCTGTTCCCGTTCAGGCAAAAAACATTGTCGATAACGGTGATTTCAAATATATGATATCGGACGACGGAAATACTGCCGAGCTGATAAGCTACAGCGGACAGAGCCTTTATGTATCTGTTCCGGCAACTGTGGATTCATGCAGTGTAACTTCTGTCGGAGCGGCGGCTTTCCGCAATAATACCGGAATAAAGGAGCTGGAACTTCCGCAGAGCGTTCATTCCGTAGGGAACTGCGCCTTTGAGGGCTGCAGCGCGCTCAAGAAGGTACAGATACCCGGAAATGTAAAAGAAATAGGCGACAACGCCTTTTCAGGCTGCAGTTCCCTGACCGAGGTCACGATAGACGACGGAATAGTATCACTCGGAAGATATGCTTTTGCCGACTGTACATCGCTTGAAGCTCTTCATCTTCCGAACAGTCTTGATACTATCGGAGATTACTGCTTTATCAACTGCACCTCTCTTTCTGTTCCGGGAATACCTATGTCGCTGAAATATTTCGGCGGCTATGCGCTGGAAAACACAAAATGGATGAATTCCCAGAAAGGCGAATTTGTTTCCGTAGGCGACGGTATACTGATAAAATATCTCGGTGAAGCCAAGGTCAAAAGCCTGCCTGATAAAATAAAGACCATAGGCAGCCATTGCTTTGCCGGAAACCAAACAATAGAGCAGATAATGCTTCCCGGCGGAACGAACAGCATAGAAGTATCGGCTTTTGAGGACTGCACCGCCCTAAACAATATATATATACCTGCATCAGTATCATATATCGGCAGCCGCGCGTTTTACGGCTGCACCTCGCTGCAGAAAATTGATCTTCCTGACGGACTGAATACATTTGAGGATTATGTTTTTTCCGGTTCGGGACTGACAAGTATCCGTATGCCTGCCTCTCTTGCAAATATCAATAAGGGAGCCTTTTCTCAGTGCAGGGAGCTTGAAACGGCAGATCTCGGTTCGTCGCTGAAGAAGATAGGCGAGGAGGCTTTCAAGGACTGTGAAAAGCTCCGTAAAATCATCTGTCCGATGAGCCTGAAACAAATTGATAAAAATGCATTTGAAAACTGCACAAGTCTGACAAGGGTTGAATTTAACGGAGATACTTTGCTTGCCCCGTCCTCTTTCAATGAATGTCCGAACCTTTATTCCGCGGCATTTTACCGCAATCCGACAGAGCTTGAGGACAACGCCTTCAACAGAACGCCGAAGCTTACCATTTACAGCGACAATAACCAGTATCTTGAGGAATATGCTGCGCGCAACGGCAAGCACAGCGATACAATAAAGAATCTTCCGGTGTCTGATGACAATATCGAGCTTGAAAAAAACGACAAGGACGAAGGTTTCTTTTCATCGGGCTATACCTTCCTTACGGTAATTATTATTCTGATAGATCTGTCCGTGGTTATTCTTATGAGCATATACATTATGTTCATTGAACCGAAGCAGCGCCGCCGCCGTCACGACAAAGCTCTTGCGCAGGCAGCCGAGCGCAGAAGAAAGGCTGACGAGAAATATCTGAACTCGGAGTCTGCAAAGCATCAGGCAAACAATGCTGATCCGTCCCGGCGCAAACGTCCCGTTACGCATAAAAATGCGGAGGTACAACAGCGGCAGGATCATTCAGCCGCTGCGCAGAAGCGTCCTTCGGTCAGCGGAGATACAAGACCGATCCGCCGTCCCGCATCGGGAAATACCAGAACATTTGACCGTCCTGTGAATAACAGACCTAAGCCGAGGAATACGAATCCTGACAGAAAACCGCCGGTCGAATGAGAAAAAACAGAATCCGGAGAAAAAGCAATGGAATGGAAAAAGATTTCCGAAGGGATAAAGATTATCCCTGACGGAGCATTTGATCTGAAAAATACATTTGACTGCGGACAGTGCTTTCGCTGGAACGAAAGGGAAGACGGTTCCTATGAAGGAATAGTCCGCGGCAGATATGCCAGACTGTACTGTGAACGTGACGGCATAATAATAGAAAACTGCACGGAAGAAGATCTGGAAATGATCTGGACGGATTATTTCGATCTCGGCAATGATTATGACAGTATCCGCAGGGAGATATCGTCAGGTTGTCCTGAGCTTTCCTGTGCGGTAGATAGCATCGACGGGATCCGTATCCTGTCGCAGGATCCCTGGGAGGCTCTTTGTTCGTTCATAATATCACAGAATAATAATATTCCGAGAATAAAGGGAATAATAGAAAGACTGTGCGATACGTTCGGAGATGATACCGAAGGCGGCAAAAGCTTTCCCGGCGCAGAAAAGCTTGCGTCCGTCGGAACGGAGGAGCTTGCCCCTCTCCGGGCAGGATTCCGCGCACGGTATATAACAGATGCTGCGCGAAAGGTTTCCGATGGCAGAGTATGCCTTGAAAAAATGTACAGCGCCCCGATAGACGACTGTCGGCGTGAGCTTATGACGATAACAGGAGTAGGGCAGAAGGTTGCCGAATGTACTCTGTTATACGGACTTCACCGGCTTGAGGCTTTTCCGGTGGACGTATGGATGAAAAAAGCCCTTGCGACACATTTTTCCGGAGTAAGCGCCGAATCGATCGGACGGTATGCCGGAGTTGCCCAGCAGTATATATTTCATTACAGCAGATTGCTGGAGGGCGCTGTGCCGGGCAGAAAGAAGGATCAATGAAAAGCTGTGCATTAGTCTGTTGTTCGGACGGAAGAAAAAATGACGAAAGAGAACTGATCAGCCGCCTTGAGCTGATCCTTTCGCAAATGGGCGTCACCTGCACTGAATACGGCAGCTTGTTCTGTCGTGACGGCAGATGCTATTCCGATACACCGCAGTCGAGAGCTATGGCTTTGTGCAGAGCTTTTTCCGATGGACCGGATTATATATTTGATATTTCAGGAGGCAATATCGCAAATGAAATGCTGCCGTATCTTGATTATGATGTAATTGCGTCGTCCCGTTCAGTCCTGTGGGGCTACAGCGATCTTACGTCAGTGATAAATGCCGTTTTTGCCGTAACAGGAAAATTCAGTGTTCTTTATCAGATAAAGAATCTTGTCGGATCCGGCGCAGAGCTGCAGCAGAAACGGTTTCGGTCATTTCTTTCGGGAGATGAAAACGCACTGTTTTCTCCGCGGACGGAAACATACTGCGGTCAGCCTGGAAACGGTATCGTTATAGGGGGCAATCTGCGGTGTTTTCTCAAGCTTGCAGGTACGCCTTATTTCCCCGGGACCGAGGGCAGGATACTGCTGCTTGAATCCCTCAGCGCTGATGAAGCGGGGCTGAGGACAGGATTGTCGCAGCTCGGACAGATGGGTGTATTTGAAAATGCCGGCGGAGTGATATGTGGAAGCTTTTCACGTCTGAAAAAAGCCGGATTGTCTGATCTTCCGGCGGAGCTTATTTCTGATATCACAAAAGGACGTATACCCGTAATGCAGACGGACGATATCGGTCATGGATCGGATTCAATGGCAGTACGCATAGGATGTCCTCTCAGATTATGATAAAGCGGCAGCCGGACATTGATATTTTTTATTATGTGTGATACAATAGTAAATCGGTGATAAAAGCAAAAAGGAAAACGGCGGTAATACTGCCGTAAAAGAAAGAAGTGTAGTTAATGCCTATAAGAATACAGAACGAGCTGCCTGCGCACAAGCAGCTTGAGCAGGAAAATATTTTCGTTATGACAAACGAAAGGGCAATGTCGCAGGATATCAGACCCTTGAAGATCATTATACTGAATCTTATGCCGACAAAAATAGAAACTGAAACGCAGCTTCTCAGACTTCTGGGAAATACTCCTCTGCAGGTCGATATCGAGCTTTTGCGCACAGCTACTCATTTGTCGAAGAATGCTCCGCTGGATCATCTTACGACATTCTACAAGACCTTTGACGAGATCAAGGATCAGTATTATGACGGAATGATAATAACCGGCGCTCCTGTCGAGCAGATGGAATACGAAGAGGTCGACTACTGGGACGAGCTTTGCAAAATCATGGAATGGTCGTCGCATAACGTATACAGTACTCTTCATATCTGCTGGGGCGCACAGGCAGGACTTTACTATCATTACGGAATACCGAAATATCAGCTTGATGAAAAGCTTTCGGGAGTATATGTACACAGGGTCATGGATATATTTCATCCGCTCATGCGCGGCTGCGATGATAAGATACTTATACCTCATTCCCGCTATACTGGAGTTCACCGTTCCGAAATACGCAAGCATGAAGAGCTTGAGATACTTGCATCATCGAATATTGCAGGCGTTGCTATCGTTGCAAATAAGAACGGCAGACAGTTCTTCATCATGGGTCATGCCGAATATGACCGCAATACCTTAGCAAATGAATTTTTCCGCGACAATAATAAGGGCATCAGTCCTGCGCTTCCGTACAATTATTTTCCGGGTAATGATCCGCGGGCGCTGCCTGCGCTGACATGGCGCAGCTATGCGACGATACTTTATTCAAACTGGCTGAATTATTATGTATATCAGCAGACGCCGTACAAGATCGAGGAGATCAGGGGTTTTAAGAATACCACGCATTAAGTGACTGCTGAATAGATCACACCTGTTTTGCTGCTTGCAGCTTTTCAGTCATATTGCGCCGGATCCGCCTGAAAATCGTCAGGTTTACATCACTCAGTTGAAAATTCTTCCTGCGCAAAACAGGCAATGGATCATATCATTGCTTTCTTGAAAGATGGCGCCGCCTTACGGATTAATCTCATGATATCCGGGCATAATGTCATTGAGGTGATTAATATGACATTTCCCGGAGAGGAAAAAGATGATCTTCTTCTTCCGCAGGACAGTGATTTTGCAGATGAAACAGAGGAATTTGACACAAGCGGCGAATATCTGAATTTTTCGTCAAACGGAATGACTGATAATGAAAAGATCGACGAATACAATTATTATGATGAATATTTAGGATATCAGTCGTCTGATGACTGAAATTATCATTATGACAAGCATTTTTCCTCCGGCGCCGATATGCCGGAGGATTTTCTTTGACTTTTTTCCCGTGATGTGGTATGCTTGTTTTAAGAAATAAGGATCAATTGGAGGAAGTCAGAAAATGGATAATATGGATAATAATAACAATATGAATAATAATCCGGAAAATGAGGCTCATGAACAGCCGACGGTGAATCTCAGGAAAGATGCTCCGGAAAATGCGCAGATGCCTGCGCCTGGCAATGTTCCGCCGATGCCGCCGCAGGGGGGACCTGCGCCGTATGGAAACAATCCCTACAACAGTGTCGCTCCTTCGTATTTTTCACAGCAGAATGATAGTTATTACGGCAATAATAATCAGATGCCGAATTACGGAGCGCCGAACACTCCGCCGCCTCCGCCGCCTTACGGAGTTCCGGGGCAGATGCCTCCTCCGGCTTATGCACAGTATCCGAATAATAACTATATTTACAACAATCGTGTAAATCAGCAGAATAACAAGGATGTTCCCGGATTGATACTCGGTGTCGCGTCAATTGTGCTTATCAACGCACCGGTGCTCGGCGCTGTTCTGGGCGGCATAGGAATAGGACTTTCATCGAGCGCAAAGAAAAAGGCAGAATCGGTCGGTCTGCCGCAGTCATCAAATTCAAAGGCGGGCTTTGTTTGTTCTCTTATCGGACTGATACTGAATATAATCATGACGCTGATCTTTGTAGCGGCGATAGTGCTCTCAGTAGTATTCGGCACAGATGAAAGTTCAGGCAAGTCACATGATAAAGATGATCGTGATGATTACGGATATCATTATTACTATGATGACGACGATCTTGATGATTTCTACGACAGATATTTCACATGATAACAGCTTGGGAAACAATGGCTGCATCGGACTGTAAGCTTTGTATTAAGCCCGAATACGCTATATGCAGCTCGCCTGATCCGCGCTGTGAAAGCCGTCGATAAGATGACCGGCGTTTCCCATGATATTTCATCGGAGGCAAAACAATGAATTATTACAAGAAAAAGAATCTGGAAAAGCCTGATAATATACCGTTAAGGGTCGAGCCTACTTATACGAATATGAGAGGCGAAGAAAACACAGATGAAGAGAGCGGCTTTGACGGCGATTATGCTTCAATGCCCGTAATGCGTGAGCCGAACGATTCCGCAAGCGCGATAATAAGCTGTATCTGCGGATTGGTATCTGTGTTAATCTGCTTTTTGCCCTTGATACCGCTGATAACCGGTCTTGTTGCGATGTTTACCGCAAGGGAGGCCCGTAAAAGCGCGCGTATGAATGATATGCCTCCTCCGGGAACTGCTATAGCCGGCAAGGTCTGCGGTTTTGTTGGGATCGTCCTGAGCCTTCTTATAAGCTTTTTCTTCTATATCGTTCCGCTGATTTTTGTTGATGCGGCAAGCGCGCTGAAGATATTCTGACAACAGAACGGAGGATTATGTTTATGAGTGATTACCGAGATACACAAACTACCGAACAGGACAATATGCCTATCTTCAATCCGAATGTAATGGAAGATGATCCGCCCGGTCAGGAAGAAAAGCAGATGACTGAATACCAGCCGCCGCAGCATCAGCTTTCAAAGCCTCTTTATACTGCAAAGGGCGGTTCCGGCGTAGGAAGTCTTATCTGCGGAGTGCTTTCAGTATTAAGCTGTGTAGTACCGCTACTTCCGCTTATACTCGGAGGAATAGGGATATTTCTTTCAAATGACGATAAAAAGAGCAATCAGGTCTATCTGCAAAACCGTTCCGGAGCTGCAGTGGCAGGCATGATATGTTCGATATTAGGCATTTCATTGAATCTTATTTCCACGGTTATTACAATTCTTGGGATTCTGGGGATAATTCTTTTCTGGTAGGAGTGACAGCGTATGGAGAAAAGAAATATAACGGAAATGTCCTTTGACGAGATATTTCCGGAGCAGAGCTTTCCGCAGAATGATAACAAGTATTCAGATTACGGATCATCATTATCAGACGATTATGATGAGTCGGATTTTTCGTCAGCGCAGGAGCAGGATCATTATTCCATGCCTGATGATCGCTATTCTTTACCGTCCGGTGGATCGGACAAGTCATTTACCGATAACGCCTACAGCTTAAACGAAGCGGCTCGTCCTGTTTTTCCGGACGTTCAGGGCGGCAGTATTGGCAATAATTCTTCCGCAAATTATACATCTCCTCCGCAGGCACCCTTTACTCCGGATAAAGCCGGATATTATCAGGGCTTAAACAATAGAGTCGTCACTTCTGCAAATAACGGCAAGGGCTTGATATTCGGAATTATCTCACTGATATTCAGCATGGGAGGCATAGGTCTGATATTTGCGATAATCGGTCTTGTTTCCGTATCGAAGGCAGCGGAGCCGGGAGCGTCAGATGAAAAGGCTGAATCAAGCAGAAAAACAGCGAAAACAGTATGCATTATAGGTCTGGTATTGAATATATTAGTTTTGATCTATAATATTTCCAGTCAGTTTTTGCCGGATATTATACATATGATAGCATGGAGGAGATTATGAACAGAGAAGATAAAGCAATAGAGCTTAAACACAGCGGATGCAATTGCTGTCAGGCGGTGCTGCTGAGCTATGCTGATATTCTGTCGCCTGATGAAAACACACTGCGTACACTCGGAGCAGGATTCGGTTCCGGAATGGGCTGTATGGAGGGCAATTGCGGAGCGCTTGTCGGCGCGGTCATGGTGGATAGTCTTATGAACAGCAGACGCAATGCAGCCGGAGGCAGAGAGATACTTGCAGCTTTCAGACAAAGCTGCGGAGCGGTACGCTGCGCCGATCTGAAAGGGATCGGAACAGGGAAGGTGCTATGTTCCTGTGACGACTGCGTAAGAAATGCAGTAAGGATAGTTGAAAGCATGAAATAAATAAATGAGGACAAGCCCGTATATATGAGCCTGTCCTCATTTTTATTTGTTCAGATCGTCCGGCTGTTCATCAGCACATTGTTATCGCACATCGTATTATTCGCCGAAATATCTCTTGAGCAGTCCTGCAAAGCCTGCGCCGTGACGAGCCTCGTCCTTAGCCATTTCATGAACGGTATCATGGATAGCGTCAAGATTCTGAGCCTTTGCCTTTTTAGCAAGCTCGAATTTACCTGCGCAAGCGCCAGTTTCAGCGTCTACGCGCATCTGGAGATTCTTCTTTGTGCTGTCTGTGAGAACTTCACCGAGAAGCTCTGCAAATTTTGCAGCGTGTTCAGCTTCCTCGAATGCATACTTTGTGAATGCGGCAGCAACCTCAGGATAACCTTCGCGGTCAGCCTGTCTTGCCATTGCAAGATACATTCCGACCTCGCTGCATTCGCCGTTGAAATTAGCCTGGAGCTCCTTGATGATCTCAGGATCAACGCTCTTAGCGGAGCCTAATTCGTGTACTGTTGCAAAAGAAGCCTCGCCCTTCAGCTCGTTGAATTTTTCCTTGGGAGCCTTACAGATAGGGCACTGCTCCGGCGCAGCATCTCCCTCGTAAACATATCCGCATACCTGACAGACAAATTTTTTCATGATTGTTTCCTCCGTTTTTTATAAAATATGGTTTTCTATATCCGGCAAGCAATGATCACTGCTCGCTGAATTTCTCTTTTTTACCGGCACATACATCGCAAAGACCATAGAAGGTGATGCTGTGTGTTTCAACATTTACGCCGCATTCTCTTGAAACATAATCATATATATTTCCGTCAACGAAATTTCTACCCTTAGGCACGTCAATGACCTTGAAACATTTCGTGCATACAAAATGAGGGTGAGGTGTCATATCCGCGTCAAATCTTTCCTGACCGTTTACCACACCGACGGAACGGGCAAGCCCCATTTCCTTGAAAACAGTGAGATTTCGGTATACGGTACCAAGACTCAGATCAGGCAGATCGGGCTTTAGTTTGTTGTATACCCATTCGGCAGTCGGGTGAGTTTTTGTTGAGGATAATGTGTCATAGATCGCTTCTCTTTTGGCACTGAAATTACGCTTGATCTGCATTTTTTTCACCTCATATTTATGTTGTTTATGTCCGTGAAAATAATAATAATTATTCTTGATTATTAATATAACATACCTTTTTGTATTTGTAAAGGATTTTTTGTGTATATTTTTTTAGTAATGTTCTATAAAATTTTTACATAGTTTTTGTTCACAAAGCCTTGCAGTCCATTATACATCGTAAGGTACCAATCGCCGCTCCGTGATCCGATAACAAGTCTTGTTCCTCTGGGGATCCTTGAAATGATCTCCGAAGAAAGGGAAGGTCCTTTTCTGAGATTAAGAGGGGAATCCGCTGTAGAAACAATACCTTTTTCAGCCTGGTCCGGGGTACGGAATCTTACCCCGAGAAATTCTGCTGTTGACATTGTGAGATTTACGGCAATCCTGTCAATATTTTCTCTTATCCATTTTGCATCATCACGGTTATCGTGATAAGCTACCTCGATCAGAATGGCAGGAGCCTTAGTTCTTGCGATTTCCGCAAGTGAGGCAGTCGGTACTGTTCTGACAAGTTCAGGGTCGGGATAAATTTTCCTGAAATTATCGGCAAATATTTCTGCGGCTCTTGTGCTGCTTACAGAACCGGGGAAGTAATAAACCTGAGTGCCGCGGTTTTTTCCTGCGGAAGATGCAGGAGAGGCATTGGAGTGAATGGCTAAATGCAGATCGTAATTTCCTGAATTTGACTGAGCGACGGAGTTATTGACTGTTCCGGCAGGATCATTCCTGTCAAATTCTATTCCCGATGCAGTGAGATACGGTTCCATATCATCGGCAATAAGGTTCATATAATATTCTTCGTTTCCGCCGTCAATATAGGGATTAAATTCCTGAGTGGACGGACTTAGAAATATTTTCGGCATATGATTTCCTCCCTGAGATTATCTGTCTGATCATTCTATGAAGGCATTGTCCGGGTTATTCCCGATTTTTGCCGATACACTTATTGAAAAACTCCTGCGCGCTTATCTTATCGGGTCTGAGAAATCTGTGAATATGAAAAAGATCATCTTCACAGGTAATAATGTTTATTTTGTTTTCGCAGTCGAGCATTGCACTGAATCCGTATTCACGGGCTATTTTCCCGGTATCTCTGCTTATCGCCCCGAACGGACAGACAAAGGCGCAGGGCTTGCGTCCGGTATTCCGGAGGATCCTTTTGTCCGCAAGAGCAAGATCGTCGGTAAGCCGTGTTTTGTAATCGTCAAAGCTTTCACCGGGCAATGCGGCGGCACCCTTTTTGCCGCCCTCGTTTTTATGAAGATCGTATGAATGGTTTTCCAGCTCCACCAGACCGCTTTCCGTCATTTCCCTGAGCTGTGACCATTTGCACTGGGACCACAGATCACTGCGGTATTTTTCATTTTCCGCATTATCCGCCTGAGATGCAATAGGAGAGACGACTGCCTTCATATTGTATTTTTTCAGCAGCGGAAAGGCAATCGTATAATTATTCAGATATCCGTCGTCAAAGGTCAGTATTACCGGGTTTTCGGGCAGAGGGATCCCCTTTTCGACATGACTGACAAGTTCGGAAATAAAAATTGTATTATATCCGTTGCTTTTCAGATAAACAAGGTCGTCCTCAAAACAGTCAGGGTCGATCATGTAATTATTCCTTCTTTCTTCCTTGCTGCAAAGCCCATGATACATGATTACCGGAAGTTTTATCTCTTCGGTATTACCTTGTACGGGCATTGTATAAAAGCATACCGAAATGCAGATTGAAACGATAAATACTGCGGTAACGGCAAGGATCAGGTTTTTCTTTCGCAGGATCAGATACATATGTTTCTCCTCCTCACAAAAAAATATGATGGTTTTTGTTTTTTACTATTGAATATACCGGAAAAATATAGTATAATTATATAAAATTGGTTTAATTATTGTATAATTTTAGTTGAAATGGTATTTTTAAGATTTTGAGGTGTATTTGATGTCAAAATCAGCAAAACATAATAAGTTGGTAGATTTCTTTACAGGAACTCCTGTTTATAATGATGACAAGGATTATGCCGACTATGCTTATTTCAGCGCGCCGCTCAATATGTTTTTTCTGGCGTGTCTTTTACTTCACAGCGTTTACCTTGTCATTTTTTCCATATTCCGTGATCCGCTGATGCTTGTTCTTGACGGAATAAGCGTTCTTCTCTATACATGCTTTGTATTCATGCTGAGAAGGTTCAAGGGGTCATGGCTTCCGTGTACGATACTTGCAGCAATGGAACTGTATATGCATCAGCTTGTAACGGTACGGTATTACGGGCTTGGTCCCGGTTTCCATTATCTTCTCATTCCGCTGATGTTCCTGTCGCTGCTGATACGCAAAAAGGGTACGGTTTACACTATGATCAGAAGGTTTATTATCCTGTGCTCTGCTGCTACATTTATATATCTGATAGTTTTCTTTAGTGATTATGCGCCGATATATCGTCTTGATGACAATGTGACAATAGGTCTGACAATACTCAACAGCCTGACAAGCTTTACTCTTATCTATATTTTCACGGGAAGAGTCGTACATTCGCTTGATGAAAAGAGAAGCCAGCTCGATACAAGCGTAAATGAAAAGACGAACGCTATTGAGTCGATGCAGAATCAGATCATTATAAGCTTTGCGAATATCATTGAAGCCCGTGACGGCAGCACAGGCAAGCACGTCAAGCGTACAAGCGAATATGTTGAGGCTCTGGTAAAAGAATTAAAGCGGAACGGTGATTATACCGATATACTTGATGACAGATATATGCATGATGTAATGATGTCCGCGCCTCTGCATGATATAGGCAAGATAACGATTCCCGATTCGATACTTACCAAAGCCGGCAGACTTACGCAAAACGAATTCAATACCATAAAGCAGCATACCGTAAACGGAAAGGCGCTTATAGAGGAATCCATGAGCGATATCGAAGATGAGGAATTTCTCAAGGTAGCAAAATCCGTGGCTCTGTACCATCACGAATGTTGGGACGGATCCGGTTATCCTTACGGAATATCGGGAGATGAGATACCGCTCTGCGCCAGAATAATGACAATAGCCGATTATTTTGATGCGCTCGTTGCAAAGAGAAGCTATAAGGCTGCACTTCCGACATCTGTCGTATTCGATAATATAAAGGAACAGCGCGGCAAGAAATTCGATCCCGTTGTTGTTGACGCCTTCCTTCGGATCCGCGACACGATAGACGAGATAGCAAAGGCTAATGCAGACTGAGCAGATAATAAAAACAGACTGGGAAAGGGAACACTTGCTAAAAGAGTTCCCTTCTTTTTTGTGTTCATATAAAATTATTCATTTTATGGAGTGATTATACCTGAATAAATTTTAACATTTATGTTCATTATTCCGGCTTTTACGGTAAAATACATATAATTTTTCCAAAAATATTGACTGTATCATAATTTTATTATATAATATTAAGTAATGAATTAAACTGATAAGTTTGTGATTTACAGTTAATTAAATCAGGCACAGAGGAGATATAACTATGGCATTACTAATCAGTTGTCCGGGCTGCGGAATGCAGATTGTAAATAACGGTGAAAACTGTCCTTTCTGCGGATATAATGTCAAAGAGGGCAAGTCCAAGGAAGAAATGGACCGCGAGCTTGAAGCAGAAGAACGCGCCAAGGAAGAAGAAGCTGCCCGACAGGAAGCGGAAAAACGCGCCAAAGAAGAAGAAGAGGCTCGTAAAAAGGCAGAAGCGGAAGCGGAAGAACGCGCTGCCGCTGAGAAAGCCAAGGCGGAAGAGAAGGCTCGCCGAGAAGCCGAGGAAAAGGCTAAACGGGATGAAGAAGCCCGCAAGAAAGCCGAGGCGGAGGCTAAGGCGAGAGCTGAAAAAGAAGCTAAGATCAAGGCTGAGCAGGAAGCAAGAGAAAGGTACAGGATCGCTGAGGAAGAAAGACTCAGAGCTGAAGCCCGTGCAAGACGCGAAGCCGAATTAAGACGTGAAGCTGAAGAAAAAGCAAATACTATTTTTTCACAGTTCAGACAGAAATCAAACGGCCCCGGCTTTGAACAGAGATTCGTAGAAACTACTATAGTTGAAAGTACCGATCTTCCTGATCTGCCCACAGGCGGAGATAAGACGCCTCTTCCGCCTATGCAGAAGGAAAAGCCTGTATCTATCAATGATATCGCGAATACACCTGCAGTAAAGCTTACACCCATCGAGGGCGAAAAGCTGACAGGTGTTCTTCCGCCGATGCAGCCGGAAAAAGAAGTTACAATAGATCAGATACGTCATACCCCTGCTGTCAAGCTTACTCCCATTCAGTCCGAAGAGGTCAAGGATAAGCTTCCTGATATAAACAGCCCCGAAGCGGCATCTCCTGCAGAGCAGAGAAGAAAGAGTATGCGTAATAACGCTGCAGCGCTGCAAAAAGCATCTGTTCCGGAACAGAAAACAGAGCAGCCTCAGCCGCAGCAGGCAACAACGCAGAAGAAACAGTGGTCAACCGAACCTGCACCTGCACAGCAGCCGCAGCAGGCAGCACCGCAGAAAAAACAGTGGTCAACCGAACCTGCACCTGCACAGCAGCCGCAGCAGGCAGCACCGCAGAAAAAGCAGTGGTCAACCGAACCTGCACCTGCACAGCAGCCGCAGCAGGCAGTACCGCAGAAGAAACAGTGGTCAACAGAGCCTGCACCTGCACAGCAGCCGCAGCAGGCAGCACCACAGAAGAAACAGTGGTCAACCGAGCCTGCTCCCAAACAGCAGCCGCAGCAGGCAGCACCGCAGAAAAAGCAGTGGTCAACAGAGCCTGCTCCTGCACAGCAGCCGCAGCAGGCAACGCCGCAGAAGAAACAGTGGTCAACCGAACCTGCACCTGCACAGCAGCCGCAGCAGGCAGCGCCGCAGAAGAAACAGTGGTCAACCGAATCTGCACCTGCACAGCAGCCCCGCCAGCAGCGTCAGCCGGCTCCGCAGCAAAGACCTGTACAGCAGCAGCCTCAGGGTCAGAAACAGTGGTCTGCTACTCCTGTTTCAAGCAGCAGTACCGCAGATCCCAATTTCGATACAGATTCATATGTCAAGAACCTCAAGGAGCGCATAGAAAGAGATAAATCAATTTCTGCTCAGCAGAGTAATCAGTTCAATAATTTCGATTCGAGCAATATCAAGGAAGCTCCGATGAAATTTGACGGAAAACAGGTCAGAGGCGCAACTGTCAATGTTGTTCACGCACCGAACAACGGCGGTAAGAAGCTTATTGTTCCGATAGCTATTGTTGCGATTCTTGTTATCGCAATTATAGTAATAGTAATAGTTGCTTTCTCTGGTAATAAGACCAGTGAAACCAGCACAGCATCAACAGCAGGTCAGACGAGTACATCAAGCGCTGCTGCGACTGAATCGGCAGCTCCTTCGACCGCATCTGATTCCGCAGCAGCTCCTGCCAGCGGAGATAAGATAGTTATTACTTTTACAAAGCCTGACAATTGGGGCGATAATATCAATGCCTATGTTTATGCTAAAAACAACGGCGGCAGCAAGAACAATGATTGGCCCGGCGAAGCGATGAAGAATAACGGTGACGGTACATATTCATATGAGGTTCCTGCTGATATCGAAGAACCGCTCGTAGTATTCAACGACGGCAAAAAGCAGGTTCCGAAAAACGGCGGCTTTACTGTCAAAAACGGCGGAAAATATGACAAGGATTCCAAGAAGGACTGATGTCATTCCGTTAAATCCCGATTACAATGTAATAACAAGAACACTTCCGATATTTTTATACCGGAAGTGTTTTTTTATTTGTGCGGTGTTGCCTTAAGCATTCATTATTCATTTAGAAAATCCTGTCTGTTAAGCGCAAACTGAAAACTTAAGACTTAAAACTTAAAAATGAATAATACAAAGCGAAAACCCTGCCACTTTCGTGACAGGATTTTCGCTTTGTCAACAGAGTACAAAAAAGATAT
>CACYWT010000014.1:53410-64397 GCA_902778175.1 uncultured Ruminococcus sp. | reverse complement strand
TACAATTTTCTCCGCTTTTCAAAGCTTTTCGGGATTTGGCGAGGTGTCAGCCCGCCTGCGGCGTGCTGACGACCTTTCGCCGTTTTACAATCGGCTGTAATAACACTGCGCAAAAAACAGGCAGCGCATCTGCGGTACTATCTTTGTGCGGTATTGCCTTAAATGACTATGCTTTGTCCGGTTGAAATATAATGCAGTGATTTCATGCTCTCGCTCATGAATATGTACTGCTCTGTACCTGTGCAGTGACAGGTATAGTATTCCGTCCCGAAACCG
Source organism: uncultured Ruminococcus sp. (assembly GCA_902778175.1). Lineage (GTDB taxonomy): Bacteria > Bacillota > Clostridia > Oscillospirales > Acutalibacteraceae > UBA1213. The sequence goes on along the minus strand of CACYWT010000014.1, from coordinate 64,121 downwards.
TCAAGATCGTCCGCAAGCGCGCGCAGTCTGTCGGCACAGGGAATATGCGAGAAATGGAATCCACCGATAAAAACATCGGGTCTGAACCATGATACAATATTGTTCACTCCCCTGTGGGAGCAGCCGCTGAACAGTATCCTCCTTCCGTTTTCCTCAACCAGAAGATAATGCTCATGAAGAAAATCATCGGGAAGAAAGCAGCCGTTTTCAAGGCGGTTCAGGCCGAACGATCCGAGATCAATGCGCTTTGTCATATCATATGCGCTGTGCAGCGTCATTCCGCTGCCAAGAGAAGTCAGTCCGTCGGTCAGCCTGATCCTTTCATTGCCCTCAAGCTCAGGATCAAGACCGATATATTTTTCCGTCCCGTTATAATATTTTCCGAAAGCGCGGCGGTTCATATAAACCGGAGCATTCTTATTGACCGAAAGAAATGTCTGTATTCCTCCGCCGTGGTCATAATGTCCGTGTGAGAGGATCATCATATCAGCCTGAGAAATATCCTTTCCAAGACGGACTGCATTTTCATAAAAGCGCGATGACTGTCCGCTGTCGAAAAGGAATTTCACTCCGTTGACTTCGACGAAAAGACTCAGCCCGTGTTCACAGGCAAGACCGCTTTCGGAGGTGTTTTCCGTAAGCACAGTTATTATCATGGCAATTCTCCTTTCGTACCGATCTTTTATTATTTTCTTCTGCGCAGGCTCATAATAAGCAGGGCTGCCCCGGCAGCCAGAGCAAAGCCTACGGCTATACCGAATACCGTCCCGACGGGAAAAGCCGCAGCAGCAGCTTTATCCTTATCTGCAAGCCCGGCGGATATTTCTTCCTCCGACGGTGATGCTTCTTCGGCATCTGAGATCCCTGCTTTACTTTCATTCTCCCGAATAACGCCGCTGCTTTTTTCAGATGATCTCCTGCCTGATGTCTTTTCTTTTTCCGAAGTCTTTCCGGAAGAGGAAACGGATCCTGATGAATTTTTTTCTTTCTCATTCTGCTTTGCCGATGAGGACTGAGAATTATCCTCCGTGGAATTATCCGCAATTTCAAGAACAGTGCTGCAACCGCTGCCGCTTATTTCATTTCCTTCATGATCAAGGGACTGCACCGTATTGAAGGAAAAAACGTATTTTCCTTTCTTTTCACCGACCGGTCTGAACATAAAAGTGATCTGTTCCTCCGTATCTTTATCCCTGCTCATACAGATAAAGCTTATCTTTCCGCCGTCGTCATCATAGGTGAAGAATTTTTCGCTGTCGGAATTATCCGCAGAGGAAAGTTTAAGTCTTTCCCTGTCGTAGCTCACGCTGCCGCTCACAGCGCCAAGACCTCCGCTGTACGATAACGAAAGTTCAAGACTTATCTTTTTTCCGCTTTCCGATACACAGGCGTCAAGCGCGGTGCGCAGCTCTCCTGCGGCGAAAGTTTCTGAGCCGCACCAGGAAAACACGGACAACAGCATTATTATAATTGAGATCATTCCAAGCCGGAAACCTTTCATTTTACGTCACCTGTATGATACTTCCGTTTTATGACGCACCCCTGAGCAGATCTGCGGTACTGCCGCTGTGCGCCCACGAATAATCTATCATATACTCTCCCTTGAATGTATTTATCGCACGGATATCTCCGCTGAGAAGCTTTGTCAGATCGCAGTTGATCTTTTTCGGATCAAAGCTTTTAAATGCCGCGTCAAAATCGCTTTTTTCCCTGTATGCCATAAAATCCTCGTAACGGCGCAAAGGCACTATCTGCGCATTCGGAACAAGCTTTTCAAGCACTTCGACAAGACGGTTGAGCGAAAGTCTTTCGTCATCTATTGCAAGTATTTTCATTTTTGCCTTTCCTCCTGTCAGGTAAAGTCATGGTTTCAATACACCACAGGATCTGTTTATACCTCAGCTCACGGTATTTCCGGCAAGCTGTCACAATGATACCACCCTTTCCCGTAAACCGCCATAGGTATTTATCATCTCAATTATACTATAGTTTTACAATTCTTTCAAGCATAGTATATAAAGAAAAGCTGCCGCATCACAGTAATGCAGCAGCCCTATAACCGCAAAGTATGTCCCCCGAGTCTCGCCTGCCGGCTCGGTCGGTGCTTCTGCTTCGCAGAGGTGCGGGTGCCATATATCCGTTCAGTGGGAGTAAAAATCTCCCACTGAACGACAGCAAGCCTACGGCTTGCCTTTGCTTGTTGAAAGCAAAGCTTTTAACAGTTTTGCATTCATAGCCCGCGGAGCGAAAGGAACAGATCTTCAAATATCCTTGCACATTCGGCATAATTTTCTTTTGAGGAATAATATATAAATCCGTAAAAATGCTTACAGTGTTTTATCACAAGCGCCTTGCCGCTGTAAATACAGCCGTCGTTGACTGCCCTGAACTGAAAATCAAAGCCCTTTGCCTTGTGGATACCTCTTTTTTCCTGAAAGAAGCCAGAAGCACGGAAATCTGTCAGATTCTTTTTCATTCTCTGTCTGACGCCGTTGGCTATGGATCTTTCATCGGAAAGATAATTCAGGATATCACCCTGACGTGTCCAGCCGCAGGAAATGATCATATGTCTTTTCTCGTCCCTTATACCCCATCTGTTTTCCGTGCTGCCGAAAAACTTTTTCAGATCGGCATTTGTCATAAGCGAAAAGGTATCCGGACTGACAACGGTCAATTCTCCGTTTATTTCATAATTCATAGCATCACCTTTCCTGCGCGCCGGTATTCATTATCCTTTGATATCATCACTCTGTTTTTGATGATCCCGCAGTCTTGGAGCTTTTCTCAACTTCGCCGGCAGGAATGAGCATTGTCGTTGAATCACCTGCTACGGTCGAGGGCAGCTTTCCGTCCCATTTTTCTATATACATCTGACGAAGTATCTTTTCATTAAGGGACTTTTCAAGAAGATCATTTGCCTTTGCCTCAGCCTCAGCCTGAACGACCTTTGCCTCAGCGTCAGCCTTCGCCTTGGCGATCTTCGTTTCGTTCTCATAATTCGCCTTGAGCTGCTGCTGCTCGGCTATCATCTTGTCCTCTACAGCCTTTTCAAATGCATCTGAGAAATCAATATTCGTCATTGCGACTGTCTGGATGTTGACATAGAATTTCTCGTCGATAGCCTTCTTTATCGCATCCTCTACAAGCGGAGACATTGACGCACGGTCGGCAATGATATTCATTGCCTTATATGATGAAAGAGTAGCCTTTGTCTTTTCTATAGCAACGGATTCGATCCTGCTCTGGAGAGCGTCAAGCGAACCGTACTGCTCTGCGATCTTGATGGATTTGTCCGGAAGTATCTTATACTGTACCGTCATCTGGATATCCATAGTCTGCGCGTCAGAGGAATATGTTCCGGTGGTGATCTGAATTGTCTGTGTCTTTGTATCGTATTTCTGAACGGTATTCGTTACCCAGAAATCGAAATATGTTCCTGCGCTGCGGACATTATTTGCCTGACCGAGGAATTTCACTACCGCGACCTCACCGGTATCAACTGTGTAAAAGCTGAACGGTACGCATATAAGTCCGATCAGTGAAATAATGATGGATACAACGCCAGCAAGCTTCATGCCCTTTTTATTGTTTTTTGCTCCGAAAGCGGTAAGTGCTGAGCTGCCTGATAAAAGACCGATAAATACTATGATGAATAATACGCCGATTGCCATATATGATTCTCCTTTTCTTATGTTTTAATTTAGCTGATTGTAAAAATCAAAAATCATCTGTTTATGCGGATTTTGGTATTTACATTTTTACAATTTTCTCCACTTTTCAAAGCTTTTCGGGATTGGGCGAGGTGTCAGCCCGCCTGCGGCGTGCTGACGACCTTTCGCCGTTTTACAATCGGCTGTATATTTTAATTATCAGATTATTATATCGCTTTCTTCGACACGCATATTGAAGAAAGAGATCAGCTTTATGCAGGGACGGCGCAAAAGCAGTCCGAGAACAAGCGCAAACGGTATGAATGCTGCGAGATAAAGCAGATTCGTAAGATAGATAGTACTGTCCGTTCCTGCAACAGCCTCACGGAGAAGGTTTACACCGTATTTGAACGGCAGGATCGGTGAAACAGCCTGGAACGATTCGGGGAGGACCTCTATCGGGAAGGTTCCTCCTGCGCCGGCGATCTGTATAACAAGTATGATTACCGAAAGAGCCTTGCCTATCGTGCTGAATGAAATAGTCAGCGAATAGATTATAAGGGTATAGATAAAGCTTGATATCATACCGCTCAGTATGAATATCAGCGGATCATTGACCTGCACCTTCAGGAAGAAAATATCTCCGAGAGTGATTATGAGCGCCTGTACCTGACCGAGTATGAAGAAGATCAGATATCTTCCGAAATAAAGCTGTGTCTGAGTCGGATCATTCAGGCGTTTCAGCTCGTTTTTGCCGAGGTCGCATTTCATTACTGCAACAAGCACTATACCGCCGACCCAGAAAGCAAGCGAGGAATAGAACGGCGTCATTGCGGAGCCGTAATTGTCGACCGGGAAAAGTCTTGTTGATTTCGTATCAACGGGGCTGGAAATAAAATCTCCGAGTGCCTGCGGATTACGGATTATCGGGGTGACAAGATTTTCTATCGTATCGTTATTCTTGATCTCATCGACCTTTTTAATAATATCGTCTATTTTTTCCTTGGCGCTGTTTATGAATGATTTCAGATTCAGGAATGTTTCTTTCAGCGAAGCATTTGTATCGGAAACATTGTCAAGTGTGCTTTCGACATTCGGGATATCTCCGCTTAGGTTCATAAGAATATCGGAAGCCTTGTCGAGAGCCTTGTATGCGCTGTCCACGGTAGTATCAATACTGCTGCGAATACCGTCGAAGGATGTTTTGATTATCTCAAATTCAGGCGAAACAGAGCTTACGAGGTTCCTCAGATTATCCTGAAGATTTTTCGGCAGTGAGCCTGTTTTCTTTATTGTTTCGCAGGCTTCGTTTATGGTTTCAATGATCTCCGTCTGACGTCCGTTGGCGTTATTGAGCTTGTCGATAATTCCCGAACAGTCTATCCCGAAATTATCCTGTATACTACTGAGGATCTCGATAAGGCGGTTGTCAACGGAAATGATCTTCTCGCATACAGCCGTAATCTCAGAAAGCCTTGACGCTGCCGCTGCCGAGTCCTTTTCTATTTCTGCAAAAGCTGTTTCCGTCTTTACGGACAGACCGTCGGCAAACTGTTCTGCTGTGTCGATCACCGCAGAAAGGGCGGTTGTAAGGTTCTTTGCCGAGTTCTGGGCGGAAGCGACCGTCTTTTTAAGATCCTTAGGCACAACGGCTGCGCCTTCAAGCTTCTGCTGTATCGTCGGCAGCATTTCCTTATTTGTCTTAATAATGCCGTCAACCGTGTCAAGTGTGGAAATGAAGATATCCACCGTCTTTTCAAATGTATCAAGATCCTTTTTCGTACCGCTGAGGGATTCGTTGATCTTGTCTGCGGCAGTGACCTTTGATTTTGTTATATCATCTGTTGAAAGATTCAGAGATGTTGCGATGACCTTTGTCACTGTGCTTACATATGCGGTATTAACGCTGTTCTGAACGGTTTTAATACCGCTGTCGGTGATCTTCGGGGCAATGGCATTTTTCTTTTCGTTGATATAGTATTCAAGCTTTGCGCGCCGGAATTCCCCTGTTGTAACGGAAAACAGGCTTTCGCTGAAATCCTCTGGTATTACGACGGCGGCATAGTATGTGCCGTTTTTCACGCCGTCAATCGCTTCCTTTTCGCTTACGAAAGTCCAGCCCATCTTATCATTCTGTTTAAGGTTTTCGACAATGGTATTTCCTGCATTTATGGACAGCACCTTATACGAATAGCCTTTATCCTTTGAACATACTGCAAAGGGAATACCTCCCGTACTGGAATACGGATCCCAGTTTGCTGCGATATTGAACCATGCATAAAGCGCAGGAAGTATGCATATGCCGATCACAACAACAAATACAATGATATTGCGGGCGATACTTTTGATATCGCCGCGCAGGATAAGCAAAATATTTTTCATTCTATCAACTCCGTTTCATTGATGATATCAGTCATTCATTCCTTTCCGCGGCAGGAGAACTTTCCTCGGGAACATCATCCATTTCATAAAAATCGTTTTCGTCCGCCCTGCCGAGTATTTCCTTGTAATTATAATAATTATAATCTGCCTTTATCATATATACAACGCAGAACAGAATAGTTATGATCCACAGGCACAGAGTTTCTATCTTGGCATCAAGACTGAATATCAGCGTCAGAAATACTATTCCTGAGATAATAATGAAAAGGGAACCGTATTTTCTGGCGGAGGAACGTTTGTTTCTTGCCTCGTTAAATCTTGCGGTAACCATTATATAAGTCAGGTGTTCCTTTTCTCTCACGGAAAGCGGAGGGATATCCCCGTCCTTTTTTCTGTACTTTTCTTTAAGATCATTCAGCTCCTGTTTTTCCTGCGCAGGGGTCATGTCCTCATAGTCAGATCTGACAGCCGGAACAAAAGCCTCTTCCTTGTGTTTTTTTCCGCCCATATCCATCATTCCTTTTTGATCAGGGTAACACCGATCAGTTCAGTGAGTGTTGACACTATAATATTTGCAGATCTCTCAGATGATCTTATCATAATCAGATCAGTCAAAAAGATGTACTTCAGGCTTAGTGTCGGCACGACCCGATAAACCGGCGTCCAGGGCTTTGGCGATCAGCCCCGAAAAGATCCTTTCTGCGTTTCCGCTCCGGGATCCTATTAATTATACAACGAAAATACACTGCTGTCAATTTACACTCCAATGCCTTTGTAAAACTTTACGCCATGCCGGAAAGTGATGCTTTCATAATAAAGGCAACACCTCAAAAAGCCGCCGGGCATTTTCCGGATGTGTTTCGCCAATAAATCCGCAATAACATATTGCAAAAATTGCAAAAATATGCTATAATCCACTTACATTCATCATATAAATGAAATTTTTATCAATCTGAAATGCATAAAGGAGAATGGAAAATGAAAATCAATCATGATTTTGACAAGCTTGTCCCAAATTATCTTTTTGCCGAAATCGCAAAAAGAGTAAATGAATACCAGAGCGCAAATCCCGATAAAGACGTTATCCGTCTTGGTATCGGTGATGTAACGCTTCCGCTGGCTCCGATAGTAATCGAGGCTATGAAAAAGGGCGCTGACGATCTGGCAAAGAAGGAAACATTCAAGGGATATCCCGATTATGAGGGCTACGCATTTGTCAGGGAAGCGATCTCCGGATATTACAAGAGCTTCGGAGTTGACGTTTCCGCAGATGAGATCCTTATTTCCGACGGAGCAAAATCCGACTGCGGAAATATCGGTGATATTTTCGGCAAGGACAATACTGTCCTCGTGACCGATCCCGTTTATCCCGTATACGTTGACAGCAATATCATGGCAGGCAGAAATATAATCTTTGCAGACTGCAGCAGGGAAAACGGATTCAAGGCAATGCCTGATGACAGTGTTCATGCCGATATCATCTATCTCTGCTCTCCGAACAACCCGACCGGCTCGGCATATACTGCGCAGGAGCTTAAAGCATGGGTCGATTATGCAAATAAAAATGACGCCGTTCTTCTGTACGACAGTGCATACGAGGCATTTATCACCGAGGATCTTCCCCGTTCGATATTCGCAATAGAGGGAGCGCGCACCTGTGCGATAGAATTCTGTTCTCTTTCAAAGACCGCAGGCTTCACGGGAACACGCTGCGGATATACTGTGATCCCGAAGGAGCTGGAGCGCGACGGACACAATATCTACAAGCTCTGGTACAGACGTCAGGCAACGAAATTCAACGGTGTATCATGGCCCGTACAGTGCGCTGCGGCTGCCGTATTCAGTGAAGAGGGACAAAAGCAGATAAAGGTCAATCTTGAATATTACAAGGAAAACGCGAGAATTATTGCCGATGCGCTTGACGAGCTTGGCATTTCCTATACAGGAGGAAAAAACTCACCGTACATCTGGCTTGAATGTCCCTGCGGAATGGGATCATGGGAATTTTTTGATCTGCTCCTGACAAAAGCGAATGTTGTCGGAACACCCGGAGCAGGTTTCGGCAAAAACGGAGAGGGCTTTTTCCGTCTGACATCATTCGGTGACAGGGACAAAACCATTGAAGCTGTTGCAAGGATAAAGGAAACGCTCAGATCGTATATTAAATAATAATACGGAAAGCTGGCTCTTCGGGGTCAGCTTTTTTTCTGTCAAGGATAATGCTCACCGGAGTGACGGCGGCGGAAATATTGACTTCAACGGTATAAAAGTAGTATAATAAATTATTACCGAAACAGAACCGGAGGTGATCGCGGTGGATAATGAATTCATGTATGAAATAGAAAATCTGATGAATGACGGTCAGTTTGAACAGGCTGCAGAAAAAATATCACAGCTTGACGAGGACGAAATGAATGAAGAACTGACGCTGATGCTCGCTCATTGTCTTTCTCAGTGCGCAAGATACAGAGAAGCTCTTGATATATTGACCGAAATCGAAGATGACGTTACCGATGACGACCTGTCATACTATATCGAACTCGCCGGAGCAAATTTCGGTCTGCACCACTACCGCACCGCAATTAAACAGGCTGATCACTGCCTTGAAATAGATGAAAACTGTATAGAGGCATGGCTGCTGCTCTGCCTTATTTATCAGGAAACAGGCGACGACGAAAAATTTGAACAGGCAAGCCGTACCGCTAAAGAAATTGATGAACAGTCATGGGAAAATATCTTCGGTGAACGCCTCGATGAGCTTTCCTACTATACCGAAGATGAAAAGGCTGTGGTTCTAAGATACCTGAAAAAACAATTCGGCTCTAATGCACTCGATATTGATAATATTGATCCGCAGGATCACCCGATCAGTATTCTCTTTATGTCTCCGAATGAAAGTTTTGATCATTACCGTATAGTCACCCTCGGACTCGGAGCTTACAGGGGTATCGAACAGACTCAGGAAGGAAACGAGATAATACACCGTGTGGAAATCGTTTCCTGTATTCCCGGAAGCTGCTCATTCCGTGAGGCTCTTGATCTGGCAGGTTGGGTAATAAGGATAATGAGACAATTCGGGGAAATGATACAATTCGACAGATCATGGCTCGGATTCGGTCATACCATCTCCTACGGCGACCGTCTTGACGAAAGCGTTGATTATGACGGAGTGATCTTCGCGCCCGCTTTCAATCTCAGCAAGAGTAAGGACAGATGTATCCTTCCGTGCGGCGAGGAGGTAGAATTTCTGCAGATGATACCTCTGTATGAGGACGAAATGGTATTTAAAATGGAAAACGGCTGTATGGAGCTTTTCGACCGTCTTTATGCAGGTCTTGGAGATAATGCATATATGGTGCTTGCAAAACGGAAAAACCTCTGCGCCGGAACGGTACACAAAAAATGGGCTTTGCCGAGAAGCGCGATCGAAAATATACTCGACTGGGACGGTCCCGACGGCTGCTATGCTACCGACCGTATCACCGTCGATAATGAAAAAGTCGGCATCATGTACCGCGAACCGCCCGAAAGCAAGCTCGACAGCGGCTGGCGCTTCATGGCAGGCGACGAGGACGAGGAATATATGAGCAATATCGAAAATACCGATATTTTCCGTCTGAACACCATCTGCAACTATGATACCGATATAATAGAATACCTTGATAATCCCGTGGGTACGGCTTTCTACCGCAATAAAAAAGGTGATTTCCGTCCTATGGATTTTCACTCGAAAAAGTGAGGAATATGGAAAAATATAATCCCGTTGAACACAGTATTATCACAAAATATAAAAAGACCCTTTTTCACCGCTTTATCGGAGCAGTCAAGGATTACCGCCTTATCTCCCCCGGCGACAAAATTGCCGTATGCATTTCAGGAGGAAAAGATTCAATGCTCCTCGCAAAGCTTATGCAGGAGCTTTCGATTCACGGGGATTATCCTTTCGATATGGAATTTATAGTGATGGATCCCGGCTATGCTCCGCAGAACAGACAGAAAATAATTGACAATGCCGCCCTGCTCAATATTCCCATCACAATATTTGATACGGATATATTCTCGAATGTCGTGAATATAGAAAAAAATCCCTGCTATCTCTGCGCGAGAATGAGGCGCGGACATCTCTACAAGCAGGCTCAGAGCCTCGGCTGCAATAAAATAGCCCTCGGTCATCATTTTGACGACGTTGTGGAAACTATCCTAATGGGTATGCTTTACGGCGCACAGGTCCAGACAATGATGCCGAGGATCAGAAGCACGAATTTCGAGGGTATGGAGCTTATCCGCCCGATGTATTATATCCGTGAAAAGGATATTATTTCATGGAGGAATTATAATCATCTCAGTTTCCTGCAGTGCGCGTGTCGTTTCACGGAAAAAAATGCCGCCGCAGACGGCGTGGGAGATTCCAAGCGGCAGGAAATAAAGCAGCTTATCGCAAAACTTAAAGAAACCAATCCCCAGGCGGATATAAATATTTTCCGCAGTGTGGAAAGGGTCAATCTCAGCACAATAATAGGTTATTATAAGGAAGAGGAAGAACACAGCTTTCTTGAAAATTTCGATTAAAGCTGTGCTTGTTATATCATAAATTCTTACAAAATCGCGCCGTTAGGCGCATATATAAAAGAATTTATTAAATGTTCTCTCAGGCGTCCGTTGAGAACGGCTTTGCCGGT
>CACYWT010000014.1:0-53365 GCA_902778175.1 uncultured Ruminococcus sp. | reverse complement strand
CGTGAGGTTATTATATCATAAATTCTTACAAAATCGCGCCGTTAGGCGCATATATAAAAGAATTTATTAAATGTTCTCTCAGGCGTCCGTTGAGAACGGATTTGCCGGTCGAAACGGCTTACGCCGTGAGGTTATTATATCATGAAAAAGGATATCAGAACAAACAGAATATTCGTTGCCGCGATCGCCGTACTCTGCACATTGCTGTGGGGCACGGCTTTTCCTGCTATAAAAACCGGATACAGTCTTTTCGGGATAAGCCCGTCGGATATTCCTGCGCAGCTTATTTTCGCAGGTCTGCGATTCGCAATAGCCGGAGTGATCGTTCTTGCCGCAGGGTGCATATCCGGCGCCGGAACCGGAAAAATGCCCGTTCTCGGAAAGAAGGATATCCTCCCGATATCGGTACTGAGCCTGTTCCAGACATACGGACAGTATCTCCTTCTCTATATCGGGATAGTGCGTGTAAGCGGAACAAATTCCTCGCTTTATACCTCGGCGGCAGCCTTCACCTCAGTCCTTCTTTCGGCAGCCGTATTCAGAAGCGACAGGCTCACCCTAAAAAAAATACTCGGCTGCGCTGTTGGTCTTGCCGGTATTGCCGCAATGATCGCCGGTCAGCCGGCAGGCGGAGTGACGCTGCTCGGGGACGGACTTGTCATACTCTCAAATATTTCAGGCGGAGCAGGAAATGTTATAAGCAAAAAAATAAATCAGGGCAGGACGCCTGCTCAGGTATCGGGCTGGCAGCTTTTTCTCGGAGGTGTCGCTCTCACCCTGACCGGACTGTGTTCCGGCGGCTGGCTTGACTTTTCGGGACTGCCGTGTATGCTTATCCTGCTGTATCTCGGCGCAATGGCAGGAACAGCTTTTTTGCTCTGGACCATGCTGCTTTTTCACAATCCGGTAAGCAGGGTCGCAGTATATAATCTTCTTATACCTGTTTTCGGAACAATGTGGTCGGGGATCTTCCTCGGAGAAAATATTTTCACCCTGCGCAGCCTTCTGTCGCTTTTACTTGTCTGCACGGGTATTTTTCTGGTAAACAGCGGTAATCTCCTGAAAAAGAAAAAAGAAGATCATCGGTAAAAACGGATATTTTTCTGCTGCCGTGGGAATATTAAAAAAAACGGCAGGAGGAAAAATATGAACGAGCTTATCACGGTGCGCAAACTTAACAGAGAATATAAAACAGGAGATCTGACTGTCCGCGCTCTCGACAACATAAGTCTTTCGATAGGCAGGGGCGAATTTGTTTCGATAATCGGTCAGTCCGGTTCGGGAAAATCTACACTTATGAATATACTGGGCTGTCTTGACAGGCAAAGTTCGGGAGAATATATTCTTTTGGGGACAGACGTATCCTCTCTCGGAGAAAAACAGCTTGCTTATCTGCGCAGCAGGGTAATAGGCTTTGTTTTTCAGAGTTTCAACCTGATACCATCGCTCAATGCGCTGCAGAATGTCGAGCTTCCTCTTATATACAGAAGGATACCCAGAAAGCAGCGGATATATGCTGCGGAAAAGGCTCTTGATATGGTAGGTCTTTCCTCAAGAAAAAAGCACCGTCCGAGCGAGCTTTCGGGCGGTCAGCAGCAGCGCACAGCCATCGCCAGAGCAATTGCCGGGGATCCGGGACTTCTTCTTGCGGACGAACCTACCGGAAGTCTTGACAAAGCCGCAGGAGAAAATGTTCTTTCCATAATAAACGATCTGAACGGCAAGGGAGTTACGGTAGTTATGATTACCCATGACAGCAGCATTGCAGCAAGAGCAAAAAGAAGCATAAAAATCAGCGACGGGCGAATTATTTCGTAGATTTTTTAATCCTTGGTAATATTACACAAAAACGAACTGGGTTATTATTGCAGATTCAATAAAAATCAAATTATTTTTTTTAGAAAAAAAGATTGACAACGGTAATTTATATGCTATAATAAAGTCAGCAGGTAGATATTACCTGTAAATCAATCATTATTCAGGAGGTAATAAATATGCCCGGATTAGATTTACATGATGTTGACGTAAAGGCTTTTTTTGCAGAAATTGATAAATGTGAGGGAGATGTTTTCCTCGTAACTGATGAAGGAGACAGACTCAACCTCAAGAGCAAGCTTTGCCAGCTTATCGGTCTGACAAGCCTTATCGAAGGCGGCAAGATCGGCAATGCTCATCTCGAGTGCCAGAAACCCGAGGACGAAACAAAGCTGTTCCGTTTCAATATTTTCGGTAAAAAGGGCGAGTGATCGCATCAATAACCAAAAATGAAAGAGCTGCTGCAGTTTTTGCAGCAGTTCTTTTTTTGCGTATGCGCGAACAAAGGAATAAGCCTCCCGTGACAGGGAGGCTTATCTTTTCGGGTATTAAGGCAGCACCGCATAAGCTACTGACGCATTTGCGCTGCCTTTTTTGACGGGAAAACAACAGTTTCAATTGCGATCAAATCACATCTGGGTAATAAACAGATATGATGCTGCGCCGAGCTGAGCCGCTGCAAGCAAAAGCAGGACCGCTATCGTTATTTTCAGTTTCTTCAGTCTGCTGCCGGTTCTTTTCTCGGCTGTACTTCCCGAAACATTTACCTTGATCCTGTTTATACTTGCCATTTTTTCGTCCAGCTCCTTTATTGCCGCTTCCGCAGGCATTTTTTTATCAGTTTCCGGCTTTGTGCCGAAGTATTCAGCGAGCCTTTGCACAAGCCCGTCAAGTATGCAGCTTATGTCCTCTGTATCTCCGGGAAGCTGTACCACCGCCTGTCCGGATACCGTCCTGACAACTGCCCTTACGCCGTAGCTCTCTATAGTTTCCTGAGAGATACTGCCGCTTTTCGTGGTCAGCACCTTGCCGAGAACAGTTTCACATTCATCATCGCCGCCTATGACGACGATCAGTCTGCTGCGGCTGACAGATACCGCAAGCTGCTTTGAAAGCTCCACGGGGCTTACTGCGGCGCAGACATTCCGCAGATGCAGGGATATACCGTTCAGGCTGCTGTCGATAAGAGCCTGGATCTCGGCTGTTTTCCCGGCATGATAGAAAATGATCTCATAATCCACGCCTTATTCCTCCGACTGCTCGGAACTTTGCTGTTCCTGATTTTCGGCGTCTATCTGCTCTATGGTTTTTACGTTATCAAGGCTCTTTTCAGCGTCGGGAATAAGCACGTTATTGATATAGGAGTCGTCCGTCGTATTTTCGATGCGTGAGGTATAATCAGCAATTATGCTGTTGATCTCGTCCTGCTGCTCGCTGTAGTAATTGTTAATGTCAACATATCCGCTGATCTCACTGACAGCATATTCCTTTGTAGCGGCAAGTTTTTCAGCTTCTTCTTTACGGCGCTGTTCCTCGGCAGCCTTTGAAGCTTCCTCCTGCTTCTTTTTCTCCTCGGCAGCCTTTGAAGCTTCCTCCTGCTTTCTCTTTTCCTCAGCAGCCCTTGAAGCTTCCTCCTGCTTTTTCTTTTCCTCGGCTGCCTTAGACGCCTCTTCCTTACGGCGTTTTTCCTCGGCTGCCTTTGATGCTTCCTGAGCCGCTCTGGACTCTTCTTCCTTCTTCATTTCTTCATCTGTCTTTATTTTGGAAAGCTTCTGTATGCCTTCCTTTTTAAGCTTCTCGACTTCTTCAACAGTATTTGCGCCGTCTATCTTCCTGTTATACTGATCGAAAAGCTTATTGATCTCATTGAGCTGAGTCTGACGATAGACGTTTCCCGCTATCGAATTATGAAGCTCGACCTTGGCGCTTGATTTCTTGCTTTTCAGCTCCTGCTCCGAGGCTTCCTTCTCAGATTCTTCCTTTTCGGAATTGACCTGATTTTCGGTCTTGAATTCCTTGAACTGTTTAAGAGCGTTGTTTGTGAGCTGTTCGACCTCTCCCTCGCTCTTTGCGTCGGCAATAAGCTTCAGATATTCATCAAGCAGTTCGTTTATCTGTTTCTTCTCTTTTTCAGCATATTTATGGGTATTTATAAACTCCTTGAGTTTCTTCTCGGCATTTTTCTTGCTGTCGTTAAGAGCCTTTACAAGAGCCTCGTCGTCCTTCTCGGAGAATTTCTTGATATTTCCGTCGTACCAGCTGATCTTCTTATTGTTGTATGCATCCTGGAATGAAGTAACCTCGGGCTTTGTCCCTCCGTAGGTATTGTACCAGATATCGGGATAAAGAGTGTCGGGATTTGCTTTCGCCTTGGATACATCGACCTTTGGATCCTCGCCGTCACGGATCTTTCTTGCTACTACTACAAGACGGAATTCCGAGAAATCATAGGTACAGGTGGAAAGCGTGACAAGAGTATCGTTTTCGTTGGCGGTTACGGGGCAGTCGATTATCGAACGCTCACGGACCTGATAGATGAAATTGAGGAAATCGTAATCACTGTCGAAATCGCCGCGCAGATAATTGAAGAAATCTCCCTGATAATCCAGAGTATTGGTCTTGAATACGGAGATTATCTTCCAGTCAGCCTTTTCATAGATAGTATTGAAGGTGATTGTCGGATTCTTCTTGTAGAAATCTATATCCTCATAGAATTTCAGGTTTGCAAACATTCTGCCGTCCTGCATATGGTGTCCGTGGAGAACCATATTCTTTGAATCTATACTGCAGCGGTAATCAAGGAATACCGTACCGTAAATATCATAGTTTCCGTAGAAATCACGGTAGAGATAGTATTCATGATCTTCGTTCTCCGGCGGCTGAACGACAACATAGTCGATCATGGTATTAGGACACTTGATCCAACCGACCGTATCGGGATTTTCAGAAAGCAGCTTGCTGAAATCGACAAGTGTTCCCTCGCTGCCGTCAGTAGGCTTTTTCTTGATCTCCTTGCCCTTTTCATCCTTTTCCTCTTCGGAAACGAGCAGCTGACGTATGCTGCGTGTTGTATTGTCATTTATCGCCGGGCGTATTACAAGGATATTCACAAGCATACATGATGAAACGATAAATGTGCATATTGCAAGCATGAGTATGACCTTGCGAATAACGTCAAGCGGAGAATCACCGGAGCAAGGGATAAATCTGCGCCAGAAGGAATTCTTTTTCTGGGGATGAACGATACTGTTGGAGATCCTGTACAATATCGTGCCGAAATCAAGACCTGTGAAGTTTTCGCTCGGCAGCAGTATCACAAGCATTCCCTTATATTCCACGGAATAAGCCGTAAGGGAATTCTTGTTTCCGACAAGCTTGACTCCCTCGCCGTCATTATCGTTATCCTTTTCGGAGCCTGTTTCCTCGGGTTCGGTTTTTTCTGTTTCATCGACCTCGATATCCTGTTCTTCCGATTCGTCGATGACAAGCGATCCTGACGCCTTGATCTCGATCTGCGGCGCCTCAGGCTGTTTTTCCTTTATGAGTTTCTTGATCTCAGGTTTCCTGCTTTCAGCTTCGGCTGCGACGATCTTTTTCAGCTTTCCGCTTATCTCAAGCTTATCGAGCAGCTCCTGCGCACTCTCCTGAGAATCGCTTTCGAGAGCGTCCGCGATCATGACAAGCTCGATCTTTTCATCGCCCGATGAAGTTTCCTTCAGCGCTTCGTGTATGCTTTTCTTTGTCAGATCAACCTCGGTCTTGTATACGATATTGATATCCATATCCGAAAGCTGTCTGACCCTGTTGTCAAAATCCTTTTCCGCGGTTTTAGGAAAGGACGTGCCTTCTCTTGGGAAATATAATTCCGTATTCATTCAGTTAATCACTCCCTGCGGCTTTCGCCGTTCATTTACAATATATCAACGGATCAGATCTCCGTGATCTTCACATTCTCTATTGCTTCCCTGAAAAGCGGTTCAAAATCTATCTTATTCTGTTCAGCCTTTACGTTTTTCAGTACCGGTCTTGTACGCGGGTGCTTTGGCGTAAATACCGTACAGCAATCCTCATACGGCTGTATGGAAATATCGAAGGTATCTATCTTTCTTGATATGCTGATGATCTCCTCCTTATCCATTCCGATAAGCGGACGGAACACAGGCATATTGCAGGCTTCATCTGTACAGGCTATCGCGCCTATCGTCTGGCTTGCCACCTGACCTAGGCTTTCCCCGGTGATAAGAGCCTGACAATCGTTATCAGCAGCTATCCGCTCGGCGATCGCCATCATGAAACGGCGCATTATTATCGTGAAATATTCCTCATGGCATTTATCCCTGATCTCCTCCTGAAGCTTTGTGAAGGGAACGGTATACATCGTTATCATTCCGCTGTAGGCAGAAACCTTTTTCAGCAGCTGTGCGACCTTTTCCTCTGCCCGCTCGCTGGTATACGGCGGACTTGCAAAATGCACCGCGGTAAGCTCGATACCCCTCTTGGACATCATATATGCCGCGACCGGACTGTCTATGCCGCCCGAAATAAGAACAGCCGCCTTTCCTCCGGTCCCCACGGGGATACCTCCGGCGCCTCTTTTCACTTCGGAATGTATATAGGCTGCGGCATCTCTTATCTCAACAGTAACGACTGCATCGGGATCATGCACATCAACAGCGACTTCCGGGAAAGTATCGGCAAGGAAACCTCCGACCTCCCTCGCTATTTCCGGAGAGGTATAGGGAAAGCTCTTGTCCGAACGCTTTGCCTCGACCTTGAAACTTTTTATTCTCGAAAAATGATCCGCAAGATATTCCGCCGCGGAAGTCTTGATGACCTCCAGATCCTTCCCGACAGCGCAGACGCGGGAAAAAGCCGCTATACCGAATATTCTGGAAATACAGTTTTCCACCTCGTCGATATCCACGTCATCGAACAGCGGAGTCACCGTTATTGTAGACTGGGCGTTTTTCACTTTGCACGGACCGACAAAATGCAGACGGTGCTTTATATTCTTTATCAGTCTGTCCTCGAAATTCTTGCGGTTCAAGCCCTTGAGCACGATCTCACCGAGCTTGATAAGGATTACTTCCTTCATCTTATGCGATCTTCCTTTTTTATTGATAGTAGCCTTTCCGGATAATAATTCCGGAACACAAACATTAACAATTTATTTTATCACTTTTTAACGGCTCTTGCAAGTGTTGCAATTGCATTTTCCAAAGATTTTATCAGAATATCCGCATCTTCCGCGGTATTTTCGGCAGAAAAGCTTATTCTCAGCGCGGAATCAGCGCGTTCGGGGGAAAGTCCCATTGCCGTCAGCACATGGCTCTTATGTCCCTTTGCGCAGGCGGATCCGCTGGAAACATATATCCCTCTCTCCGCAAGGAAATGAAGCAGGGTTTCCGAGCGAAGCCCCGGAACCGAAAAATTGATTATATACGGCAGACATTCCTCATCGGAATTAAGCACTATCCCCTGCGTCTGCATAAGCCTGCTGCGGAAAACGGAGCTTATCTCCTTTATCCTCGCGCCCCTTTCCTTATCTTCCGAAAGTGCGCTCACAGCCGCGCCCATAGCGCATACCGCAGGCATCGGCTCTGTTCCGGGACGAAGCTTTTTTTCCTGCATACCGCCGAAATGCAGCGGAAGGATCCTTGCGCCCCTGCGAATATACAGAGCGCCGGAGCCTTTCGGAGCGTGTATCTTGTGTCCGCTCACGGTCATAAGGTCTATACCGTATTTTTTCGGCACAACGGGCATTTTCATATATGCCTGAACAGCGTCGCAGTGAAAAAGAGCAGGCGCACCAGAGGCTGCTATTATTTTTGATACACAGCCTATCGGCTGTATCGCCCCTGTTTCGTTATTGACCGCCATAATGCTGACAAGAACAGTATCCCTTGTCACGGCGGCTTTTATATCCTCTTCCCTTACCCGTCCGTTTTTATCGGGGCTGAGATATATAACCTCAAAGCCCTCCTTTTCGAGCTGCTGCATCATTTCCAGCACCGAGGAATGTTCCGTCGCGGTGGTAACTATTCTTTTTCCACGTCTTGCGAGAGCGTGAGCCGCTCCTGCGATGGCTGTATTGTTTCCCTCGGTTCCTCCGGAGGTGAATATTATCTCCTCCGGCTGAGCGCCTATGGAGGAAGCTATTATTTTCCTTGCGGCAGTAAGCTCATGCTCCGCCTTCAGCCCCATACTGTGAAGCGAGGACGGATTGCCGTAGTTTTCAGTCATTATCTCAAGAGCTTTCGCAGCAGCCTGAGGACAGACCTTTGTTGTAGCACTGTTGTCAAGATATATTTCCTTCAAAATCAATGACCTCTGTTCTGTATAATTCCGCAGCGCGGCGGAAAAAATATTAATATCTATATATCGAAAGGGTGTATGCAATGAATATTTCACAGTCCGAATACGAGAAAATGGTCGGCAAGGTTTCGCCCTCAAGCCGTATAGTCCGGGACTGCGCAGGCGCGTTCCTCGTCGGAGGCTTTATCTGCACCATCGGTCAGGCAATGACGGAGGCTTTTTCAGCCGCCGGCTTTGATATCAGGGATTCCCGATGCCTGACAAGCGTTTCCCTGATCTTTCTCGGAGCATTGTTCACAGCGCTCGGCTGGTACGATAATATCGCAAAGATCGGCGGCGCAGGTACCCTTGTCCCGATAACAGGCTTTTCCAATGCCGTGGTTTCTCCTGCCGTGGAATTCAAAAGCGAGGGTTTCATTCCCGGTGTGGGAACAAAAATGTTCATTATCGCCGGACCTGTAATAGTTTACGGGACTGTCGCGTCCGTTCTTTACGGCGTTTTTCGCGTTATTTTGGATATTATATGAAAAAAATTATATTGCCTTTCTGAAAAAATATGGATTTTGCCTTGTAAATCAACGCAGATTGTGCTATTATAAGACTAATCGGAACATCTGCGGATAATAGGCAGACTATTGTCCTTTTCAGAAAGGAGCGCACATATATGTATGACAGGATCCTCACATCGCTTTCCTACGGAATGTTTGCCGTAGGCGTCAGGGGTGACGACCGGCCGAATGCCTGCATCGTCAATACGGTAATGCAGATATCATCTCTTCCCATGACGATCGCGGTAAGCGTGAACCACAGCAACTATACCAACGAGCTTATAAAGAAATACGGTGAATTCACAGTAAGCGTTCTTTCGGAAAATACATCAGGTTCCGCTATCGGCGCATTGGGATATACCTCCGGACGAACAAATGATAAGCTTTCCAACGTCCGCTATACTCTTCTGCGCGAAGGCGCGCCCGTTATCCGTGAGGAGATATGCTGCTGGTTCTTCTGCAAGGTAGTCAATACGGTGGAAACAGTAACGCATACCATCTTCATTGCCGAGCCGATCGCCGGCAGCGAAAAGATAAAGGGAAAGCCGATGACTTACGATTATTACCGCAATGTCATCAAGGGAAAATCCCCGAAATATGCGCCTACCTACTATGAAGAAAAGGAAGAGGCTGCCGAAAAATATGTATGTAATATATGCAAATATGAATACAGCGACACCCTGATACCCTTTGACGAGCTGCCAAATGACTGGATCTGTCCTATTTGCGGCGCTCCCAAATCGGTATTCACAAAACAGGGCTGACCGACTGTAGATATTGTAACACATAATAAAAATAATGTCAAGAAAACTTGTCAATTTTCATTTTAAACTTGACATAAATTTCATAAAATCGGAGAAGATGCAAATGACAACAAGGGAAATACAGGACGAAATACTAAGGCTTAAAAAGGAGAATGATTTCTGCATACTTGCACACAGCTATCAGGCTCATGAAATACTTGAGGTCGCGGATTTTACCGGAGATTCATACGCTCTGAGCAAAATGGCAAAGGGCGTGGAAAACAGGAACGTCCTCATGTGCGGAGTACGCTTTATGGCTGAAACAGTAAAAATGCTTTCTCCGGAAAAGAAAGTGATCCTTTCCAATCCGATCGCAGGCTGCCCGATGGCAGAGCAGATGGACAAGGAAATGATCGAAGCCGTCAAGCTCAAATATCCGGGATATACCGTAGTCGCATACATAAACACCACCGCCGCACTCAAAACCGTATGTGATGTATGCGTTACATCTTCGAGTGCAGTAAAGATCGTCGGTGCAATAGACAATCCTGATATTCTTTTCATACCCGACTGTAATCTCGGAGCGTTTGTCGCAAAAGCGCTCCCCGACAAAAACATCAAGCTCCTGCAGGGAGGATGTCCGACCCATGCAGCAGTAACAAAGGAACAGGCTCAGCTTGCAAAGGAGCTTCACCCCGACGCGCTTATGCTCGTTCATCCCGAATGCAGACCTGCGATTTCCGAAATGGCAGATTATGTCGGATCTACCTCGGGCATTATGGAATTTGCAAAGAGATCCGACGCCAAAGAATTTATCATCGGCACCGAAAACAGTATAGTACAGCATCTGCAGTATGAATGTCCCGACAAGAAATTCTATGTCATGTCCAAGGGACTGATCTGCGAAAATATGAAGGCAACAACGCTTGTCGATGTACTTAATTGTGTCAAGGGCGAAGCCGGCGAAGAGATCATCATGGACGGCGAAACCATAATGCAGGCAAGAAAATGCATCGACAAAATGATAGAAATGGGTGGCTGACCGACAACGGAAAGCCGCAGCTATACAACAGGATTATTATTTAATAATCCCCGGGTCAGACTTTTCAGCCGGACCCGGGGATTCATTTGTTTTTATCAGCTCAGATACTGTGATGCCTGACCATATGGTATCGGGCCGCAGCTTCCGACGCCGTTAGGCGAAAGAACAGCCGGAGTTCTGCCTGTAGGCGAAACATTGGCAGGACCGTTCTCAACATCGGCAGGAATAAGCGACTCAAGATAATCGTAGCTTTCATAATGGATATCATATCCGCCGGAAGGAAGCTTTTCTCTCTTGACTTCCTTGCCGTCCTTGAAATATACCTTTGCGCCACTGCCGGAGAATGAATTGCCGGCATATTTTGTTACCCAGCCAACAGGAACGATCTCATCGTATTCCTTTGATGCCGGACCGTACATCTCAGCGCAGATCTCGTCCATTCCGTCACCGTTATAGTCATATACATAGGTAGCGATATATATAGCGTAATCCTTTGTATTCTTGACCTGCATATCAAGGTTGCCGTAGTCTATGGTAGCGTCAAGGCCGATATCAGCATAAGCGGATGCAAACTGATGAGCGTGTCTTTCAACGACCTCCATGTCAGCCTTTAAAGCACACAGATAAAGCGTTGTTGCAGCCTGACATATACCTCCGCCGTACTGCATCTCTATATTACCGCGTACATAAGCCTTGGATTCAACATAACCGAGGTCACCGTTTGTCGTGTCGCCCGTCGTTGCGTTGAAGGAGAATGTTTCGCCGGGTTTTACAACTATGCCGTTTGCCGACTTGATGGCAAGCTCCATATTATGGTTCGATGCCCAGATATTGTTTGCCGTTGTATAGTGTGAAGCGATAAGTCTTGTATTTGCCTTGATCTGATCAAGCGATACCTTGAACGGCGTCTTTTTGGTACTCAGCGAAACAGCGCCCTTCTTTGTAGGCTGTTCGATAATAGAGTTTATCTTTTCCGTAACGACATTATTGTCCAGCAGATAGCCGTCCTTACCGTCCTCATATGTGAATTTCTCAGTTGCATCGGGAATAAATTCCTTTACATGAGCGTCAACCGGCTGAATATTGAATTTATCCGTTACCTTCTTTACGGCAATGTTTACGGAAGTCGGGTCTATGACCGAATGTACGATAAAATCCGTCTTGCCGTTATTGTATACCGTATCGACCGTAGGATCATCAAGCTCGCCGCGGCTGAAATGATAAGCCTGGATAAGCACGTTTGAAAGATCGGTATTATAAACGAAATCATCCTCGGTCAGAGCCATGCTCTTTCCGTCGCAGTTGACGGTAATGCTGACCTCATCGCGGAGCTTCAGTATCGGCTCCTGCATGATCTCATAAGCCTCGCTGAGAGTTTTTCCCGAAAGACTTACGCCGGAAACTGTCACGTTATCACCGAATACGATGGTCGCGGTATCTATCTGCTTGATCTCGGCGGATTCCTCTCTGATAACCGGCAGCGAAGAAACAACGCTCTCTTCCTTATCCTGCTTTTCTGACGCAGCGGCGGATTTTGAAGCCTGTGAAGCCTCGCTGTGAGTTTCGACCATTGTTGTTCCGGACTGTCTCATAAAATTGACAGCATACCAGATCCCGCCTGCTGCTGCCGCAATAAGCAGAACCGATCCGATTATTACCGGGACCTTGCTCACCTTTTTTGCTTTTTTGATTTTCTTTGCAGCATGACGCTTTACCGTTGTATCGGATTTTGCAAAAACGACGGAATCCTCATCTGCATCGTTACCGCCCGATATAACAGGTTCATTTATTTCTTCTTTTTTTGCTGTTCCTGCGAAGGTGACGACATCGTCATCTTCTTTCCTTACTGTCCCGGCGAAGGTTACTTCTTCGCTTTCCTTTGTTTTTTCTTCCTTTTTTACCGGGGCAGGTCCGTTGAATACGACCTCTTCGGCTTCATTTTCTGTTACGGAGCTGTTGTTTTCGATCTTATCCTTTTCTTCCATCAGAAAGCCTCCTGTCCGTGATATAACTGTGTTTATCTTCTTTTCCACTAATATAATACAACACAGGACGTTCAAAAGTAAAGAATTATTTTCATTTTTGCCCGTGTAAATACTGCCAAACATAAGTTTACATTCCGTGAAAAATTGAGCTTTTTTACTACTTTCTTAAAAAACTTCAATTTTCACGACAAAACGGAATGTATGTATACAACTGCTATTGAAAAAAAGAGAAAAATATCGTATAATATATTGCAGAAACACACAGGCTGCAAGTTCCGGAATACATTTTTCCGCGGCGCTGTCTGAGGGGAAAGGATTGATCTTATGAGAGTACTGATACTGTCTGCTACGACCGGCGGAGGACATATGGCTGCCGCAAATGCCCTGAAAGAATATATTATGCAGAAAAGCCCCGATTCGACTGTACAGATCGCTGATACTCTTGAATATGTCAGCCCTCTGCTGAATAAAGCGGTAACAGGCGGCTATGTCTATCTTGTCAGGAACCAGCCGAAAATGTACGGCAGTATATATAAAAACTCAGACAAAAACGATACCACCGTTAATAAAACAATGGATATAACTACCAGCACTCTGCGCAATAAGCTCCGTCCGCTGATAGAGGATTTCCGCCCCGATATCATTGTCACCACCCATGCGTTTGCCGCCGAGATCCTTTCCGCACTGAAATCCCATGTAGGACTTAATATCCCGATAATAAGCATCGTCACGGATTTCGCTCTGCATCAGGCTTATATTGCCGAAGGAGTGGACGCCTTTATCGTATCGAGCCGCGAAATGGTAGCAGAAGCCGTTGAACGCGGAATCGACCGTGTAAAGCTTTATCCCTACGGCATACCCGTCAAGCAGGAATTTTACAAGCCCATCGACCGCAAAACAGCTTTCGAGAGCGAGGGACTGGACGAATCCATTCCGACCCTGCTTATCATGGCAGGAAGCTTCGGCGTTACAGACGTTCTGAGAATATACCACAAAATCGTCAAATCACCAGAGGATTTCCAGATCATTGTCATCACGGGAAAAAATGAAAAGCTTTACAATACATTTGATTCCTACCTGAGAAAAATCACGATCAACAATACCATGGTCGAATTCAAGCAGATGATGAAGGCTTCAAAGCCTAAGCCGCTGAAGCCCGTCAAGCCCTTAAAGCCCGGAAAGCCTGCAAAGCCGGTACGCTCCACCGCGTCGCGCAATATAAAGCCCTCAAAGCCTACAAAGCTGCTTTATTATACCAACGAGGTAGAAAAGTATATGCATATGGCTGATTTCATTATTACCAAGCCCGGCGGACTAACCGTAAGCGAATCCATAGCCGCAAATCTGCCTATGGTCATATTCAAGGCTATTCCCGGTCAGGAAGAACAGAATGCGGATTTCCTCGTCGGAAAGAATATGGCGGTACGCCTTAAAAAGGACACGACCTGCACCGAAACCATTACCGAGCTTGTCGGCAACAAGCAGAAACTTGCCGATATGAGAAAGGCTATACAGACTTTCTCCAAAGGAAATTCAGCTGCAAATATCTATCTGCTGATGAAAGATCTCGTAGAGAAATATTCTCAGAACAATTGACCGAAATGATCATTCTTCATTGCATAAACAGATCAACCCCTCCGACAGCTTATTGCCGGAGGGGCTTTCTTTTGAGCATTTTATTTTCAGGCAGCACCGCCGGGAGATCGTCTGCCGGCTGCTTCCGCGCAAAATAACATTCGGCGCATCTGCGGCGCTATCTTTGTTCGTTATTGCCTTTGATCTTCCCCTTCAGCTTTGTCATGCTGCGCATTTCAAATATGACAAAGATCATTACCGTGACAAACGACAGTGAATCCGCAACGGGAGCCGCTGTCATCACACCGTTTATTCCCATAAACAGCGGAAGTATCAGCATCAGCGGTATCAGGAAGAATACCTGCCTTGTCAGGGACAGTATCGTTCCTTTAAGGGGCTTGCCTATAGCCGAGAACATATTCGACGATATCATCTGAACTCCGGCGAGCGGCAGCATCAGCAGGAAGGTTTTCATGAACATTATCCCGAATTCATAATAAAGCTCCTCATTTTCGCCGGAGCCGAATAATGACAGCACCTGCGCAGGAAAAAGCTGAAATACCACAAAAGCCACACCGGTTATCACAAGCTCACACAGAACTGCAATATTATACGTCTGCTTTACCCTGTCATATTTTTTTGCTCCGTAATTATAGCCGATTATCGGCTGCATACCCTGTATCATTCCTATGATAACCGCAAGAACTATAGCGTTGACCTTCATTACAATACCGCTTGCCGCAAGAGGTATATCCGCGCCGTACTGAGATAAAGCTCCGTAATGTACGAGCGAGCGGTTTATAACCACCTGGACCAGTGTGATCGAAACCTGAGTCAGACCGTTGCTCATTCCCATTGCCGCCGTATCAGCCATCTGCTTAGGAACAAGACGGATATCCTCTTTATGCAGGGTTATGCGCCTGAGCCTTTTCAGATAAAGCAGGGCATAAATGCAGGATATGACCTGACCCACCACAGTTGCTATCGCCGCGCCTGCAACGCCCATATCAAAACCGAATATCAGTATCGGATCAAGTATCGTATTAATGACGGCGCCGATGATCATTGACGTCATAGAATATAACGGGCTTCCGTCAGCACGGGCAATATTGCTCATTCCGTTCATTATAATAAGGAACGGCATACCGAAAGCAGTTATCCCCGTATACTGTATCGCATAATCAAGAATAGCGTCCGTTGCGCCGAATGCCATGAGCAGCTGTTTATTGAACAGCAGGATAACAGCAAGATACAACGCTCCGAAAAGTACCATCATGCACAGACCGTTTCCGACTACCCCGGCTGCCTCGTGTTCTTTTTTCTGACCGAGAAACAGCGAAAACCTTGCCGCCGTTCCCACAGCTATTGTCAGCGTTATTGCCATGCATACGGTAGTCAGCGGAAAAGCGACGTTTGTAGCCGCATTTCCGAGATATCCCACGC
This sequence comes from uncultured Ruminococcus sp., assembly GCA_902778175.1. Classification (GTDB taxonomy): domain Bacteria; phylum Bacillota; class Clostridia; order Oscillospirales; family Acutalibacteraceae; genus UBA1213. The sequence goes on along the minus strand of CACYWT010000014.1, from coordinate 37,899 downwards.
TCTGACCTATAAATATCTGGTCAACGATATTATACAGTGAGCTTATCACCATCGCTATTATACTCGGCACCGCAAAACCGGCAAGAAGTCCCGGTATGCTCATATAGCCGAGCGGATTTTCTTTTCTTTCCGTTTCCAATTTCTTATACTTCCCTTTTCACACGCCGCCGCAAAGACGGCAAAATAAGCTGCTTATTGACAGTTCAAGTTATTTCTCTCTGAGAATTTCATAAAGCCATCCGGTAAAATCATGAAAATGCTTAGGGAAATTTTCCGACCCTTCTGCCCGGATCATTTTGCCTCCGTTGACAGATGCGGTGAAATCAAACATTCTGCCGTCAAGTACATTTTTCGGATGCTTTCCTTTGAAGCCGTTCCATGATGCGACGCCTAATTCATTCAGTTTTGAGATGACTGCTCCGCTGTCGCACGAAACACTGTCCTCAGGAATATTTTCCGACTTACCGTTATTATAACGTACAGAATAATTTGTTATCTCAACGGTATCTCCGCTGCATATCAGTTCATATATAATTGTTCCGCGCATACCGATGATCTTCAGGGATACCTTTTCAAAGTTTTCAATTATCCCGTAGTTTTCAGCGCTTGCTTTCCCGTTTTTATTAATTCCGAAAAACATAAATACACTCTCCTCTGTTTTATCCGTTTTTTGGTGTTACAAACAGCGTTTTCTGGTTTACATAGATAACCATTCCCGGCTTTGCTCCCTGCGGCTTGCTGACATAGCGTATTTTTGTATAATCCACAGGGACCTTTCCTGCCTCGCGCGCCTTGCTGTGATATGCCGCAAGCTGAGCCGCATACAGAATGGTCTTTTCGTCAGGCTCACTTCCGTTTGTCACGATCACGGTATGAGATCCGGGAATATCCTTTGTATGGAACCACAGATCATTCTTTGACGATTCCTTCAGAGTGAGTCTGTCATTCTGGCGGTTGTTTCTTCCGACAAGAATGGTAAATCCGCTTTCCGAGGTGAATTTCAGCGGCGGAAGCGGCTTGTCCTTTTTCTGCGCCTTGCCGCGTGTTCTGATATATCCCTCGTCCGTCAGCTCCTGACGTATTTCGTCAAGCTCGCGCACACTTTCGGCGCGGCTCAGACTGTCCATTACAGATGAAATATAATCAAGCTCCCTGCCTGCGTTTTCTATCTGCTGCGCAAGGACCTGCTCCGCAGTCTTTGCCTTGCGGTAGCTTTTGTAATACTTCTGCGCATTAGCCGACGGCGACAGAGCCGGATCAAGCCTGATCTTTATTTTTGCCATATTTTCATCATAGAAATTTTCCAGCTCACATTCCTGAGCGCCCTTTTCTATACGGTACAGATTTGCCTGCAGCAGATCTCCGCAGATACGCAGATGCTCTCTGTCGGCGCAGGCTTTAAGCTCATCATTCTGGGCATACATTTTCTTTATCAGACGGGAAGCAGTATTTGACAGCAGACGGTTAAGATCCTCGGATTTTGAGCGCAGCGCATCAATATTGTCCCTGCGCGAATAATAAAGATCAAGCAGCTCGCAGAAGCTTTTCGTTTCCTGACGGGAACGTCCGGATCCGTATTGCTGTATATGCTCATATGTAAAATCTATCGGTCTGTTCGACGGATCGGTTATAAGACACGGTACTCCGCTTATATCCCGGACGGCAGCAATATCCCTTTTCAGAAAATACGAGAGCCTTGTGCGTTTTTCTTCATCAAGACCATCGCTGAAAACGTCCCTGCCACGTCCGGTCAGATATTCAAGCTCACGGCAGATTATCGGAGAAACACCCTGTATTACCGACAGCAGCGCCTTTGACAGAGGCTTTGATCCGGGCAGCGCTTCTACTGCGCGGATTATATCTCCGGCATCGCTGTCGAGCATACAAAGCTTTTCCTGTTTCGGGGGCAGCTCATATCTGATCCCCGGCAGTACAAGCCTTTGCGATGACATTGTCATATCGACACGCTTTACGGCGTCTATTATAAGTCCGTTTTCGTCTATGAAAATTATATTGCTGTACTGTCCCATTATTTCGACCGCAAGACGAAGACGGATACTGTCGCCAAGCTCATTCGTACCCTCAAAATCCAGCATCAGCATACGCTCCAGTCCCTGCTGGGAAACAGATCTGAGCCTCGCTCCGGAAAGACGCTTGCGCAGCAGCATACAAAGCATAGGCGGCACCTTCGGATTTTCCGGGGTCGCTGTTGTTATATTGATCCTGGGGCTTCCGCCGCGCGCCGAGATCAGAAGCTTTTTGCTGCCTTCTCTTGAGCGCATGGTCAGCACGAGCTGATCGCGGAAGGGCTGATATATCTTATCGACCTTGCTGTCAATAAGCTCCTGCTCCAGTTCTTTTTTTATATGTCGTAAGAATACTCCGTCAAGTGCCATTACTTGTCTCCTTTACTCATTTTGCAATGAATATTAAAAGCTTTGCTTTCAACAAGCAAAGGCAAGCCGTAGGCTTGCTGTCGTTCAGTGGGAACGGATATATGACACCCGCCGCCTTAGAGGGTGCGGGTGTCCAGTGGACACCTCTGCGAAGCAGAAGCACCGACCGAGCCGGCAGGCGAGACTCGGGTGTCATACTTTGCGGTTATAAATTAAAGATATTTCATAGGGTCGGTATCGTTTTCTGCTTTTAAAAACCTTGCCTGCTGAAAATGATCTCCGAGTATCGAACAAAGCTTGTTTATATAAAGATCCTCGCTGCGGAAATGCCCCGTATCAAATACAGCGATATTGTTTTCATGCGCAAAAAGGATCTCGTGATGCTTTATCTCTCCGGTCACCACAGCGTCCGCCCTGCGTCCGGCAGCAGCAAAGACAGAGCCTCCCCCTGCGCCGCAGGCAACAGCTACGGTGCTGATCTTTCCGTTTCTTTCGCTATATCGGATCCCGGAGCAGCCGAGAGTATTTCTGATCCTGAGCGCAAAAAGCTTTGCATCGGTTTCTTCTTCAAGCCTGCCGATGAGCATACAGTCACCGTCGGTTCCTTCTTCCGTTATTACTCCGAGAGCCTCAGCAAGAGTATCGTTTACTCCGCCGGGAGCGATATCAAGATTTGTATGCGCCGATATCACTGTTATTCCCAAAGAAGCAAGACGATAGACAAGACTTCCCGACTCAAGCTTTTTCAGCGGATCGAATATTACCGGGTGATGGGTAATGATTATTTTTGCTCCGAGCCTTGACGCTTCGTCAATTATGCTGCCTGTAACGTCAAGGGCGCAGAGTACGTTTTCGCTCTGAGTATCACGGCTCCCGACAAGAAGTCCGGCATTGTCAAAGCCCATAGCCGTATCAAACGGCGCAATGCTGTCAATAAAATCATATATCATTCCTGCACTTATCATTGTTTTCCGCTCCTTCCGACATTTTTCCGAATTTTTCAATAAGTCCGGCAAGCGTACAGTACTCCGGTGTATCGCTGCCGAAACCCTTTATCTTTTTCATCAGTTTTTCTCTTATCATATGTATATATCTTTTTGCTTCATAGGAACCGTCATTTTTGAGCAGACCTATATACGCAGTTTCGTCACTGCATTCCCTGTTTTTTCCGTCATATTCACACAGCATGACGCAATAGCTTTTTCCGAGGGAGATACACGCCCTTTCCTCCTTTACGGCAAAACCGTTTTCACAGAGATATCTTCTGAGATAATCCGCCTTTGTCATCGGCTGGAGTATCAGATGCTTGCACGGATCCCGAAGCCATAATGCGCGTCCGATTATTCCGGCGATAAGCTCTCCGCCCATTCCTGCTATGACTATATCGTCCGCTTCATTTTCGTCTATATTGTCAAGCCCGTCCGAAAGGACGGTTTTTATTCTGTCGGAAACACCGTTTCTTTCTATATTTGCCTGCGCATTCGCAAGCGGTCCTTCCCTGAGATCTGCCGCTACAGCCGAGGGAATCTTTCCGCTGCGCACAAGCCAGACGGGAAGATAGGCGTGATCCGTACCGATATCCGCTACGGCTGCGCCTTCTCTTACAAATGATGCGCAAAGCGCCAGTCGTTCATCAGGCTCAAACAAATTCTTCACCTCATTATACAATCATAAAGCCGCAGAGTAAGACCCTGCGGCTTTTCGGATTATTTATTGCCGATATGAGCGTTGAGCTTTTCAACCAGTTCATCGGCATTCACACCATGAACCATGCAAGCCTGCTCTATCGTTTCGCCTCTTGATGCAGGACATCCGAGGCAGTGCATACCGATCGACAGGAAGATTGGTGCTGTTGTTTCGTCGATATCAAGGATATCGCCTATAATAGTATCCTTTGTGATCTGAGCCATGTTTTCCATTCCTTTCATATTTTATTCTATACTATTATAATATCCGGCGGAGCTTTTTTCAATACCCATCTAAAAAAAAACACGGCTAAAAAATCAATAAAAAACTTTACAACACGATAATTATATGTTATAATCATATTCGTTGAGCCCGTTCTCGGTTCGGGGGACAAGCCTTAGTATGGGAGTCCACAGCCCCGTACCCGGATAATGCCCTTGCGGCAGTGGGCAAAAGCAACTATATTACAGTAAAGGTGGATAAAACAATGCTGAAGGAAGAAAAGGACGCAATTATTAAAGAGTATGCTACTCACGAGGGCGACACAGGTTCACCCGAGGTTCAGATCGCTATTCTCACAAAGAGGATCGCTGACCTCACCGAGCACCTCAAGACCCACAAGAAGGATCATCACTCCAGAAGAGGTCTTTTCAAGATGATCGGTCAGAGAAGAAGCCTTCTCAACTACCTTATCAAGGTTGACATCGAGCGTTATCGTTCAATCATCGCAAGACTCGGTATCCGTAAATAATTGTTTCGGGGCAGTCTGTCAGCAGACTGCCTTGTTTCAGTTCTTTAAAAGAAAAATCAGTATCACTATGAGGCGCCTGAGACTTTTTTAAAGGGATTCAGTATTTAGTAGCGAGTATTCAGAAAATCTTTTTTCAGACTGAATATTGTCTACTGACTACTGATAACCTGCGCGAAATGTCACAGGCTCCTCTGCAAAAAAATATGGAGGTAAAGTCATGTTTGAAAACTACAGAAAATTTGAAACAGAATTTGCCGGAAGACCTCTCGTTGTAGAGACCGGTAAAACAACACAGCTCGCAAACGGCGCCTGCTTCGTCCGCTACGGCGAAACAGTTATCCATGTTGCCGTTACAGCTTCCGCAAAGCCGAGAGAGGGTGTGGATTTCTTCCCGCTTTCAGTTGACTATGAAGAGAAACAGTATGCGCTCGGCAAGATCCCCGGCGCTTACGGTAAAAGAGAAGGCAGACCCAGCGAAAAGGCTATCCTCGTTTCCCGTGTTATCGACCGTCCGATACGTCCGCTGTTCCCCAAGGATATGCGCAACGACGTTTCCATCGTATGTACGGTAATGGCTTACGATCCGGACTGTCTGCCTGAGATCGCCGCTATGGTCGGTACATCAATTGCCCTGAGCATTTCCGATATCCCATGGAACGGTCCTATCTCCGCTGTTTCAGTAGGTCTTGTTGATGATGAATTTGTCATCAACCCGAATAAGGAGCAGAGAGAAAGATCCCGTATGGCAGTTACCGTTGCTTCCACCGACAGCCGTATCGCTATGATCGAGGCAGGAGCTGATATCGTTCCCGATGATGTTATGTACAGCGGTATCATGGCAGGTCATGAGGCTAACCAGAGCATTATCGAATTTATCAAGGGCATTCAGGCTGAGATCGGCAAGGCAAAATTTGAATATCCCAGCAATGAGCCGGATCATGATATGTTCGAGGCTATCAAGGAATTTTCAATGGAGGATATCAAATTCGCACTCGATACGAATGACAAGAATATCCGCGAGGAAAGACTCAAGCCCGTTTACGAAAAGGTTCATGAGAAATTCGACGAGATCTATCCTGAGCAGGAAGCAAAGATCGACGAATGTCTTTATAAAACACAGAAGTTTATTGTACGCCGCTGGCTCCTTGACGAGCAGAAGCGTGTAGACGGCAGAAAGATGGACGAAATGCGTCCGCTTGCCTCAGAGGTAGGAGTTCTGCCGAGAGTACACGGTTCGGGTCTTTTCACAAGAGGTCAGACACAGGTTCTTACCATCACAACACTCGGCTCAGTCAGCGATCAGCAGACAATGGACGGTATCGACGACCAGACCAGCAAGCGTTATATCCACCACTATAATTTCCCGTCCTACTCGGTAGGCGAAACAAAACCGTCAAGAGGTCCCGGCAGACGTGAGATCGGTCACGGCGCGCTTGCAGAAAGAGCTCTTGTTCCGGTAATTCCTCCGGTTGAGGAATTCCCCTATACTATCCGTCTTGTATCCGAGATCCTTTCTTCAAACGGTTCGACCTCACAGGGTTCCATCTGCGGTTCGACGCTTTCTCTTATGGACGCAGGTGTTCCGATCAAGGCTCCGGTTGCCGGCATTTCCTGCGGACTTATCACCGAGGGCGACCGCTGGATGACTATGGTAGATATCCAGGGTCTTGAGGATTTCTTCGGAGATATGGACTTCAAGGTAGCAGGTACTCACGAGGGTATCACAGCTATTCAGATGGATCTCAAGATCAGCGGTCTTACACCCGATATGGTAAAGGAAGCTCTCTATAAGACTCACAAGGCAAGAGATTATATCATTGACGAGGTCATGCTCAAGGCTATTCCCGAGCCGCGCAAGGAGCTCAGCAAATATGCTCCGAAGATGCTCTCTACTATTATTCCGATCGACAAGATCCGCGAGGTCATCGGTTCCGGCGGAAAGGTCATACAGAAGATCTGCGCAGAATGTGACGTCAAGATCGACATTGAAGAGGACGGTCATGTATATGTCAGCGGTCTTGATATTGAGGGCTGCAACAGAGCTATGGCTATCATTGATACTATTGTAAAGGATCCCGAACCGGGCGCAATTTACAAGGGACGCGTTACAAGACTGATGGAGTTTGGTGCATTCGTAGAAATCGCACCCGGAAAGGAAGGTCTTTGCCACATTTCACAGCTTGATGTAAAGCGCACAGAAAAAGTTACAGATGTAGTAAATGTTGATGATATAATCATTGTCAAGGTTCTTGACATAGATGACAAGGGCAGACTGAATCTTTCACGCCGTGAGGCACTTATCGAGGTTGAAGGACTTACACCCGAAAACGAGCTTCCCCCGAGAAGACCCTCAGGTCCCAGAAACGGCGGCTTCAGAGGAAACAGAAGAAACAATCATGAATAATGCATAAAGAAAAGCCGCCTGATCGGGCGGCTTTTCTGCTGTATAAAGCATTTCAGTCATTATCCGGTTATGATTCCGTGCGTCATATCAATACCGCACGGCATGGGCTTTTCTCCTGTCAATGCATAGATATCATCGCACCGACATTCAAGCTCATATTCACGGCGGACAGTTCCGCCGTGTTTTTTTATATCGGAATATTTCATTATCAGCGGCAGACGGCAGTTATCTCCTGCCGCTTTCAGTATGTCCCGTCCCCTCTCGCTGAATCCGAGTACACGGATATATCCCGGCTTTTCGGGCAGTGTATCCTTTTCAAACCCAAGCAGAGCATACATAAGTATACGCTCTATCCTTGCGCGTGTATACCGCTTGCTTTTGATAAGTCCGATAAGCTCCTCAAAGCCTGCCGCTTTTCGTACTGCGCTGTAAATACGGTTTTCAAGCCCTTCGCTTATCTCGGGCAAAGCCTCGATATCCTGAACGCTCATCATCCTGAGCCTGTACATCAGCATGGGAATAAGCTTATTCATTCTTCCCCCGTCTGCAGGAGGATCGTCCGTGACGGAAAAAATATCATATGCCTTTTCAGGAATGAAACGGCGTATATCCTCTCCGTTTTCAGCCATTCTTCGTATAAAAGACGCGCTTGCGATATTTCCGCAGGCTATGCTGCTGTTATGCCCCGCACCGCAGCGTCCGGCGGTTTTCACTTCAATAGCTGAACCGAGCTTTTTTATTGCGCGGATATATTCGATTCCAAGAATATTATTCGGCTGCGAAAGCACCGCCGACAATCCTTCTCCGCAAAGCTCCGCAACTGCCGCCTGCCTTGCCGCGGCAAAGGTCATTCCGCCCGAAAGATTTTTTACGATAAGCTCTGACAGCTCCGGAGCGTCCGCTGCATCTGCCGCACGGGAAAGAATACCAATATCTCCCGATTCGCTGCCGAAAAACAATTCATCAACACACCCTAAACTGTCAAGGATCGATACTCCGCCAAAGGCGAAACGCTCCGCTCCGGAAAGCGCAAAGGTGACAGGAAGCTCTGTCACAAGATCTGCTCCGCAGGAAAGAGCCGCACGGCAGCGATCGTATTTATCGAACAAAGCAGGTTCGCCGCGCTGGGTGAAGTTTCCGCTCATGCAGACAACGATATGTGTTGCACCCTCTTCCCTTATCCTGTTCAGAAGATATTCATGCCCGTTATGAAAAGGGTTGAATTCGCAAATAACTCCTGTGATCTTCATTCTGCCTCTCCTTTAATATGTTTCTGCCGGCATGAAAACAGAGCCGCGCAAAAAACGGCAGCCGGAGGAATGTCCGACTGCCGATGAAAATAATGCGGTCAAATCATGCTTTTGCATTAACGAGCGCCATAGTATCGCGCGCGATAACTATCTCTTCATTTGTCGGGATAACAAATACCTCAACCTTGCTGTTTTCGGTGGAGATCTTGCCCTCGGCGCCGCGGATCATCTTTGCATTGACCTCATCATTGATCTCAACGCCAAGAAGTGAATTGAGCTTATGGCATACAACCTCACGGTGAGAAGACTGGTTTTCACCGATACCGGCGGTAAATACGATAGCGTCAACTCTGCCGAGAACTGCAGAATATGAACCGATATATTTGAGAATATGGTACTCGAGCATATCAATAGCAAGCTTTGCTCTTTCGTTGCCTGCCTCAGCAGCAGCGCAGACATCTCTGTCATCGCTGGAAACGCCGGAGATTCCGAGGAAACCGGATTTCTTATTGAGCAGGGTATCCATCTCAGAGGGAGTAAAGCCCTCTTTTTCTGCAATAAAGGTAACAACAGACGGATCAAGACAGCCTGTGCGCGTACCCATCATTATACCGTCGAGCGGAGTAAGACCCATGCTCGTGTCGATAACCTTACCGCCGTCGATAGCAGTAATTGAGGAACCGTTTCCGAGATGGCAGGTTATCATCTTGAGATCCTTGATATCCTTGCCCATAAGCTCTGCACAGCGAGCGGAAACATATCTGTGTGATGTACCGTGGAAACCGTAGCGGCGGACGGCATATTTCTCATAATATTCATAAGGAACAGCATACATATAAGCTGTCTGGGGCATTGTGCTGTGGAAAGCCGTATCGAATACAACGACCTCGGGAACGTCCTTGCCGAAAACGTCGATACAAGCTTTGATACCCTGAACATGGGCTGCATTATGCAGCGGAGCAAGCGGGATAAGGCTTTCGATATCCTCGATGACCTTATCATTCACAAGAACGGATTCCTTGAAGATAGAGCCGCCCTGGACTATTCTGTGACCTACTGCCGAAACCTCGCTGAGGTCCTTGATAACGCCGACCTTTTCGTCGATAAGAGCATTTTTGATCTGAACGAATGCTTCGGTATGATTGTTCATGGCAACATCATATTCACAGCTTCTGCCGTCGCCGGTAGTATGCTTGAAATGACCGTCGATACCGATACGCTCACAGTTACCCTTGGCAAGAAGGCTTTCATCTGTCATATCAATAAGCTGATATTTCATTGAAGAGCTTCCTGCATTGATTACAAGAATTTTCATTGGATTTTCCTCCCGTTAATTAAATACATATATATAATAACTTATTTTCGGGATAAATTCAATATAATTTTACAAAAATACAGATTTAATGTATATCGTGCTTACACTGAGCCTGAAACTCATCTTTCCGGCTGATCATCCCGTTTTATGCATTAAGGTCGCTCCGCCATTATGCATTATGCATTATGCATTATGCATTGATCGGTACATATTGATTCATTTGTTTCTCAGACCTTTGGGATACTTGTTTTTCAGCCTTCCTCCAGAGCATTTCCCGAAACCGAGGGATATTCCTTCGACGGAAACACAGGTATAGCCTGCGTCTGTATCACAGTCGGTTTCCATTCCGCTGAGGTATTGAGCAAGTCTGCTGTCATCAAGGGAAAGCTCAAGCACCCTGCGGAAATATTCCGGCCGGAAACTGCTGAATAGGGCATGGGCAGGCTCAATGCGTTTTTTCACAAATTCTCCGGCAAGGACTCCTGCCCGGAGAACTCCGAGTCCCTCAACAGACGGCATATCCTGCGGCAGCAGATATATTTTCCCGTTTCGTATGCTCAAGACCATATCGGGTCTTGTGATAAAGATATCGTCAAGAAATTTTTCTGCCAGCCTGATCTCTTCCCTGTCCGCTGATCTGACCGCCGTACTGTTTTTTGCCCTCTGCGCGCTTCCCCTCCTGCGGAAACGCGCGGCAAAATGACCCTCGCCGCCTTCGGCAGGAGTTATGCGCACGGCATTGCCAAGCCGAGTTTTCCTGCCGAACGGCTCCGTAATATCATACGGTTCAAAATCGGGACAAAGCTCCAGAAATTTTTCAGCCGTTTCTTCGTTTTCCTCGGGAGAAAACGTACAGGTTGAATAAACGAGTATTCCGCCCTCACGCACACACCTCGCTGCGGACTGCAGTATTGATATCTGCCTGTTCGCGCAGGATATGACGTGCTCGCGGCTCCACTGCGCAACAGCGTCATGATCCTTACGGAACATTCCCTCGCCCGAACACGGCGCATCTGCGATAACCTTGTCAAAACAGCCTTCAAGTTTCTGACACAGAACCTCGGGACGGCAGCTTGATACCGCTCCATGAGAGATACCCATTCTTTCATAATTCGACAGAAGAATATTCGCTCTGTTTCTGACAATCTCATTTGACCAGACAAAACCCGTATTATTGAGCATCGACGCGATCTGAGAGGTTTTTCCTCCGGGAGCTGCGCACAGATCGAGAACATGATCCCCCGGTTCAATTTCAAGCAGGGAAACCGCAGACGACGCCGACGGTTCCTGAACATAAAAGGCTCCTGCATGGTGAAGCGCCGTGTTTCCGACACCGTCAGCATCGGCAGGAATATAATAACCGTCACGGTAAAACGGAGTTTTTTCCGCGCTGAACGACAGCAGCGGAAGAAGTTTTTCCGGTACTGTTTTAAGCCTGTTGATACATATTCCGCGGAAGGGCGGAGCATCAAAAAGCGAAATATACCGCCCGGCATCGTCTTTTCCGAGAACAGCCTCGAGTTCCGTAATAAAGCTTTCAGGCAAGATCATTTTTAAAATCCTTTATCAATGTATATTTTTGTCATAACAGCAGATAATAATATCAGCCGGAATACAGCGCCGGCTGATAAGCTATTATTATATAATAATGAGGTGAATGATAATGAGCAAGAACAAAACAGCCAAACAGCAGGATACAAAGCCTGAAACAACCACTTCAGGCGGCAACTGTGATCACAAGTCGGCAGAAAACTGTAAATAAGCTGCGGTGTCAGTATTCAGAGCTGAATATGCTTACAGCGTGAATTGCAGCGGAAGCATTTCATCAAGAGTATATAACTTATATTCACTTTTACCCTTTGCAAGGATAATGATGAAATCGCCGCTGCAAAGCTCCGACATCATCTGACGGCATATTCCGCAGGGCATACAATATCCGTCCGGTATATCTTCCTTTCCTCCGGCAACGGCAATTGCTCTGAACCGGCGCTTTCCTGCCGATACCGCCGCCGCAAAAGCCGCCCTTTCGGCGCAATGACCAGCAGGATATGACGCATTTTCGCAGTTCGTCCCGGTAAATACCGTACCGTCCTCCGCCATAAGCGCAGCGCCTACATAAAAGGCGGAATACGGAGCATACGAATTTTTCCTTACAGCCACAGCGGCGCTGATAAGCCCCATGATCTCTGTCTTTTCCATAGCGGTCAGCCTCCGTAAGCAGTATTATTCTGCCACGATTATAGTTCCGTTAGGCGTATCCTTTATTGTGATACCCCTGTTTTTAAGCTCATCACGGATCCGGTCTGCCTCAGCCCAGTTTTTCTGCTGTCTTGCCTGGGTACGAAGGTCGATAAGCTCCTGCACTTCCTCATCTATTCCCTTTTCCTTTTCGGTATAAAGAAGTCCCAGTACATCTGCAAGCTCGGTATACAGCGAAAGAGCAAATTCGCAAAGCTCCTTCGAGGGCTTTGTACGGGAATTGAGATTGCTGTTTATATCCCTTGCAAGCTCAAACAATGCGGAGATCGCATCTGCTGTATTGAGATCATCTTCCATTGCCTCAATGAAATCGTCCTTATGTGTGAGCAGCTTTGCCCTGATCTCTTCTTCCTCCGGTCTTATCTGACCGCTGCTGTTTGCAGTCAGGAACTGCAGATCCTCGCGGCAGTTATAAAGTCTGTCAAGAGCAGCCTGACACTGTTTGATTATATCTATGGAATAATTGATCGGACTTCTGTAATGAGAAGAAACCATCAGATATCTGATCGGCTCATAGCCGTATTCATTTGCAACATCACGGACGGTAAAGAAATTCCCGAGGGATTTTGACATCTTCTTATTATCAACATTTATATATCCGTTATGCATCCAGTAATGCGCAAAGGGAACTCCGTTGCTGCACTCGCTCTGTGCGATCTCGTTTTCATGGTGAGGGAAGATAAGATCCTGTCCGCCGCAGTGGATATCAATAGTATCCCCGAGATAGCGCTTAGCCATGCACGAACATTCTATATGCCAGCCGGGTCTGCCCTCTCCCCACGGAGAAGTCCACGAAGGCTCGCCCTCCTTTGCGCCCTTCCAGAGTGCAAAATCCATCGGATCCTCTTTTGTTTCGCCTATCTGTATGCGAGCGCCTGCCTGAAGATCCTCAAGCGGCTGATGAGAGAGCTTGCCGTATTCCTTGAATTTTCCAGTACGGAAATAAACGTCACCGTATTCCGTGGAATAAGCATAGCCCTTTTCCTCAAGATTCTTTATCATATCGAGCATCTGCTGAATATTTTCGGTCGCCTTGGGATGAATGGTAGCATCGCGGACATTAAGCCCCTTTGCGTCAGTCTTATATTCAGAGATATATTTTTCGGAAACGGTTTTATAATCACTGTTTTCCTCGTTAGCTCTTTTTATGATCTTATCATCTATATCAGTAAAATTCTGAACGAAGGTTACTTTATATCCGCGGTATTCAAGATATCTTCTCAGAATATCGAATACGCAGATAGGACGGGCGTTTCCTATATGGATATAGTTATATACCGTCGGACCGCAGGCGTAGATCTTCACCTCGCCCTCGTTAATGGTTTTGAGCTCTTCTTTCTTTCCTGACATCGTGTTAAAGATCTTCATTTTGTTTTCCTCCATCTTTCATTGTAAAACCTTTGTATGTTCCAAATCCTAACATATAAACAGCCATTGCAACAGCAAGATCCTCATCATCGATTTTCTGCTTTTGGGCAAGTGCCTTCAATTCATCAATCACAGTGTCATGAGGGACAACAGAGCCTTCAAGTTCATTCACTGCTTTCTGAATGATCTGCGGCAATACCATACACATACGGTAAAAAGCATCTTCCTGACCTGTCACAAGAGCATAGAACTGATCAATGCTGACACGGCGTATCAACTTATGTCCGACTTTTCTTTTATCTACCGTGGTTTCCCACTTTATATTCTGCGATCTTTGTGCAATTGCTTCAACAAGAAAACAAGCACAATCGTCATCGGTTAAAAGCTGATTCTGCATTTTGATAAAGGTCTTTCCGGCAGAAGCGGAGTTCATTGTATTATGTTTATTCTTCATTTCCACATACACGGTATGCACTATACTGCCATCGGGCAAAGAAATGCCATTCGGGTTCTCATATATAACGTCCCATCCGCCTTCTTTACCATTATCCGGCACACGACATCCCGAAATATACTGAAAGATCCGCTGATGAAAATACCCTATATCATTATTGTTTGATTTATCCCTCTGTCTGAATATCTCGTTTCCAACTATCTCTTCCCATGAGGAATGATATACCGTTTTGTCAAAGATCAGCTTGATTGGGTCGATAATGTTTTTGTTAAAACGCTTTATATCGAAAGATTCAAGCTTCTCACCGTATTTTTCTATCGTTGCTTTAACATGATTCGTAAGATCATCTTCGCTGATAAAATCCAACGTCCAAATCATTATAAAACCTCCAATGACTCTCTTATTTTTGAAGCAATATCATATGCCAGATTTACCGGAACGGCATTTCCGACCTGCTTATACTGTGAGCTTATACTTCCGCAAAACTGCCATTCATCCGGAAAGCTCTGACAGCGTGCATTTTCTCTGACGGTAAAGGGTCTTGCCTCAATAGGATGACAGCGATCTGTCTGTTTCTGGCTTGGAGAAGTAAGAACCGTCAATGATGGTTCATCCAGGCTCAGCCTGCGCAGTATACCTGTTCTGCCACCCTCCATATACCAACAGCTTTTCATATACCCTTTTGCAATATCTTCGGGAATATCTCTCCAATAGCCGCCGGGCGGTACAAGCTCAAATATTCTTCGTTTGTAATCCGAATAAGGTATTCCCTCACTTTTCGGACAATCAAGCAAAATATCTCTCAACACGGGTTTATACTCATGCGGTTCGGGAAAAGAAAAACGAATCTTATCCTTAAGATCGTTTCGTATCCCGATGGTAAAAAGCCTTTCACGTTTCTGTGCAACACCAAAATCCCATGCATTAAGCACTTTTTTTTTGATAATATATCCTGTGCTTTCAAATATATCTATAATTGTTTTATATGTCCTTCCTCTATCATGTGATAATAATCCTCTTACATTTTCAAACAAAAACATTTTTGGCTGAAGCTGCTCCAGAAACTTTGCGTAATGATAGAACAGTGTACCGCGGGCATCCTCAAGTCCCAATCTTTTTCCGGCATAGGAAAAGCTTTGACAAGGAGCTCCGCCTGACAACAGGTCAAGCTCTCCCTCCTCCAGCCCGAAATATTCTTTAAGGTCAAGGCAGGTAATGTTTGCTATATCATCATTAATAACATGCCAATCCGGACGATTTTTTCGAAGAGTATCCGATGCATCTTTATCAATTTCAATAAGCCCGATAGTATCGAATCCAGCCTTTTCCAAACCAAGCGCTAGTCCGCCAGCTCCGGCAAATAATTCAATTGTAGTCAATGATCTTTTTTTTCTGCTCATTCTATCACCAGTAAAAATCATTCATTATTGTTCCAATGTCCGACGCAGAGTTCTTCATATCCCTGCGCCGTTTTCAAAGCCGTCAACCGTATTTTTAAGCTCATTGAGCTTTGTTTCGATCTCTTCAAGCTGCTTTGCGACAGGGTCGGTATAATGGATCTGGTCAAGACTGCGGCTTGCGCAATCAACTTTTTCTCCGCCGACGCGCACTACCTTCGCAGGAACACCGACAGCAGTTGCATTTTCGGGGACCTCCGTAAGCACTACCGCGCCTGCGGCTATTCTCGCATTATCCCCCACACGGAAGGGACCGAGCACCTTTGCGCCTGAACCGACAAGAACATTGTTCCCGAGCGTCGGATGACGCTTGCCCTGATCCTTACCCGTACCGCCGAGTGTCACTCCCTGATATATGGTGCAGTAATCGCCTATCTCGGCAGTTTCTCCTATTACAACTCCCATGCCGTGGTCAATAAAAAGACCCTTTCCGATAGTAGCTCCAGGATGGATCTCTATTCCCGTTTTGTGTCTTGCGCGCTGGGAAATAAAACGCGCAATAAATTTCATATTATGACGGAAAAACCAGTTTGCTTTCCTGTACGACCTTACGGCACGGAAACCGGAATACAGAAAATACACCTCCGCCCTGCTTCTTGCGGCAGGATCGCGTTCCATGATCGAATCCAGTTCTTCCTTTAATCCCTTGAACACTCAAACACCCCGATCCGGTTTAATATAAAAAAACGGCAGCCCGCACCATGCCTTCCGGCATAATGGGACGCTGCCGCGTGGTTCCACCCGTTTTCGGTATATAAATATACCCTTGACTGTCTTTAACGCAGACCTGCGCATACCGCTAATCGCAAGGCTTTCACGATATGAGCTGATAGAGTGCATTCACAGGAACATTTCACCGGCTCGCACCATACGCCGGCTCTCTGCGGAAACATTATCCTGATACTATTCTCCGTCATAGCCTTTTTGTAATATATACTATATTATACACTATCCGACCGCAAATGTTAATAGGCAAATTAAAATTATTTTGCATTTTTGATAAATTCAAAATTCTGCTTTATATAAATGAATCCGGAAATAAGCGTCAGCGCAGTCGTTATCCATAAAGCGATATCCCCTGCAAGAGTAAATATCTGAGTATACTGCTGTGTATCGGGCAGGGAAATGATCTTCATTCCGTTAAGTTCAAGAACATACTGCATAAGCATTATAAGCAAAACCGCCGCTATCTGACTGATAGTCTTTGCCTTGCCCCATTTATTCGCAGCTACCACCTTTCCCTTGGCAGATGCAACAAGGCGCAGCGCAGTTACCATGAATTCACGGGAAACTATTATCGTCAGTACTACCGCATTTGTAAGACCGAGCTGTACGAAACAGGCAAGAGCGGCAAGTATCATTATCTTGTCAGCAAGCGGATCGGCAAATTTTCCGAAATCCGTGATAAGGTTATTCTTTCTTGCTATCTTTCCGTCAAGATGATCCGTATAGGACGCTGCGGCAAAGATCACAAAGGCTATCAGATAATGATGCGGTATCCCCGGCATAAGAAGAAAAAATATGTAAAACGGAACGAGTATTATTCTCAGAAGTGTAAGTTTATTCGGCAGATTCATTTTATACCTCCGTCCGGAGAATTATCGGGTATCAGTTCTCCCATAAGATCGCAGTCCAGCGAATCGGTTATCCCGACCGTCACGGCATCACCGACGCGCGGTTTGCCATTTCCGGCTTCAAAATATACCTTAGTATCCACCTCGGGCGCATCCGCCTCGGTCCTGCCGTACCAGCAGCCCGAAAGCCTGTCATAGCCGTCAACAATGACTCTCCGCTTTTTTCCTATATACTTTACGGTATCCTCAGCCATGATCCGCGCCTGCTGCTCCATGATAATATCACGGCGGTGACGCTTGGTATCCTCATCGAGCTGTCCGCTGAGCTTTGCGGCAGGAGTATCCTCTTCCACGGAATACGCAAAGCATCCCATACGGTCAAAGCGCATTTCTTCGACAAATTCCGAAAGCTCCGCAAATTCCTCTTTTGTTTCCGACGGAAAGCCTGCCATAAGAGTAGTACGGATAATAATTCCCGGTATTCTCTCCCTGAGCTTATTCACTAAAGCGGTCAGCGACAGTCTGTCGCCGCGGCGGTTCATAAGTTTAAGTATACGCGCATTGCAGTGCTGCATCGGGATATCTATATATTTGAGTATTTTCGGCTCGGCGGCAATCACGTCAATAAGCTCGTCCGTTATTCTTTCGGGATAACAGTAAAGCAGACGTATGAACTGTAATTTTTCTATTCTGCAAAGCCTGCGCAGAAGCTCCGGCAGAAGTGAATTTCCGCAGAGATCCTCACCGTAGCGCGAGGTATCCTGAGCGATGATGATAAATTCCTTTACTCCCTTATCTGCAAGCTCCGATGCTTCATTTATGATATCGTCCATCGGACGGCTGCGGAATCGTCCGCGGATAAGAGGTATCGCGCAGTAGGTGCAGCGGTTGTCGCAGCCCTCGGCAATTTTGAGATATGTATAATAAAATGGCGTGCTGCGTATTCTTTGTCCGCATAGAGGAAGGTTTTCCTTAGGCGGAAAAAGCTCTGTCTTTTCTTTATGCAGTGCCTTTGAAACGACCTCGGCAATATCCGTATTGCCGCCAAGACCAACTACCGCATCGACCTCATACAGCTCTTTCATCACCTCATTCCGGTATCTTTCGGCAAGACATCCGGTAACGATTATCGCTTTTATTACGCCCTTCTTTTTTAGACGGACAAGATCAAGTATTTCATCTATACTTTCCTGCTTTGCATCTTCAATAAAGCCGCAGGTATTGACTATCGCAGCGTCGCTGTAAGCAACATTCTGAACAAGCTCAAAGCCTGCTTCTTTCAGGCGGTAGAGCATCATTTCCCCGTCCACTCTGTTTTTTTCACAGCCAAGGGTGATCATTCCGATCTTGTATGCCACTCTATCTTCCCCCTCTGAATTTATTCGTCCGCGCCAAGCTCATACAATGCCTGCTTTATATCCTCCCAGCAATAGCCCATTGAGCGCAGACCGTTTATGGCGCGGTTTCTTCCCTTTTCGTCATCAAGACAACGGGAATATTTCTTTTCTATTACCTTTATTATCTGTTCTGTCGGGTCGGGCGCCAGTTCTTCAAGTATCTCTTCCGCAAGCGCCTTGTCGATCCCTTTTTTCATAAGCTCAAAAGCAGCGCGTCTGACGCCGAATTTCTTGTTTTCGAGAAGCTGTGCTGCATATTCTCTCGCATATTCCTCGTCATTGATAAGACCGAGCTGCTCCAGCCTTTCCACGGCAGTCTGCGCCGCTGTTTCACCGTAAAGCGGAACGAGCTTTTCTTCGATCTCGCGGCGGCTGCGGCTGCGGTACTCTATAAGATACAACGCCTTTTCCTTTGCCCTGTTTGCTTTTGATGTTTCGATAAGCTCATAAAGCTCCTCATCGGTTATCTCGCTTCCCTGGCGCTTTCCAGAAGAAACGAGAGTAACGGTGTCTATGCTGAGCGCATATTCACCGTCTATAAAAAGGGCGGACATTCCCTTTTTTCTCTCTTCAATTGCTGTTATCAGCATATCAGTCCACCAGGATATCTATATCTGCGCCGGAAGTACGGCTTTCCTTCTTATCCTCGGGAGCAGCCGCTGCGGCAGGAACCGCGGCAGGAGCTTCAGCTTCTTCAACCGGCTTTGCTACTGCCCTGCTTTTTCTTGCTGTCTGGCGCGAAAAGCTGAGCTTATCCTTCTGGGACATGAGTTCTTCTTCTATCTGAGCGGCAATATCGGGATTAGCGCGCAGATATTCCTTGACATTGTCACGGCCCTGACCTATGCGGTTTTCTCCGTAGGAGAACCATGCGCCGCTTTTCTTTACTATATCGAGCTGTACGGCAAGATCGAGCAGCTCTCCGATACGGGAAATACCCTGACCGTACATTATATCAAATTCAGCCTCACGGAATGGCGGCGCGATCTTGTTTTTGACCACCTTAGCCCTTGTCCTTGATCCGACAACCTCTCCGCCGACCTTGATAGTATCTATCTTGCGTATGTCTATTCTGACGGAAGCGTAGAATTTCAGTGCGCGTCCGCCCGGTGTGGTTTCGGGATTGCCGAACATGACGCCGACCTTTTCACGGAGCTGGTTGATGAATATTGCAACGCAGTTCAGCTTTGAAATGGAACCTGCAAGCTTTCTGAGAGCCTGCGACATAAGTCTTGCCTGCAGTCCGACGTGGGATGCGCCCATATCGCCCTCTATCTCCGCCTTGGGAGCAAGAGCCGCTACCGAGTCAACTACGATTATATCAATCGCGCCGGAGCGTACAAGAGCCTCGGCTATCTCGAGGGCGTCCTCGCCGGTATCCGGCTGTGATACGAGAAGCTCGTCGATATTAACTCCGAGAGCCGATGCATATACCGGATCAAGAGCGTGTTCAACGTCGATGAAAGCTGCATAGCCGCCTTTTTTCTGCGCCTCCGCGATACAGTGCAGGGCAAGAGTCGTCTTACCTGATGATTCCGGGCCGTAGATCTCGACGATCCTTCCCTTGGGCAGACCGCCTATTCCCAGAGCCATATCAAGCGACAGAGAACCCGTCGGGATAGAATCGACCTGCATTGCGGCATTCTGCCCCAGACGCATTACCGCGCCCTTGCCGAATTGCTTTTCTATCTGATGAAGCGCTGTTTCCAGTGCTTTCTCCTTATCTATTGCCATTTTGATCCATTCCTTCCGTTTTTGATTACAACCCTATTATACAATTATTTGTCATCAAATGCAAGTGTACTTTACTCTCACTTTGGCAAAATTAATACAATTTATTGTACAGTGGCGTCTTTTACGCTGTCAGCATAGCCGAAAGCGATGCTGCGCGGCATAATGCGTCATTGAATGCCGTGAATAATGCCTGTTTAAGACGGAAATTATCTCCGCTGCCGAGGTAAGCGTCCCTGAGCTTTCTTGATGCCGCCACCTCTTCTTTCAGTCTTGACCTCAGCACAGCGCGGAAGGAACCGCTTTCCCTTATCTGAGAGGGTGACGGATCGAAAAACCGTCCCGTCCGCTGACGGTATACCCTGCCGAGCTTTTCAGCCGTAGCGCGACATTCGTCAGCAAATGCGCCGAGCTGTCTTTTTTCGCCCTCTGACGGAGCCGATCTTGCCAGAATATCATAAAGCGCCGCCGAATCAAGAAAAAAGCCGATATGTTCACCTATTGCCGATACGTTTTTCATATTGCTGTTCATCATATCACCCCGGATATTATATGCGCAATAAAAAAGAATTATTTTTATTTCAGGCAGTGTAATATAATTCTTTTACAGAAAATATTTTTATTATTATTTTGCTATAATAGATAGGTATATAATTTTGCTGATGAGGTAAAACCTATGAGAATGAGAAATAAACCCTGGGCAAAGCCCGAACTTGAGGCTTGTCCGTTTTTTATAAAGGATACGGAGCATATCGCAGGACACTGGCTTGAGCATTTTCCGCAGGAGCAGCCCTTTCATATCGAGCTTGGCTGCGGCAAGGGCGGATTCATGGCTCAGGCGGCAACAAACAATACGGATATAAACTATCTCGCCCTCGATCTCGAATACAAGATGCTGGGAGTTGCAAGAAGAAAAATCGCCGCAGCATATGAGGAAAGAAATCTCGCGCCGGAAAATATCCTGCTGTGCGCATACAATATCGAAAAAATATCGGAGCTTTTTCTTCCCGGAGAAAAAATATGCGACCGCATTTACATAAACTTCTGCAATCCATGGCCGAGGAAGAAACATAAAAAGCACCGTCTGACGCATCCGAGACAGCTTGTGCAGTACCGTGAATTCATGAAGGACGGCGCACAGATACATTTCAAAACAGATGACGATGAGCTTTTTGAGGAAAGCCTCGGATATTTTGAGGAATGTGGTTTCAGGATCGAATACAAAACCTATGATCTGCATAATTCCGGCTATGCGCCGAATATCATCACCGAGCATGAAAAGATGTTTTCCGATGAGGGAATAAAGATCAAATTCCTTATTGCAAAAAAGGAAGCTCAGGTCATTTCGTAAAGACAGCAAGGAAGTGAATCAAACTTGAAAAAGTCTAATCTGACGATCGGCATATGCCTGCTCTGCACTGTACTGCTGAGCGGCTGCGCGGATATAAGTTTCGGTGAACAAACGCTGCTGCGCCCACCGAGGGCAACAGGCGACAGCGCCGAAATACAGAATATAATCCGCGAGGAAGCCGGAAGCAGCTATTCGATGAAATATCCCGAAAACGGCGACCACCGGAGTGCCGTGACAATATTCACCGCCTCAGGAGATAAAAACGAATATGCAGCCGCATTTTATGCAACGGAAAATGATTCAAAGCTTAATATCTCGATCATAAAGCACGATACGGAAAAGGATCCCGAAGAATGGGTATGTCTTGGGAGCTTTTCCAATCCCGGAACGGGGGTTGACCGTCTTATTCTTGACGATATCAATAACGACGGCACAGAAGAAATACTTGTCGGCTGGTCTACCTATAATACAGGCGTGAACAACCTCAGCGCGTATTCCTTCGAGGGCGAAGGAGCAAGAGAGATGACTCTCGACGAAAACTATACCGATCTTGTGATAACCGACCTGACAGGAGATAATCTTGCTGATATTATCCTGCTGTCGCTTAGAAATGAGAAATCGCCGTCTACGGCAAAGCTGCTGCAATATTCCGAACAGGAAAAAAAGCCGATAGCCAAATTCTCCATCGAGCTTGATTCCGAGGTGACGGAATTTTCATCAATAAGCTGCGGAATGATCGACAACCGCTGTCCGGGAATAATCCTTGAAGGCTCAAAGCCCGGCGATCTGATGACAACACAGCTTATCTATTTCAATAAGGAAACAAATACGCTTGCAAATCCGCTGGTAACGGTGGGCAGCAACGGAACGGTCAACAACATCACCACCCGGAAGGACGTCATCACTGCAAGGGATATCGACAGTGACGGCATTACCGAAGTACCGGTCGTTTCCCCCATGCCCGCGCCCCCCGGAACAGAGGCAAGCAGCGTATGCAGCATGACCTCATGGAAACAGCTGCGGATAAAAGACGGCTCACTCAAACAGAAAACGTCCACCGTCACAAATTACAACGACGGATATTATTTCATTATCCCGGACAAGTGGAACGGCAATGTCACCGCGGTAAATCATGCAGACGACCGATGCATCGAATTCTATAAATGGAACAAGGATTCGTCCTCGCTTGGTGAACAGCTTCTTTCGATAAAGAGGTTCACTCAGACAGAATGGAGCAAGGCGGAACAGGACAAATATTTAGTTCAGAAAACCATCAACAAGAAAAACAATGAATATATCATTGCCGCAAGGCTCTATACTACGGACGAAAGCATGAAGCTGAGCAAGGAAGAGCTTGAACGCTCTGTTGTTGTGATGAAATAACAAGCTGTGAAACAAATACTGACAGAAAGAGGTTTTATCAATGAAAAATATACTCGTAGCCGAAGATGAAACTGCCATCCGTGAATTTGTAGTGATCAATCTGGAGCGCGCAGGCTACAATGTTACCGAAGCAGAAAACGGCGCAGTAGCTTTGCAGAAATATGACGAAGCCGGCGGAGATTTCGATATAGCCGTACTCGACATAATGATGCCCGAGATGGACGGTCTCAGCGTCTGCAAGGAGCTGCGCAAGCGCAACGGCAGCCTTGGCATTATCATGCTTACTGCAAAAACTCAGGAAATGGACAAGGTTTCCGGTCTTATGCACGGCGCTGACGATTATGTGACAAAGCCCTTCAGCCCGATGGAGCTTGTCGCAAGAATAGACGCTCTCTACAGACGTATCGCCATAGCCGAGCTGCGCAGTGAGAATAATTTCAAGGAAGAGATCAAATCAGGCGATTTCACACTTAATCTGAAAAACCATTCCCTCAAGAAAAACGGAAAGCTCATTGATCTTACCCAGGTCGAATTCCAGATCATGGAGTATTTCTTCTCCAATCCTGGCATTGCCCTTGACAGGAGCGCGATACTGAAATACGTCTGGGGCGAGCAGTATGTAGGCGAGGAAAAGATCGTTGACGTTAATATCCGCCGTCTGCGCATGAAGGTCGAGGCTAACCCCTCCTCCCCGAAATACATAGTCACCGTATGGGGACTCGGCTACAAATGGGAAGGATAAGCCGCAAAAAGCAGTAAGGCAAAGGGGGCTGATATATTGAAGGGTATAACTAAACGCTGGGTAATGAATACCTTCGGCGTTATTCTGATAATCCTGTGTATACTGACTGTCGCTTTTGCGGTCGTTGTGCAGAGTCTGTATTACAACGGCATAAGACAGACCCTCAGCGGCAGATCGGGAGAACTGACGGGAATATTCAGCGGAACAACATCATTTACCGACGAAGCTGTCGATTATGTGGAAAGCTTTCCCGATAAGGAAATGATGGAGCTTGTCGTAATAAGCAATGAAGGAGAACCGATAATCAATTCCACCGGATTTACTCCGGAAAAGAATCAGGATATGCCCGATTACAACGCCGCAGCCGCATCCGAAGAAAAACGCGCCGACTGGTACGGCAGAAACAGCTCCGGTGAAAAGATCATGGCTCTGACGCGGGTGATAACAGGCGACAACGGCGAAATACTCGGAGCAATAAGATATGTCGTTTCTCTCGAGGAAGCCGACAGGAAAATATTTATCGCTATTTCTCTGGTAGGTCTTGCAGGAATACTTATCATGTTCTTCATATTCATATCAAGCACATATTTCCTGCGCTCCATAGTCCGCCCCGTCCGCGAGATAAGCGATACCGCAAAAAAGATCGCGCGAGGCGATTTCAATGCCAGAATCAATAAATTCTATGATGACGAGATCGGTGATCTCTGCGATACGATCAATTACATGGCAGGTGAGCTTGGCACAGCGGATAAGCTGAAAAATGATTTCATATCCTCCGTATCCCATGAGCTGCGCACTCCGCTGACGGCTATCAAGGGCTGGGCGGAAACCATGCAGATGGACGGATTCAATGACAAGCGTACTCTCGAAAAGGGTATGGGCATTATAATCAAGGAAACCGAACGTCTCGGCGGCATAGTCGAGGAGGTACTTGATTTCTCCAGGATCCAGCAGGACAGAATGGTGCTTATAATGGATAAGGTCGATATCCTTGCAGAGCTTGACGAATCCATATATATGCAGAAGGAACGCGCCGCAAAGGAAAACAAGCATATCACCTACGAGGCGCCCGATCTTCTGCCTGTCGTAATAGGCGACAGGAACCGTCTGCGCCAGGTATTCATAAATATTATAGACAATGCGCTGAAATATTCCTCCTCCGACGGAGTTGTGAATATAACCGTAGAGGTCGTTGCCGACCATATCATCATTACAGTCGCGGATAACGGCTGCGGTATTCCGGCAGAGGATCTGCCAAAGGTAAAACAGAAATTCTACAAGGCAAACCAGACTGTACGCGGTTCGGGTATAGGTCTTGCCGTTGCGGACGAGATAGTCCGTCTGCACCACGGCGAGCTTGATATCGACAGCACCGAGGGAGTGGGAACAACGGTTTCCATTTCCATTCCTGTCGTTGTCGAGGAACCAGAGGAAGAAGAAAACGAAAACCCGTAAGGCGTTCTTTGTGCGGTGTTGCCGTAAGTCTATGACAAAGGAAAGGAACAATAATGAAAAGGGAAAAAACGAAGATAGTAACATCCATCGGCGGACAGGCGCTGATGGAAGGCATTATGATGAGAGGTCCGAAAAAATGTACCGTTGCCGTAAGAAAAAGCGACGGCAAGATCGAGCTGGAGGAGATCAAGCCGCTCGACTGGGCAAAGAAACACAAGATCCTGCGCCTGCCGCTTATCCGCGGAGTCGTTAATATGATAGACTCTCTTGTGACAGGCGAGAAGGCGCTGATGATGTCGGCGGACAAGGCTCTTGACGAAGAAGAGGACGAAACAGAAGAAATGTCCAAGGTTGACAAATGGATCGACAAGCATTTCGGTGACAAGATCGTCAGCATTATCATGGTCATATCCACGGTGATAGCAGTAGCCTTCTGTATCGGCGTATTCTATTTTGTACCGACTTGGCTTTTCCGCTGGGTATCGGGCTATGCGACATTTCTGACTGAACCGGTAATGGGACTTCAGGTTTTCTGGCAGTCGGCTTTCGAGGGTATCCTGCGTGTGATACTCTTCCTCGTATATATGGCTCTGTGTACACTTAACAAGGATATCAAGAGGGTATTCCAGTATCACGGCGCCGAACATAAGACTATATTCTGCTATGAGCATGGTCTGGAGCTTACGGTCGAAAATGTCAGAAAGCAGATACGTTTCCATCCCAGATGCGGAACAAGCTTTCTTATCCTGATGCTTATTGTCGGCATCATAATCGGTCTGTTCATACCGATCAATCATCCTGTCATACGTCCTGCCGTCAAATTCTGTCTGCTGCCGGTAACGGTCGGTATCGGCTATGAGCTTATCAAGATCTGCGGCAGACATGACAATTTCCTGACAAGGATAATTGCCGCGCCGGGAGTATGGATGCAGCATATCACAACAAAAGAGCCTGCCGATGATATGATCGAGGTCGCTATCGAAGCAATGAAGGACGTTATCCCCGAAAACGGAGAGGACATTATTAAAAATGACAAATCGTGATATATACAACAACACAGCCGCTGCCCTTGAAAACAGCGGCTGTGACTTTTCGGATTATGACATACGGTGCCTGATGGAACACTTTCTCGGAACGACACGCTTTGATCTTGAGCCGGGAATACCCTGCAAGGCTCACAAAACGCAGCTTGCAGCCTTTGACGAAGCCGTAAGAAAACGCTGTCAGGGATTTCCGCTGCAATACATTATCGGGAAATGGAGTTTCATGGACGCGGAGCTTTACGTCGGAGAGGGTGTGCTTATCCCCCGTGACGATACCGAAGTCTGCGTCAGAGAATGCATTTCCCTGCTCGGAGATGATCCTGCCCCGAAAATAATTGATCTGTGCAGCGGCAGCGGAGCAATAGCGATCGCCCTTGCCGCACGTTATCCCAAAGCTGATATAATTGCAGCGGAGCTTTCCGGCAAAGCCTTCCCCTATCTTCTGAAAAATATTGAACACAATCATGCGGAAAACATAACCGCGGTAAATGGGGATATCCGCACTCTTCACAGCCGTTATGCCGACGGAAGCTTTGACGCGGTGATATCCAATCCGCCTTACATATGCAGCAGGGAAATACCTCTTTTGCAAAAGGAGGTTCAGTCGGAGCCTGTCATTGCGCTTGACGGCGGAGAGGACGGGCTCGACCTTTACCGTGTAATTGCGCGGCACTGGCTCAGAAAGCTGCGCCCCGGAGGGATAATCTCGCTTGAGATCGGTGAAGATCAGGGAAAAAGCGTTCCTGCGCTTTTACGGGAAGAGGGTGCGCGGAATATCCGTGTTATCAAGGATATTTCAGGACTTGACCGCTGTGTCACGGCGCTTGTCTGAATCACTCTGTGATACATTTCACCAGAAACAGAGAACTGATGATCATGAACGCAAAGAAGAATGCAGTCAGCGCAAGAATTATGATCGAGAAAATATCTCCGACTGCAAGCGCGGCAGAAACCGCAAGAGCGCCCGAAAAGACAGTACCGAATATTCCGGTAAACAGACCTGCGCTGTTACAACGCACACAAAGTCCTGCGCTGCCGTCCGGTTTTGCCGCAGAAACGGCTATCAATGCAAACAGATACACCAGAGCGCTTATAAGAGCCGTCCATACAAAGAAATTGACCTGTGTGATGAAGGAATTGATAAAAAGCAGCACAGCAGCAGCCGCAAATACCAATCCGCCAATAATGCTGACGAGGATCATTATTCCTTTCATACAGCCGCAGTCGTTTTTTCCGCTTTCACAGCGGCAGTTTTCATAATTGCAGATCATATGCTTCACTCCTTATTTGTCCGGTCAGCGAAATGCTGTTCCGGATATTTTTTTGCAACATCTTATCCTGTTTATTTTTCCCTGTGGTACAATATATGCCCGGAAAAAAATTTTGTCACACCCGTTTATCACGATACAGCTTTCACTCCTATGCGGATATCGGAAGATCAGGACTAATGCGCCCCCTGTTCAATATATTAAACTGCGACCGGCGCAGGGCTTTACTTTTTCCTTTGAAAATAGTATAATATTAAGGAATCACTACTGAGCCGTCAGGCGGCTTTGGTACGGTGTTGCTTTGGCATAAAGAAAAAAGAAAGGCTGATGGGAATGAGCAATAAGCTTGGAAGAAATGATCCGTGCTGGTGCGGGAGCGGTAAGAAATATAAAAAATGCCATGAGGAATTTGACGACAAGATCGCATATATCCGCAGTCAGGGACATGAAGTCCCCGATCACAGCATTATAAAAACTCCTGCTCAGATTGAAAAAATACGCGAAAGCTGTAAGGTCAATATCGCTGTCCTTGATTATGTTGCGCAGAATATACGCGAGGGTATGTCTACCCAGGATATCGACGACCTTGTGGCTCAGAAAACAAAGGAATTCGGCGCAATTGCCGCTCCCCTTAATTATGAGGGCTATCCCAAAAGCGTTTGTACCTCAATAAATGAAGTTGTCTGCCATGGTATACCATCTGATAAGGTCATACTTAAAGACGGCGATATCATCAATGTGGACTGCAGTACTATCCTTGACGGCTATTTTTCCGATTCTTCCCGTATGTTCTGCATAGGCAATGTCAGCGAGGAAAAACGCAGACTCGTTGAGGTAACAAAGGAATGTGTGGATATCGGTCTGGAAAAGGTGAAGCCTTGGACTTTCCTCGGAGATATGGGACAGGCAGTCAATGAACACGCTATGAAAAACGGATACAGCGTTGTGCGCGAGATCGGCGGTCACGGAGTCGGACTGGAATTTCATGAGGATCCGTGGGTAAGCTACGTTTCCAAAGCAGGAGAAGAAATGCTTCTCGTCCCGGGAATGATCTTCACTATCGAACCAATGGTAAATATGGGCGGCAGCAGGATCTTCTGCGACAAAAAGGATAACTGGACTATCTATACCGCAGACAGAAAACCATCGGCACAGTGGGAGATCATGGTGCTTGTAACCGAAGACGGACATGAGGTTCTGGCATATTAATATGTATAATACATAATAAATCATATAAATATTTTATATATTTTGTCTGATTTACTAAAAAAACGCACAAAAATTATTGCATTTTTCACCTATACTTTATTTAATAATAGTAGTATAATAAGAATTGGTAGTATAACCGAATCATGATCCGAAAGGAGCTAAAACATATGGATTTGATAGCTGAAAGAAAAGAAAAAAAGATTTACAGAGACGGCGATGTCGTAATAAAAGAATTTTCAGAAAAATTCCCGAAATCCGATATACTTAATGAGGCGCTCAACCAGTCACGAGTTGAGGAAACAGGTCTGCCGATACCGGCGCTCAAGGCTGTTTCCGTCGTAAACGGTCAGTGGGCTATCACAATGGAATATGTCGAGGGCAGGACTCTTGAGCAGATCATGCAGGAGGATCCCGATAATATCGAAAAATATATGAATGATTTTGTTGATCTGCAGCTCAAGGTTCAGAGCAAGAAGGCTCCGCTGCTCAACAAGCTGAAGGACAAGATGAACCGCAAGATCTCATCTCTCGGCGGACAGGTCGATGCGACAATCAGATATGAACTTCACACAAGACTTGACAGTATGCCTAAGCATAACAAGCTCTGTCACGGCGATTTCAACCCCTCAAATATAATTATTGACAATGAAGGCAATCCCCATATCATCGACTGGTCACACGCCACTCAGGGAAACGCTTCCGCAGATGCAGCAAGAACTTATCTTCTGTTTGCTCTGAAAGACAAAAAGCTTGCCGATCTTTATCTGGATATTTTCTGCAAAAAAAGCGACACTGCAAAGCAGTATGTTCAGCAGTGGCTTCCGATAGTAGCGGCATCACAGCTTGTAAAACGTATTCCCGGCGAGGAAGATTTCCTCAAGAGCTGGGTAGACGTTGTTGATTATCAGTAATACACGTCTTTATGTAAGACCTCCGAATTTTCAGTATGACCGCCTCTGACGTAAAACTCAGAGGCGGTCGTACTATGGTCTGATAAAAAAAGGAGCTGTCCCTTCGGGGGACAGCTTTTTCCGTATATATTAATCTGCGATCACAGGATCTGTCCTTCGCAGCGGTCGCCGCAGACAGATGTAAGCTTTACGCTGACAACGGTATTGACCTGATCCTCCTGCGCCTTTACAAGCACAGGGGTATAATTCGGGGTATAACCCTCATACATTCCGTTTTCGTTTCTTGTTTCAATCAGTACAGGTTCAGTCCTCCCTACCTGACTTTGCAGGAATTTCTGTCTTGAACGCTCCGCCGCCTGAGCCATTACCGCAGCGCGGCGCTTTTTTGTGCCTTCGTCGATCTGACCGTCCATTCTGTCGGCAGACGTACCCGGACGGCGTGAATATGGGAATACATGGACCTTAGCAAAACCAATGCTTTCAACGAATCTGACGGAACGCTCAAATTCCTCGTCTGTTTCTCCGGCAAAGCCGACCATCACGTCAGTAGTTATTGCTGCATTGTCAAATACCTGCCTTATATCGTTTACTATCTGCCTGTACTGCTCTGTGGTATAATGCCTGTTCATACGCCTGAGAGTATCGTCACAGCCGCTTTGCAGCGAAAGATGGAACTGCGGACAGAAATTCGGGAATGATGCAAAGACTTTCAGTGTTTCGTGATCCATTGATTCAGGCTCCAGAGAACCGAGTCTTATCCTGACGTCGGCAGCACTGCAGGCTGCCGAAATACCGTCGGCAAAGCTCAGCCCGATATCACTGCCGTAGCAGGAAAGATTTATCCCGACGACCACGATCTCTTTATAACCGTTTCCGGCAAAAAGCTTTACTTCCCTGTCAATATATTCCTTGGTGCAGGAGCGTACTCTTCCGCGGGCATAGGGTATAATACAATAGGAACAGAAACGGTTGCAGCCGTCCTCG
Source organism: uncultured Ruminococcus sp. (assembly GCA_902778175.1). GTDB lineage: Bacteria > Bacillota > Clostridia > Oscillospirales > Acutalibacteraceae > UBA1213. The sequence goes on along the minus strand of CACYWT010000014.1, from coordinate 7,511 downwards.
ATTTTCAGAAAAGCTCTTGTCCTGCCGGAAAACGTGCTGACCTCAAGATCCTCGTAATCATCACGCTTTGAATACGGCTCAATAAAGGTGATCCTGCGGCGCTGTGAAAAATAATCCTTCACTACCCCGACAAGATCGCTCCGCCTTTTATTTCCGAGAACGATATCGACCCCCTCCGGCATTTCATGACCATCGGCAAGCGTCTGTGCCATACATCCCGTGAGCAGTACGGCTGTATCGGGCTGTTCCCTTTTTATCCTGCGTATAAGCTTCATTGCCTTGCTTTCGCTTGCCGCAGTGACAGCACAGGAATTGATTATCGTCAGCTCAGCAGCATCTCCGTCCCCTGCTTCGACAAAGCCCTCCTGTATGAGCTGACCGAGCATTGCCTGCGATTCAAACTGATTGACCTTGCAGCCGAGCGTATATATCCTTACCTTCATTATCTGCTTCCTCCGACACATCTGTTTGTGAATATTTATTTCTATGCAAAGATGTTAAATAGTATAAAAATAATCCTTATATGTTATGAAATATCATAATTACTCCGAAAAAAACAATTTTCGGCAAAATAGGTCTTTTTACGGTTGACCTGCACCTCAAATACTGTTACAATTAGTATATCAAAACCAAAGAAAATTGCTTTCCGATCAAGGAGGACGAAATTATCATGTATGAAGCACAAGTTTTTTTCAAAGATCTGTCTCATGTCAAGGAGTTCGTAGCCACCGTAGCCAAATATGAAAAGCTGCCCATCAATCTTATTTCCGATATCTATACGATCGACGCACATTCGCTCATAGGTATCATAAGTCTGGACATCTCAAATCCTCTGATTCTTCATGTTCCGGTGGATACAATACCGGAAAGCTTTTATGATGATGTCAAAAAATATCTTTGCTGAATCGTTTGCGCTCCGTACCCTCGGGTACGGAGTTTTTTCATGCGACGGGTCATTCCGTTCTCTCGGAAAGAGTTTCCCATTCCTCATACATGACTTCAAGCGAGCTTTCGCAGGAGCTTATCTCTGAGGTAATACTCAGCACCTTCTCATAATCCGCAGCCGTTTCGGGATCGTTAAGCTCCTCATTAAGTGAAGAAAGCTTTTCCTCAGCTTCCGCGATCTCCTTTTCCAGACGGGTCAGCCTTGCCCTGTCGCGTCGGCGCTGAGCGTCATTTTCTTTCTTTTTGCGGTATTCCGTCTGTTTTTCGCCCTGCTCCCGGTTTACGGGAGCAGTCTTCTTTTTCCCGAAAGGATCAGCCTTTTCGAGATAATCCTCATAGCTGCCCTCATATTCCTTTATCCCCCCGGGAGTGAGATACAGTATCCTGTCTGCAAGGGCGTTGATAAGGTAACGGTCATGAGATACGATTATCAGAGTTCCCTCATAATCCGCAAGGGCGTCCTGCAATGCTGCACACGAATTGATATCAAGATGGTTCGTAGGCTCGTCAAGAAACAGAAGATTCGCTCCTGCAAGCATCAGTTCTGTCAGCAGCACCCTTGCCCTTTCTCCGCCGCTGAGGGTCGAAAGCGGCTTGAATACATCATCGTTCTTAAACAGAAAACGAGCAAGGGTATTCCTTATTTCGGTATTCGTCATTGCAGGGAAACGGTCGCTGAGCTCCTCAAAAACAGTTTTTTCACTGTCCATACCCGTCTGTATCTGATCGTAATAGCCCGTTCTGACGCCCTCTCCGAAGCGTACATAGCCTGAACGCGGCTTATATTTTCCGAGCAGGGTCCTGAGCAGCGAGGTCTTTCCGCAGCCGTTGGGACCGAGTATGAATATTCTTTCGCCCCTGTGTATTTCCATATCCACTCCGGAAAACAGTCTTTTTTCCCCGAAGGAAAGTTCCAGTCCCTTTACCGTAAGAACGTCATCACCGCTGCGGTTCCTGATGCCAAGATCAAAGCGTATCGATGAGGGCGCGTTTTCAGGCCTTTCGAGAGTCTGCTCCAGACGGCGGATAGCCTTCATTTTACTTTCAGCGGTACGGATATTCTTTTCCCTGTTCCAGCGCCTTTGCTGCTCAACGATACCCTCAAGACGGTTTATTTCTTTCATGGTATTATCGTATGTTCTCTGCATACTGAGAAGATGCTCTTCCTTCTGCGGCAGGAAAGCGGTATAATTTCCTTTATAGCGGCACATTCTGCGGTTTTCTATTTCAAATGTGCGGTTAGTCGTCTTGTCAAGAAAATAACGGTCATGGGATATAACTATGTAGGAGCAGTCAGAGCCGATAAGATAATCCTCCAGCCACTGTATGCTTTCGGTATCGAGATGGTTGGTAGGCTCATCAAGAAGCAGCAGCTGAGCGTCACACAAAAGCAGCTTTGCAAGCTGGAGCTTTGCCCTCTGACCGCCGCTCAGACTGCTTACCGGGAGTTTCATCTCATTATCGTCAAAGCCAAGACCGAGCAGCGCAGATCTTGCCCTGCTGCGGCAGGTCAGACCTCCGCGGCGGGTAAATTCATCATGCAGGAAAGCCTGTCTGCTGACCATTTCGTCAAGTTCTCCGCTGACCGAGCCGATCAGTACGTTAAGCGATTCAAGCTCATTTTCCATTTCGGTCAGATCGTCAAAAACGGTCATCACTTCATCATAAGCACTTCTGTCAAGATTCCGGCAGACGTGCTGCTCCATATATCCGACAGTTGTATTCTTATTTATAACGATCGTACCGCCGCCGGGGATATATTCCCCTGTCAGCAGCTTGAAAAGAGTTGTCTTTCCGCAGCCGTTGACGCCGATAAGTCCGATCCTGTCACCCTTCTGTATTTCAAAATTCATATCCTCGAACAAACGCTGCTGTCCGAATTCCATCATAAGATCCTGTACCGTAACAAGTGCCATATTTCCCATCCTTCCGCCGTTACGCTAACTATAATATCATTTTTTGTCTGTAATTGCAAGTAATACACCGGACCATATTAAACAAGGAGCTAAGCTCCAACAAGCTCGCTTGATTGGAGCAAGCGACGCAGTCAACAGACGTCGTGGAGCTTTAGCTCCTGCGGACATCGGTGGGGGGATTTTAACCCACCACCGATGCACGTATGGCATCCGCCGCCTATAGAGGGCGCGGGTGTCCGGTGGACACCTCTCAGCCGCAGTTAAAAGCTTTGCTTTCAACAAGCAAAGGCAAGCCGTAGGCTTGCTGTCGTTCAGTGGGAGATTTTTACTCCCACTGAACGGATATATGGCACCCGCCTTAGAGGCGGGGGACATACTTTGCGGTTATATCGGTTTTTCCAAAATCCCGGTACGGTATTGAACTGATAAGCGATTCATTATATAATAATAGTAATAAATCAGATACGGAGTGACAGGAATGAAATGGATAGAACACCTGAAAACTATCAATCATCATAAATATCTCGTCATGGAGCTTTGTTTCAAGGTCGGTCTTTATAAACAGGGACTTCTGCACGATATGTCAAAATATAACCCTGTGGAATTTCTTGTGGGAGCAAGGTATTATCAGGGTACCTGCAGCCCTAATAATGCCGAACGCGAGGATAAGGGCTACAGCAGCGCATGGCTGCACCATAAGGGCAGAAACAAGCATCATCTTGAATACTGGATAGATTACGGCTTGCAGGAGGGACATGATATGGTCGGCATGAAAATGCCTCTGCGTTATGTCATAGAAATGTTCTGCGACAGAGTTGCCGCATCAAAAAATTACCGGGGCAGGGATTATACTGACGCCGACCCGTATAATTATTATATGAATTCCCGTTCTCACTATATTATTCACCCCGATACCGCCGCACTTCTTGAAAAATTGTTGAAAATGCTAAAGGACAACGGAGAGGATATCACACTCAGATATATCCGCTATAAAATCCTTAAACATCAGGACACATTCCCTTATTGAATCCGTTTGATATTTTTCACATAAATCCCCCTGTATTATTTTCTGCCGGAAATAAAAAAAGAATTATACAATGTGTAAATGTTGAAAACTCGGTTGAAATGTTGGGAAATTCAAGTGGATCAATGTGGAAAAGTCGGTTGAAAAGTTGAATTCATCGGTTTTTTTACCCTGTTGATTGTTCACAGCAGCTTTCAACCGTGACTAATTTGTAATTATTTCGGCAAAAAAATAACAAAATGTATTATTTTCAATGTCAAGCGTTATTTTTTATAAATTTCCGCATTTTTTATGTTATATGCGACGATTCTGTTTTTCGGTCAAAATAACTATTGACAAGATCCTTTTTTCAAAATAGAATAATACTATATTTGTGTGAAATAAGTACAATATCAGCAGCACTTCCCGGAGGAAATTAAAATGAATGAAAAAACAAAAGTAAAAAATGTAATAACGCCGTTACTGATAACAGAAATAATCCTGCGTATCGCAGCAGTAATACTTTCACTCGGAATGATATACTGGTATCTTGATTCGGGATTCATAGGTTTCGGCAGCATTGCCGGAATAAGCTTTTTCTCGTTAACGGCATTGTGCGCTGTCTTTTTCGGATTCATCAAATTGGCTGCGCGGCGCATGATGAAAACAAAGGGAGGAAAAATATTATTCTTTACACTGATTTCCCTGCTGATACTGTTTGTATTGTATGTCATAACTGCATTATGCCTGATGTTTTACGGGAGCGGCAAAGCTCCGGAAAAGGATGCTACCGTTATAGTTCTCGGTTGTGAGGTAAGAGGCGATGAGCCGAGCTATACGCTGCGCCTGAGGCTTGACACGGCATATGACCATCTTGCGTCAAATCCCGATGCAAAAGCCATACTTTCCGGAGGAAAGGGCGAACGCGAAAAAATCAGCGAAGCCGAATGTATGTACCGCTATCTGACGGACAAGGGAATATCGCCCGACAGACTGTATAAAGAGGAGCGTTCCACCACAACGGACGAAAACATCAGATATTCCGCTGAAATAATACGTCAGAACGGTTTTAGCGAAAACGTAGCTATTGTAACAGACTGGTACCATGAATTCCGCGCTGGGAATATCGCATCACGGAACGGACTGAATCCCGGAGCGGTCAGCGCACCGACAGCCCGGTTCGTTACCGCAAATCTTGTAACAAGAGAAATATTTGCGATCGCGCTGGATATTTTCAAATAAACGCAGGGAGCTGCTGCATTACCGATGATGCAGCAGCTCCTTATATATTTATTCTCCGAACAGAGCCTTGCGCGCTTCGATAAGGCTTCCGCTCATTATAGTATACTTTGACAAAAGCTCCCCCTTTACCTCGGGAGAAATATTTGTATGAACATAAAGCGAATCCAGTCCTGCTTCATATGATCCGCGGATATCCGTATTCTGGTCGTTTCCGATCATTATTGTTTCCGCCGGGTCAAGATCATGCTTTTTCAGCATACATTCATAGAATTTCTTATCAGGCTTTGCACAGCCCTCGTCCGAGGAGATCATTATATCGTCAAATTCATCATAGATACCGAGCATACGGATCTCAGGCTCTGTAAAACTGCGCTGCGCATTGGAAAGAAGGTATATCCTTCCCCCGTGAGCGCGGATAGCATCAAGAAGCTCCTTTGCTCCCGGATAAAGCCTGATATACTTTATTGTAAGCGCACGGAATACCCTTGCGGTATATTTTATCATTTCATCACTGTATTCCACGCCCTTTTCACTGTAAAGACGTCTGAATACGTTATCAATCAGCGGTTCGGGATAAACATAGTATTTTTCCTTCGGTACCGCGTCTATTTCGTCCTGCAGATAAGCGTCATATGCCTTTCTTATTTCCTTCGGTTTATACGGCGCGCCGCTGACGGAATAAATCATTGCCATATTTTTCCAGAGGCTTGCCTTCCATTCATTTGTATTTATATCCACAAGAGTACCGTAAAGATCAAAAAGATAATTCTTATACATATCATATTCCTCCTGATTATTATTTAAGTTTTCCCCTGAGTATCCAGTTTCTCGCCTCGGTTATCTCGACCTCGCGGAAGCTGCCGATAAGCTCCGCCGGAGCCTCGATCTCAACTACGATATTATTCTGTGTTCTTGAATTGAGAACGCCTTCTCTTGCCTGTTCCTCAACAAGCACACGGTATGTCCTGCCTACCATTGCGGCGCATCTCTGAGCTGCGATCTCCTCCTGCACACGAAGAAGCTCACCCATATGTCTTGCCTTTACCTCATGCGTATACGGATCCTCGAATTTCGCCGCAGGAGTACCGACACGCGGAGAATAAATAAAAGTAAACAGGGAAGTAAATTTCACTTCTCTGATCAGATCGAGAGTTGCCTGAAAATCCTCCTCCGTTTCTCCGGGAAAGCCGACTATAACGTCGCTCGTAAGAGAAAGGTCGGGTATCCGGCTTTTCGCATAATTTGCGATCTCAAGATATTTCTCCCTTGTATAGCGGCGGTTCATGCGGCTGAGGATAGTATCGGAACCGCTCTGGAAAGGAAGGTGCAGATGATTGCAGATCTTAGGATTTTCCGCCATGGTATCTATCAGTTTTTTTGATGCGTCCTTAGGATGCGATGTCATAAAACGAACCCAGAAATCACCCTCGATAGCTGCAACATCAGAAAGCAGACCGGCAAAATCCACGTCCTCATCAAGCCATTTCCCGTAGGAATTGACATTCTGTCCGAGAAGCGTGATATCCTTGAAGCCGGCTTTTACCATTGAACGCGCCTCATCAAGAATAACACCGGGACGGCGGCTGCGTTCACGTCCGCGGACATGAGGCACTATGCAGTAGGTGCAGAAATTATCACAGCCGTACATTATCGGCAGCCAGCCCTTGAAACTCCCGTCGCGGTGCAGCGGAAGTCCCTCATAGATCTGTCCGTCGTCATTTCCACGCTCAAAAACACGCTTTCCGTCGGTAACAGCGTGATAAAGCAGCTCGGGGAATTTATGAATAACATGGGTTCCGAAAACAAGACCGACATAAGGAAAGCTTTTATATATCTTATCCGCTATATGCTCCTGCTCCATCATACAGCCGCAAAGACCGATAAGCAGGGACGGCTTTTTCTTTTTCAGCGCCTTCAGCGCTCCGACATTGCCGAAAACCCTGTCCTCTGCGTGTTCACGGACAGCGCAGGTATTGAAGATGATTATATCCGCATCTTCCTTCTGTTCCGTAAGGGCGCAGCCTGAACGGACAAGCATTCCCTTTATTTTCTCGCTGTCAGCCACATTCTGCTGACAGCCGTAGGTATGAACAAAAGCAAGCGGCTGACGGTTCCCTGCCCTGAGATAAAGGATATCCTCAAGCCGGGAAATATAATCCTCCTGTTTTGTCAGTTCCTGTTCTGTAGTACTGATATCACTCACAAATAAATCCTCCGGTTTAATAAAACTGTATGTGACGATAAAAATTATGCTTCTAATTATATCATACCACATTTATTTTTTCTGTTCAAGATTTATCGGGTTATTTTTTTAAAAGCTTTGCTTTCAACAAGCAAAGGCAAGCCGTAGGCTTGCTGTCGTTCAGTGGGAGATTTTTACTCCCACTGAACGGATATATGGCACC